>NZ_JBCOAQ010000001.1:240365-327758 GCF_040226735.1 Intestinimonas sp. RTP31139st1_F5_RTP31139_211217 | reverse complement strand
GGTCCGGCAAATGCCGGACCGCCTTTCAACGTATCGTTCGCGTGGCTATAGCTGGCTCCGGTCCCGCAGCCAACTGGGGAGAGAGCGCATCTTGATGCCGGAGACGATGCCCATACAGGCATAGAGAGTGATGATGGAGGAGCCTCCGGAACTGAAAAAGGGGAGGGTGAGCCCCACCACGGGAAAGACATACAGGCACATGCCGATGTTAATGACCGTCTGAAGGAGGAGCATGGCGGCGTAACCCATGGCGACATAGGCCGCCATGGGACTGTTGGCCCGGCGGGCCACCCACACGCAGCGGAGGATGATGGCGGTGAGGAGCAGGATGACCAGGATGCAGCCCACCATGCCGAACTCCTCTCCGCAGACGGCAAAGATCTCGTCGGTATGCCGGGCGGGGAGCGCCTCTTCCGAAGCGCTCTGTGTTTGCGTGCCCTGCAGATAGCCCTGACCGAAAAGGCCGCCGCTGCCAATGGCCAGGATGCTGCGGGTCTGCTGCCAGCCGCGGCCCTGGGTCTGCTCCACATAGGTGTCCGGGTTGCCGGTGATGTGGTCGATGACTACGGTGAAGCGGCCCTGGATGTAGCCGGGGACATGGGGCCAGACAATGATGACCGCAGCGACTCCGAGCACCAGGGCAAGGAGAAACCACCGCTTTTTGACCCCGGCCGTCCAGGCGATGATGACGAAGAGGCCCAAATAGACCAGGACCATGCCGAAGTCCCCGGAGACCACGGCGATGAGGGCCGCCATAAAGAGGGAGTGCCCGGCCAGCTGCACCACCGAGGTGAAACGGCTGATGCCCCAGTCCTGGAGCTTGCGGCATTGAAAGGCTAGCAGCAGGACAAAGAAAATCTTGGCCACCTCAGCCGGCTGGATATTCATGGGAAGGAAGGGAAATGCCAGCCAGCTGTTGTTCCCGGTCTGCTCTTTGCCCACGCCGAAGGGGGTGAGGAGCATGAGAATGATGCATACATTGAAGAAAAGCATCCATTTCCAGCTTCGCTCGGTAAAGAGCTCCACGTCCACAAAGGACATGACGAAATAGACCGCCACACCCAGGACTATGGCGACGAGCTGAATGGGGACGAACCGCGCGCCGGCGGCACCCATCCAGCGGGTGGCGCTGTAGATGAGCACCACGCCGAACAGCGAGGCCGCCACAATGAGCACAAGGAGAAGCACGTCCGCTTTGCGGAAAAATTCTTTGATGCTATCGGTGAGCCACAAAGGGCCTCACCTCCTTTGCGGAGTGATGGAACATATATTTTACCACTTCGGACGGCTTTCGTAAACAGGTTTTACAGGCGGGGGAATCTGTGTTATAATATTTCGACTTATGTGGTGCGTATAGTGGGGGGAGAGCCGATGGAGTACACAACCAACAGTCCCGAAGAGACCGAGGCGCTGGGCGCGTCCATGGGGGCGCGGCTGAAAGCGGGCACAGTGGTGGCCTTTACCGGGGACCTGGGGGCGGGCAAGACTGCTTTTGTCCGGGGCTTGGCCCGGGGGCTCGGGATAGCGGACCGGGTGACCAGCCCCACCTTTACCATCGTCAATGAGTACGATGGAGGGCGGCTCCCTCTGTTCCACTTCGATATGTACCGCCTGGGCTCCGCCGACGAGCTCTTCGAGATCGGATGGGAGGACTACCTGGGCCGGGGCGGCGTGTGTGCCGTGGAGTGGAGTGAAAATGTGGCCGAGGCTCTGGAAGGGGACTGTGTCCGGGTAGATATCCGCCGGGGCGCCAACGACGGACAGCGGTTCATCACGATGACCGAGGGGGGAGAGAGATGAAGATTTTGGCTCTGGAGTCCTCCGCTACAGCGGCCTCAGTGGCGGTGTGTGAGGACGAGACGCTCTTGGCCCAATCCTTCCAGCACAGCGGCCTCACGCACAGCCGAACGCTGATGCCCATGTGCCGGGATCTCCTGGAAAACTGCGGGCTGACGCTGGAGGAGATGGAGGTCGTGGCCGTGGCGGCGGGGCCAGGGTCCTTTACAGGACTTCGGATCGGCGTGGCCGCGGCCAAGGGGCTGGCCTGGCCGGGGGACAAGCCCTGCGCGGGCGTCTCCACGCTGGAAGCCATGGCGTGGCCGCTGGCCCATCTGGAGGCGGATCTCTGCGCCGTTATGGATGCCCGGAGGAATCAGGTCTACAATGCCCGCTTTCAGGCCTGCGGCGGTATACTGGAGCGGCTGTGCCCGGACCGGGCCATCCCTGTAGAAGAATTGGCCCTGGAGCTGGAAAACCGCAAAAAACCGCAAATACTGGTTGGAGACGGAGCCGAGCTGTGTTATAATGAACTGACGAAACGAGGGCTCGCGGTGGCGCTTGCTCCGCCGCACCTGCGCCTCCAGAGCGCATGGGGCGTAGCGCGCGGGGCACTGGAGCTGGCCCGGCAGGGGGCGCTGGTCCCGGCGGCGGCCTTGGCGCCCGTCTACCATCGTCTGTCCCAAGCCGAGCGTGAACGGCTTGCCAAAGTTGAAAATAGTAAAGGGGAAGAACAACATGGATGAAATGGTACACATTTTTGACCACCCGCTGATCCAGCACAAGCTGGCCATACTCCGGGATGAGAATACCGGTGTCAAGGAGTTCCGGGAGATCGTCTCCGAGATCGCCACCCTGATGTGCTACGAGGCCACCCGTGACCTGCCCACCCGGGAGGTGGAGATCAAGACTCCCGTGGCCACCGGCACCTTCAAGACCCTGGCGGGCAAAAAGCTGGCCATCGTCCCCATCCTCCGAGCGGGCCTGGGCATGGTGGATGGAATCCTCACACTGATCCCCTCCGCCAAGGTGGGACATATCGGTCTCTATCGCGATCCTCAGACACTGGAGCCTGTGGAGTATTACTGCAAGATGCCCTCCGACATCGCCGAGCGGGACGTCATCGTCCTCGACCCCATGCTGGCCACCGGTGGTTCCGCCTCCGCAGCCATCCAGTTTATCAAGAACTATGAGGTCAAGCACATCAAGCTGATGAACATCATCGCCGCTCCCGAGGGCGTGGAGCGCGTCCGCAAGGACCATCCCGATGTGGCCATCTACTGCGCGGCCCTGGACGAGAAGCTCAACGACCACGGCTATATCGTCCCGGGGCTGGGCGACGCCGGAGACCGTATCTTCGGCACGAAATAAGTGATCGGGCCGGTCTATCAGACGGAACGGCTCCTGCTGACCATGACCTCCCCTCAATTGGCGGGGCGTGTCGCGGATTATTACCGCCGGAATCGGACGTTCCTTACCCCGTTTGAACCTATGAGGGAGGATGCGTTTTTCAGTGAAGCCGGGCAGCGCCCCCTGCTGCTGGAGGAGCAGAGAGACGTGCTCTCTGACCGGGGCTATCGGTTTTATATTGCCCGCAGGGAGGCGCCGGAAGAGATCATCGGGCTCACCTCGCTGGGACAGATTGTGCGCAGGGCCTTTCAATCCTGTTTTCTGGGCTATAAGCTGGACCAGCGGTTCCTGAGGCGCGGCTATATGACTGAGGCGGTCCGGGAGACTGTGCGCATTGCTTTTGAGGAACTGGACTTGCACCGGATAGAGGCCAATATCATGCCCCGAAATCTGGCCTCTCTTGGTGTAGCCCGAAAGGCAGGCTTTTATGAAGAGGGCTTGGCCCTCAAATATCTGCAAATCAACGGGGTGTGGGAAGACCACATCCATATGGTGATCCGGAGCGATCTGGAAAAGTAAAAGAGTTCCGGCCCGGGGAAGTTCCCAGGGCCGGAACTCTTTTTGTATTTTGTATATTGAAGACCACTGGTCTAAGCCAGTGATTCAAAAGAGCTTGCGGCGATAAGCAAGAGAAAGAAACTCCCTTTACTATACGGAAGAAGCGGTCAGCCAACTGCAACTAAAGATAGCAAAGGGAGGACATTCAGATGTGACTAAATGACATCATAGTGTTTGCACCAAAGTATCTCAGGAAAGTATTTTAGCAAAAAAGCGAGAGGCAATAGGAAAAATACTAAGGCAATTATGCGAATGGAAAGGTGTTGGGATAGTGGAAGCAGAGGTATGTGCAGACCATATCCACATGTTGGAGGAAATACCACCGAAGATAGCGGTGTCGGGTTTCATGGGATATCTGAATGGCAAGAGCGGCACGATGTTGTATGGGCAATTCGACGAACTGAAATATAAATACCGCAGTTCCGCATGCGGCACAGAGCAGGATGGTGCCGTCCCCCTGGCCCAGCAGGGCGTAGAGGCCGCAGCGGCCCGCCTGGGTGTAGCCCACGCCCATCTCGTTCAGCCGGTCTTTCATATAGGCCAGGGTATTGGGCAGGTCCATACTCACCTCTGGAATCTGGTGCAGCACGCGGCGCCAGGCTGCCAGCCGGTCCTGCATGCCCTCAATTTCTCGATAGAGCTGTTCATGCATGGTTCGGTTCCTCTCTTTTTGCAGGTGCCCTCTTACTCCGCAAACGCTGTGCCAGCTTTAGAACAGAAGTGAAAGATATTGAAAAAACAGGGGAAACCGTTTCTCCGACGGGGAAGAGGGGGCAAAAATAGAGCAAGAATTTTTTACAGCGGGGAAAAATCTGGATATGGAGCAAAATATTTTTGCAAATTGAGCCGGAAAACACAGGCGCCAGCAGGGAATGGGATACTTGTGGTTTTTTCCTGTGTGTGGTAAAATAATTAATTACGTGAAGACGGTATCCCTTTTGCGGCAAACGGTATGATTCGGGTGACGTGCCGCATATCCTGAAATGAAATCGAGCGTTCCGGTTCGGGAGGAATTTGATGAAGATTGTTGTTTTGGCGGGCGGACTGAGCCCGGAGAGAAATGTATCCCTGTCTTCGGGGGTCATGGTGGCGGAGGCGCTGCGGGGCAGGGGGCACAAGGCGGCGCTGGTAGACATGTATTTTGGCCTGGAGGATGATGGGAAGACCCTGGAGGACCGCTTTGACGCCCCTCTTCCCGATGCGGGGAAGCACGTGGACCGGGACGCCCCTGACCTAGAGGCCGTGAAGGCCTCCCGCAAAGGGAAGGGAAAAAGTCAGTTCGGACCCGGGGTCCTGGAGTTGTGCGCCATGGCCGACATCGTATTTTTGGCCCTCCATGGCCAGTGTGGGGAGGATGGACGGGTCCAGGCCGCCTTTGATCTTATGGGCATCCCATACACCGGCGCGGGGTATCTGGGCAGTGCCCTCGCCATGGACAAAGACCTCACCAAACGGCTCATTGCCGGAGCGGGGGTAGATACCCCCAGGTGGAAGGCGGTGCGGTATACCGAACGGGACGTGGACCGGCTCACCAGCCAGACTCCTGTACCCTGTGTGGTAAAGCCGGTGGACAGCGGCTCTTCCATCGGCGTATCGATCGCCCATGACAAAAAGGAGCTGCGGGCCGCGCTGCTGGACGGCCTGCGGTTTGGCGGACGTAGCGTGTTAGAGCAGTACGTGGCGGGGCGGGAGATCCAGGTGGGCATCCTGGAGGATGAGGCGCTGCCCTCCATTGAGATCATTCCCAAAAGCGGCTTTTATGACTATGAGAACAAGTATCAGCCTGGTGCGGCCGTGGAAGTCTGCCCGGCGGAGATCTCTTCGGAAGCCGAGGCCAAGCTCCGCGCGGCGGCGCTGAAGGTCTACCGTACGCTTGGACTCTCGGTCTACTCCAGAGCCGATTTTATTCTGGATGCGGAGGGGACCCCCTGGTTCCTGGAGATCAACACTCTGCCCGGCATGACGCCCACCAGTCTGCTGCCCCAGGAGGCCGCGGCGGTGGGTGTGGACTACGCCGCGCTGTGCGAGCGCATCCTTCTGGCCTCCCTGGAGGCCAGAAGGGCGGGCCGGTGACCCTGAGAGCAGAAAGAAGGAGAAGTACGCTATGGAGCCCATGACAATACGTGAGATACTGGAAGCTGTAGACGGAAAGCTGCTGGGAGAGTTCAGCGACCTGGACCTTACAGTGAAGCACGTCTTTACCGACAGCCGTAATCCCGATCCGGGCGCGTTGTTCATTCCCCTGGTGGGGGAGCGGTTTGACGGACACGCCTTCCTGAACGAAGCCCTGGAGGGCGGGGCGGCGGGCTGCTTTACCCAGCGGGAGCGGGAGAGCTATCTGCCCGGCAAGTTCTATATCAAAGTGGGCAGTACCCAAAAGGCGCTGCGGGATTTGGCCCGGCATTACAAGCAGAAGTTCCGCATCCCCTTTGTGGCCGTTACGGGCAGCGTGGGCAAGACCACGACCAAGGATATGGTGGCCGCGGTATTGGGAGAGCGGTTCAAGGTCCTCAAGACGGAGGGAAATTTCAATAATGAGGTTGGGCTGCCCCTCACCCTTCTGCGGCTCAACAGCAACCACGAGATCTGCGTGGTCGAGATGGGCATGAATCACTTCGGGGAGATCGAGTATCTCAGCAGCATCGTGGAGCCCGACGTGGCCGTTATCACCAACATCGGGGATTCCCACATTGAGAATCTGGGCTCCCGGGAGAACATTTTGAAGGCAAAATGCGAGATCTTTTCGCACATGGATCCGAAAAAGGGCTATGTGATCCTCAACGGAGACGATCCGCTGCTGGAGCCTCTGCGGGCCTCGCTGCCCTTCCAGAGCGTGCTCGTGGGTACGGCCGAAGGTCTGGATTACCGGGCCACCGGGGTGGAGAGCGACGGAGAGAAAAGCGTCCGCTGTCATGTGCGGACGCCGAGAAGCGGGTTTGACGTGGAGATCCCTGCCCTTGGGAACCATATGCTCTATCCTACGCTCACTGCCGCAGCGGTGGCGGAGCATTTCGGCATGACGGGCGGGGAGATCGCCAGAGGAGTTCTCCGGTTCGCGCCCACCAAAATGCGCATGAATATCCTCAAGCGCGGGGACGGGATCACTATCCTCAATGACGCATATAATGCCAATCCACAGTCCATGCGGGCTGCAGTGGAGGTCCTATCCAAGAGCGGTGGGGACTATAAGATTGCCGTGCTGGGCGATATGTTCGAGCTGGGCCCATTCGCACCCACCCTCCACGCGGGCGTGGGAGCCTACTTGGGCAAGGCCGGGATCGACTGTCTGGTGGCGGTGGGGGAGCTGGCGAGGCACATCTATGACGCGGCCAAGGACGCTATGGTGCCCCAAGTCTACTGGTGCGAGACAAAAGAGGAGGCCAAGCCCATTCTGGCGGAGCTGGTAAAGCCCAACTCCACCATTCTGGTCAAGGCCTCCCGCGGCATGGCATTTGAGGAACTGGTGGACGATTTGAAGAGGATCACGAAAGAGCCGTAAGTCAGCCGAACAGCTCCAGAAGGCGTTCGCCAAAGGGTGGATGGATGACGCCCTTTTCCGTGACGATGCCGGTGAGCAGTTTGTGGGGCGTCACGTCGAAGGCGGGGTTACAGACACGGATCCCCTCCGGCGCGGTTTGGACGCCGGCGAAGTGGGTGACCTCCGCCGGGTCCCGCTCCTCGATGACGATATGTTTCCCATCCGGAATGGACATATCGATGGTGGAGGAGGGGAGCACGGTATAGAAGGGGATGCCGTGGTAGGCGGCTAGGACCGCCACGCCGTAGGTGCCGATCTTGTTGGCAAAGTCGCCGTTGCGCGCCATGCGGTCGCAGCCCAGAAAGACTATGTCGATCTTGCCCTGGGCCATGAGCGAGGCCGCCATGCTGTCTGTGATCAGTGTGGCGGGGATTCCATCCCTCATCAGCTCCCAGGCGGTGAGGCGGGCGCCTTGGAGGAGCGGACGGGTCTCATCACAGTAGACCATCTCCACCCCGCCGGCGGCGTGGGCGGCCCGGACCACGCCCAAAGCGGTACCGAAGCCGCCAGTGGCAATGGCCCCGGCGTTGCAGTGGGTAAGAATGCGGGCTCCCTCCGGCACCAGCTCCGCTCCATATTTGCCGATCTTTCGGTTCATGGAGATATCCTCACGGTGGATGGCCTCCGCTTCCCGGACCAGCGCAGGGATGGCCTCCGGCCCGCCGCCGCCGGCGGACAGGGCCAGCGTCATCCGGTCCAGGGCCCAGAAGAGGTTGACGGCGGTGGGTCTGCTGGTAGCCAGCACCTTGGCGGCGCGGGCCATGCCGGCGCGGAACTGGGCGGTATCCTGACATTGGAGCTCCATGGCGGCCAGACAAACGGCATAGGCCGCCGCGATCCCGATGGCGGGGGCGCCGCGGACCACCAGACGGCGGATGGCGTCGGCCACCTTCCGATAATCGGTGTAGTCCTCCCAGACCTCCTCCACGGGAAGCTTGGTCTGATCAAGCAGTGCAAGGGAATCTCCCTGCCAGCGAATGGCATCCATTACAATGGCCTCCTCTTTTTTATTCAGTAATATCATACCACATTGTGCAGCGGGAGTAAACGAATGATAGACATATCCGTGTCAAACGTCAGTAAAGAGTTTGAGGTGGGCAACCGGATCCTGGACGAACTGACCTTTCAGGTGGACACCGGGGAGCGGGTCGGCCTGCTGGGAAAAAACGGAGCGGGCAAGACCACGCTGTTCCGTATCCTCACCGGGGAACTGGAGCCGGACGAGGGGCAGGTGTCCACGGCCTCCGGGAAGCGGGTGGGCCTCATCTCCCAGATACCGGTATATCCTGTGGGATATACGGTGGATCGGGTGCTCCGCACCGCCTTTGACCGGCTGAAGGAGCTGGAGCGGGAGATGACCTTCCTTGCAGGGCGTATGGAGCAGGGGGAGGATGAGACCGCGCTCCTCAAGCGGTATGACGCCCTTGCGGCCGCCTTCGAGTCCGGTGGCGGATACGACACCGAGACCGCCCTCAATAAGGTCTGCAACGGCCTGGATATTCCGGGAGAAATGCGGGAGCGGCAGTTTTCCGACCTCTCCGGCGGGGAAAAGACCCGTGTGAACCTGGGCCGTCTTATTCTGGAGGACACCGACGTGCTCCTGTTGGACGAGCCCACCAACCATCTGGATCTCCGGGCCACGGAATGGCTGGAGGAGTATCTGGCCCGGTTCAAAGGCACCGTTCTCACCATCTCTCACGACCGGTACTTCCTGGACAAGGTGGTCAATCGGGTCATTGAGCTGGAAAACGGCAAGGCGGAGTTTTATGCCGGAAATTACAGCTTTTACGTAGAGGAAAAGGAGCGCCGTTACGAGGAAAAGCTGAAGCAGTATGAAAAGGAGCAGGCCAAGATCGAGCAGCTCCAGGCTGCGGCGGACAAGCTCCACCTGTGGGCCTTCATGGGCAACGATAAGCTTCACAAGCGGGCCTTTTCCATGGAAAAGCGCATTGAGCGCCTGCGCAAGACGGACAAGCCCAAAAAGGACCGGAAACTGGAGATCAGATTCGGCGAACGGGAGTTCCGTGGAGACGAGGTCATGGTAATCAAGGACCTGAAAAAGTCCTTTGGAGCACGCACTCTTTTCGATCACGTAGACCTGGAGGTGGAAGGCGGCGAGCGCATTGCCCTGCTGGGGGACAACGGCACGGGCAAGTCCACCCTCATCAAACTGATCTTGGGGGAAGAGGAGCCGGACAGCGGCAAGATCCGCCTGGGGCCCACTGTGCGCCTCGGCTATCTGCCCCAGATCATTCACTTCTCCTACCCGGAGCGGAATCTGGTGGACACCATGCTCTATGACCAGAACTGCTCGACCCAGGAAGCGCGGGACCGGCTGGCGGCCTTCAATTTCCGGGGGGAGGATGTGTTCAAAAGCGTCTCCACGCTCTCCGGAGGGGAGCAGTCCCGGCTTCGGCTGTGTATGCTGATGGACGCCAAGATCAACCTACTCATCCTGGACGAGCCCACCAATCATTTGGATTTGTCCTCCCGGGAATGGATCGAGGAAGCGGTGGCGGATTACACGGGAAATCTGCTCTTTGTCTCTCATGACCGGTATTTTATCCGTCAGTTCGCAACCCGGATCTGGATGCTGGAGGATGGGCGAATCACCGACTTTGACGGTACCTTTGAGGAGTACCGGGCCTGGAAGGAGAAAAAGCTGGCCGTTTCTCCGTCCAAGAAGGAGGAGGCGGAGCCGAAAAAAGAAAGGCCCCGGCGCACCGGCGGCACAAAGCTGCTGGAAAAAGAGGTGGCCACCGCCGAGCGAGAGGTCGCCCGAGCGGAGGAGCGGATGTACGATCTTACGAGGGAGATCGAGGATGCCGCCAGTGACTATCTGAAGCTTACCGAGCTCTATGAGCAGCGGGAAGCGCTGGAAGAGGAGATCGCCCATCTCTACGCCACTTGGGAACGGCTGAGCGCCGAGCTGGAGGAGGTAAAGGCGGAGTGAGAGGAAAGCCGTACCGCCCCTATCAGGGCAGGCGCTGGGGGGAGATGCTGCTCTGGGTGGGCGTCCTGGTGCTGGCGGCCTCCGCCGTAACGTTCCTGGCGGCCCCCTTCAGCATTCGGAAGTTTGCCGCCTTCCCGGCCCTGGGCGGGCTCTTTCTGATCCTCTTCGCGCTGACGGCACGCTGCCCCGCCGGGAGGGGCCGGACGCTGCGGCGGGCGCTGACCATTCTGTTGTGTCTCGGTGTGGCCGTCTTCGGGGTGCTGGAAGGGGTGATCCTGGCCGGCGCGCGCACGGAGATAAAGGGAGAGCCGCGCATGATGGTCATTTTGGGCTGTCAGGTGCAGTCCTGGGGCCCCTCTGTTCTGCTCCGGGACCGCCTGGATACCGCACTGGCATATCTGGAGGAGCACCCGGAACTGCCCGTAGTCGTGACCGGCGGACAGGGACCCGACGAGCCCACCACCGAGGCCGCCGCCATGCGGGACTATCTGGTGGAGCACGGGGTGGAGGAGAGCCGTATCCTGCTGGAGGAGGCATCTCATAACACCTGGCAGAACATCAATAATACCTTTGCCCTCCTGAAGGAGAAGGGCTATGGAGAGCGGATGGGACAGGTCCTGGTGGTGACAAACGGGTTCCATCTGGCCCGGGTCCGTATTCTGTGGGCCCGGGTCTGGGAGGGGACCTACACCCTCTCTACGCTGGCCGCGCCGGAAAGCCATATGGGCGCGCGGGTACAGAGCTATCTGAGGGAAGCTCCCGCGCTGGTGAAATCCTGGCTCCTGGACCGCAATTAAAATTGATTTGAGGATATCGTATGCTGGAAGAGAAACTCAGAGCGTTGGAAAATCAATATGCCGAACTGGAGGCCCGCCTGGCGGCGCCCGAGACCTACGCCGACCCGGCACGGGTGGCACAGCTCAACCGGGAGCAGCGGGAGCTGGAGCCGGTGGTAACGGCCTACCGGGCCTATGAAAGGCGCAAGCGGGACCTTGCCGACGCGGAAGCCCTCCTCTCCGATCCGGATATGAAGGAGCTGGCCCAGGAGGAGTACACCGAGGCCAAGGCTGACGTGGCCCGTCTGGAGGAGGAGATCCGGGTCCTGCTGCTGCCCAGGGATCCCAACGACGGGAAAAACGTCATCGTAGAGATTCGGGCTGGCGTGGGCGGCGAGGAGGCGGCGCTGTTTGCAAATTCCCTCTACCGTATGTATGCCATGTACGCCGAGGCCCGGCGCTGGAATGTGGAGGTCACCAGTCTCAGTGACACCGAGCTGGGCGGGATCAAGGAGATCTGCTTTACCATTGACGGAGAAGAGGCTTACAGCCGCCTGAAATTTGAGAGCGGTGTCCACCGGGTACAGCGGGTGCCGGAGACCGAGTCCGGTGGACGCATCCACACCTCCACCGTTACGGTGGCGGTGCTGCCCGAGGTGGACGAGGTGGACTTTGCCCTCAACCCCGCCGATATCGAGATGCAGGTCTTCCGGGCGTCCGGCGCGGGGGGGCAGCATGTGAACAAAACCTCCTCCGCCGTGCGGCTCATCCACAGACCCACCGGCACGGTGGTGGAGTGCCAGCAGGAGCGCAGCCAGTTCCAAAACAGGGACAAAGCCATGCAGCTGCTTCGATCCCGGCTCTACGAGGAGAAGGTGCGGGAACAGGAGGAGGCCCTTACGGCGGAGCGCCGCAGCCAGGTGGGCACAGGGATGCGCAACGAGCGCATCCGCACCTACAATTTCCCCCAGGGACGGGTCACCGATCACCGCATTGGCCTCACGCTGTACAAGATAGATGCGATCATGAACGGAGATCTGGACGAGGTCATCGACGCGCTGGTCACCGCCGACCAGGCGGAACGGATGAAGCGGGGCGAGGGCGGGGAATAAAGGCCGCCGCGCCATCAAACGAAAAAGGAGAAATCACCGTGGAATTGTGCATCCATTTCAATACCCTGCCGGAGGGGATGAGCCTGGACGATGTGAAATCCGATCTGGCTGTCCTCCTGGAGGAGGACGGCTGGCTCACGGGCTCTGCCCAGAGTCCGGCAGGGGGGTACATCGAGCTGGAACTGGAGGACGAAAAGGCCAACCCCAAGTACGGCATCCTCACCGTTAAGGGCTACCTGCAAAAAGCCAAATTTGCCCCGGAGACCACCATTGAACTGGCGGGCGTACCGGTGGGCATCTACGAATAAGCGGCGCTTCCTGGCGCTGGAATCAGGTGAAGCGATTTGAACACAAAACGTTTTGGTCCGGATGACGTTGTTCCGGCGGCGGAGATCATCCGGGGGGGCGGTCTGCTGGGTATCCCCACGGAGACCGTCTATGGCCTGGGGGCCAACGGACTGGACCCAGAGGCAGTGGCCAATATTTTCGCGGCCAAGGGCCGGCCCCAGGACAACCCTCTCATTCTCCATATACCTTCGGCTGCGTGGCTGGAGCGGTACTGCCGGAATATCTCGGATGCGGCCTATGCCCTCGCAGACCGCTTCTGGCCCGGGCCGCTCACTATGATTCTGGAGCGCGGAGACATGGTGCCCGATGTGGTGACTGCGGGCCTGGACACGGTGGGGATGCGCTGTCCGGCCCATCCGGTATGCAGAGCCATTCTCACCGCGGCGGATCTGCCGGTAGCGGCCCCGTCCGGGAATACCTCCGGGCGGCCCAGCCCCACCACCGCTCAGCACATGCTGGAGGATATGGATGGGAAGATAGACGGCATTGTGGACGGCGGCCCCTGCACTGTGGGGGTGGAGTCCACCATTATCGATCTCACTGTGATGCCCCCGCGCCTTCTGCGCCCCGGCGGGGTGACATTGGAGGAGCTCCGGGAGACCTTGGGCGAGGTAGCGGTGGACCCGGCGGTACGCCGCCTGATGGGGGAGGGAGAGCACCCCCGGGCCCCGGGTATGAAGTATCGGCATTACGCCCCCAAGGCCCCGGTGACCGTGGTCAGAGGAGATCCGGCGCGGGGGGCGGATTATATCCGGACCCATCTGGAAGAGGGGGACGGTGTGGCCTGCTTTGACGAGTTTGCCGGGCAGTATCCCGGCCATGTGGTGGAGCGGCTGGGGCCCGCCGGGGACAAGGCGGCCCAGGCGCGCCATGTTTTTGATGCCCTCCGCGCCTTCGATGATACCGACGTGAGCGCCATTTGGGCCCAGTGCCCCGATGATGCCGGTATCGGCCTGGCGGTGGCAAACCGCCTGAGTAAGGCAGCGGGGTTCCATATTATCAATGTGGACGAAATGGGGAGATAGCGAGGGTGCAAAAGACAAAGAATTGCCGGATCCGCCGTAGACGCGGAGGATGCAGTAGTGTTATGATAAAAGGGAATCCTGCAGCAAAGGAGGAGCGACGGTGAAAACCATCGGCATCACCGGCCCTACGGGGGCGGGAAAGACCACCGCGCTGTATGTGCTCACCGACTTGGGAGCCCATATTGTGGATGCAGATGCGGTCTACCATGGGCTTCTGGCAAACAGCATCTCCCTGCGGGAGGCGCTGACCGCGCGCTTTGGCGAGCATATTTGCGGCGAAGGGGGCACAATAGACCGTAAGAGGCTGGGGAATCTGGTCTTCGACGATCCGGAGGCGCTTGCGGATCTCAACACGATCACCCACCGCTTTGTGGGCGAGGAGATCGACCGCCAGCTCCGCGAGGCGGAGGCCGGTGGGCGGCCCGCCGCTGCCATTGACGCCATCGCGCTCATTGAGAGCGGCTTGGGCCGGCGGTGCGACGCGGTAGTAGGGGTGCTGGCGCCGGCGGAGCTGCGGGTCCGGCGCATCATGGACCGGGAGGGCATCCCGGAGGACTATGCCCGCAAACGGGTAAGCGCGCAGAAGGGGGAGGATTTTTTTCGCTCTCACTGCGACTATATCCTGGAAAATGACGAGGGCGACACGCCGGAGACCTTCAGGCTGCGTGCCCGCGCCCTTTTTGCCGGTTTATTGAATGCAAAATAGGAGGGAATCCCATGGAAGAAAAGCAGAAGACTACGGGAGAGAAGCGCCGTGAGGCGCTCCTCTATCAACAGAAGAATGGCTATGACTGCCTGAGCCCGGCCGACGAGTCCGCCATGAGGGCCTATTCAGAGGACTACAAGAAGTTCCTGGACAGCAGCATGACGGAGCGGGAGGCGGTGGATACCGCCATTTCCTTGGCCGAGGCCCGGGGATTCAAGCCTCTGGTCCGCGGCATGGAGCTCAGACCCGGAGATAAGGTCTACCGCTCCAACCGGGGCAAGGCCGTTATGCTGGCTGTGGTGGGCAGCCAGCCTCTGGACCAGGGCGCCAAGATCGGCGCTGCCCACATCGACTCTCCCCGGTTGGACCTGAAGCCCAGCCCCCTCTATGAGGATGCGGAGTTGGCCTTCCTCAAGACGCATTACTATGGCGGCATCCGCAAGTACCAGTGGGTCACCATACCTCTGGAGCTCCACGGTGTTGTGGCCCTCAAAGACGGTTCCGTCGTTAAGGTGGCCATCGGCTCCGCCGCCGGGGACCCGCTCTTTACCATTGACGATCTGCTGCCCCACCTGGGCGCGGAGCAGAGCAAGAAACCCCTGGGTGAGGCCATTCCCGGCGAGAATCTGAACATTCTGGTGGGCAGCCGCCCCTTCCAGGATGACGAGGGAGATCAGCGGGTAAAGTTGGCGATCATGGACATCCTTAATCAGAAATACGGCATTGTGGAAGAGGACTTCATTTCCGCCGAGCTGTCCGTCGTGCCCGCCTTCCACGCCTCGGACATCGGCTTTGACCGCTCTCTCATCGGCGCTTATGGCCATGATGACCGGGTGTGCGCCTATGCCGCTCTGGCTGCGCTGCTGGATCTGGAGGAGACGCCGGCCAGGACCGCCGTATGCATGCTGGCAGACAAGGAAGAGATCGGATCAGAGGGCGTCACGGGGATGCAGTCTGCGGCCTTCGACACCTTTATGTCCGACCTGTGCGATGCGCAAAAGGTGTCCCTGAAAGCCTGTTATGAGAAGTCCTTCTGCCTCTCTACCGACGTGACCGCAGCCTATGACCCCAACTTCCCGGAGGTCTATGAGAAGCGCAACAGCGCCCGGATCAATTACGGCATCGGTTTTTGCAAATATACCGGGGCCAGGGGCAAATCCGGCTCTTCTGACGCCTCCGCCGAAGTGGTGGCCATGGTCCGGCGGATCATGGATGATGCCGGTGTGATCTGGCAGATGGCCGAGCTGGGCAAGGTGGATGCCGGCGGCGGCGGTACGGTGGCCTGTTATATGGCCAATCGGGACATTGACACTCTGGATGCCGGCGTACCGGTGCTGTCCATGCACGCCCCCTTTGAGACCGTGTCCAAGCTGGACTGCTATATGACCTATAAGGGTATCAAGGCGGTCTATCTCTCCAAATAACCGCAGAGCACGGGCCCCGGATGATTCATCCGGGGCCCGTGCTTGATTCTTACCCCCTTGGCCTTGATGGGGAACGCCGCTCGGCCAAGTCCGCCGGGCGTTCGGGGAATGCCTGGATCTTTCATAGCCCATTCCTCCGATCGATCTGGACATACTGTTGGGAAGTTGCGGATCCGGAGTTGGAGACGGTGGACCCTGCAAATTCACCGATTCGGGCTCCAATTCTGTCGCCCGCTCAGAGGGACGATGTGACAGCGGCCTTCATTGCAGAAGTATAGTCCCGGATATAGGGGACAGCCGCACGGCCATACTGTGCCACCAGTTTGACAATGGCGCTACCGACAATGGCTCCATCGGAGAGCAAGGCCATTTTTTGTGCCTGCTCCGGAGTGGAAATACCAAAGCCCACAGCGCATGGAATGTCTGGGTTGGCCGCTTTTACCAGGCGTACCATGGCGCCGATATCCGTGGTGATCTGGCTGCGCACCCCGGTCACACCCAGGGAGGACACGCAGTATACGAAGCCCTCCGCCGCTTTGGCGATCTCGGCGACACGTCCCTCCGAGGTTGGGGCGATGAGGGAAATGAGTTCCAGACCGTGCCTGCGGCAGGCAGGGCCAAACTCGTCCTTCTCTTCAAAGGGAACATCCGGCAGGATCAGGCCGGCAATACCTGCCTGGGCCGCCGCGGAGAGGAACCGTTCTGTCCCGTAGGAAAAGACGACGTTGGCGTAGGTCATGAAGACCAGCGGGACGGAGATCTCGCTTCGCAGCTTCCGGGCCATTTCCAATATCTTGTCGGTTGTAACGCCGCCGGAGAGCGCCCGGATATTGGCCTGCTGGATGACCGGCCCCTCTGCAGTAGGGTCGGAGAAGGGAATACCGAGTTCGATGAGGTCGGCGCCCGCTTCTGCCATGACGCGCACCAGGGCTTCCGTGGTCTCCAGGTCCGGGTCGCCGCAGGTGAGGAAGGGGATAAATGCCTTTCCGTCTGCAAAGGCAGCCTTGATTTTGCTCATTCGGAAATCTCCTCCCCTCTGTACCGAGCGATGGACGCACAGTCCTTGTCTCCGCGTCCGGAAATATTGATGACGATGATTTGATCTCCGCCCATAGAAGGAGCCAGCTTCCTGGCATAGGCCACCGCATGGGCGGACTCAATGGCGGGTATGATGCCCTCCAGGCGTGAGAGGTATTCAAAAGCATCCACGGCCTCGTTATCGGTGATGGGCACGTATTCCGCACGGCCGGTGTCGTGGAGCCAGGCGTGCTCCGGCCCGACGCCGGGATAATCCAGGCCAGCGGAGATAGAGTAGACCGGCGCGATCTGTCCATAGGCATCCTGGCAGAAGTAGGATTTCATACCGTGGAAGATGCCCAGCCGCCCCGTGGCGATGGTGGCGGCGGTATCCGGCGTATCCACGCCCCGCCCGGCGGCCTCGCAGCCAATGAGCCGGACCGAGGCGTCGCCGATAAAGTGGTAGAAGGCCCCGATGGCGTTGGAACCTCCGCCCACACAGGCGATGACGGCATCGGGGAGCTTCCCCTCCTTTTCCAGAAGCTGCTGCTTGATTTCCCTGGAGATGACAGACTGAAAATCACGCACTATGGTGGGAAAGGGGTGGGGCCCCATCACGGAGCCCAGGCAGTAGTGGGTATCGCTGATGCGTCCGGTCCACTCCCGCATGGCCTCGGAGACCGCATCCTTCAGGGTGGCGGTTCCGGTGGAGACAGGGACCACCTCTGCGCCCAACAGCCGCATCTTATAGACATTGAGCGCCTGGCGTTTTGTGTCCTCCTCGCCCATAAATACCACACATTCCATCCCCAGAAGCGCGGCGGCGGTGGCGGTGGCCACACCGTGCTGCCCCGCGCCCGTCTCGGCGATCAGCCGGGTCTTCCCCATTCTCTGGGCCAGAAGCGCCTGTCCCAGCACATTGTTGATCTTGTGGGCTCCGGTGTGGTTCAGGTCCTCGCGCTTGAGATAGATTTTGGCGCCCCCCAGGTCCGCCGTCATGTGTTTGGCAAAGTACAGACGGGAGGGCCGCCCGGCGTATTCGCAGAACAGTTCGGAGAGGTCCCGGTTAAAATCCGGGTCCTCCCTGTAGCGACGGTAGGCCTCCTCCAGCTCAATGACGGCATTCATCAGCGTTTCGGGCAGATACTGCCCGCCGTGGATGCCGAAGCGTCCTCTTGACATCATGTTTCGTTCCTCCTTGCAGCGCTGACCGCCGCCAGTATCTTGCCCCGGTCCTTCTGACCACCGGTCTCCACGCCGCTGGAGATATCCACCCCGTAAGGGTGAAGGGCGGCGACGGCCTCCGGGATATTGTCCGGTGCCAGGCCACCCGCCAGCAGAAAGGGGCGATTTACCCCGCCGGCCAGCGACCAGTCGAAGGTCCGGCCGGTGCCATAGCCGTTGTCCAACAGCACCAGATCCGCAGAAGAGGCATTGGCGGCGTCCAAATCATCCAGGGAACGTATTTTGAAGGCTTTCCAGACCGCGTGGCCGGGAGAACTGGCCCGCAGGGCGGCGATGTAAGCGGCGTCTTCGTGCCCATGAAGCTGGGCAATGGAGATCGTTCCCTCGTTCAATAGGGCGCACACCTGCTCCACAGGCTGGTCCACGAAGACTCCAACCGGAATGATCCCCGGTGCGAGGCATGCCCGCAGGGACCGGACCTCATGGGGCGACACATTTCGATGGCTTTTGGGAAAGTCGATGATAAAACCGCACCAGTCCGGACGCGCATCATTGACGAATTGGATGTCGCAGGGGCGGTACAGGCCGCAGATTTTGATTTTTGTCATTTCACCGCCTCCTTCATGGCCGCAAGCATGGATTCTTTGTCCGGAGAACGCATCAGCGCCTCGCCAATCAGAACTGCGTCGGCGCCAATGGCCCGCAGTGAGGCGACGTCCTCCGGGCCGGTGACGCCGCTTTCGGCTACATAGACGACCTCCGCCGGGATCAGATCCCGCAGACGGGCGGCATTGGCGAAGTCCACGGTAAAGTCCTTCAAATTGCGATTGTTGACGCCGATGATCTCGGCTCCGGCGGAAACGGCGGAGCCAACCTCCTCCGCGTTGTGGGCTTCCACCAGAGCGGTAAGCCCCAGCATTCCGCATCGCTCCAGGTATCGGGCGATGGTGCGGGTATCCAGCAGCGCGCAGATTAGCAGTACCCCGTCCGCCCCTATCGCTTTGGCCTGATAGAGCTGATATTCCTCTATAGTAAAGTCCTTGCGGAGCATGGGAAGGGAGACGGAACACCGGATCTCCTGGAAGATCTGATCCGAGCCCAGAAACCATCTGGGTTCTGTCAGGCAGGAGATGCAGTCGGCGCCGGCCTTTTCGTAGTCCCGGGCAATCTCCAGATAGGGAAAATCCGGGTCAATGACTCCCTTGGAGGGGGAGGCTTTTTTGACCTCGCAGATAAAGCTCATAGCTGGCTTTCGCAGGGCCTCCAGAAATCTGTGTCCCTGGGCGGGGCCTCTCAACTCACACATATGTGCAAGCGCGGCAAGAGGCAGCTCCGCCTGCTCCGCCGCCACCCGGCGTCTGGTATGGGCGGCAATGGTCTCTAAAATCGTCTCGGACATCCTGTCACCCCCGGGTCAGGCGGATGATCTCTTCCAGCTTCGACTTGGCTGCGCCGGAGTCGATGAGGGTCTCCGCCAGCTTTACCCCCTCCGTCACGGTGTCCGCCTTGCCGCCAATGTACAGGGCAGCGCCTGCGTTGAGGCACACAGCCTGGCGCTTGGCACCACGGTCGGTGCCATCCAAAATGGAGCGGGTGATGGCAGCGTTTTCTGCCGGTGATCCGCCGGTCAGCGCATCCTTTCCGCACCGGGCATAGCCGAACTGCTCGGGGCTCAGCTCATAGGACTGGAACCAACCGTCTTTGATCTCGCACACGGAGGTGGTCGCGCTCATGGAGATCTCGTCCAGCTTATTCTGACCGTACACGACCATACCGCGGGTAACCCCGAGCTTACTCATGACCTGGGCCAGCGGCTCCACAAGGGCCTCGTCATATACGCCCATCAGTTCCCGGTTGGCGCCGGCCGGGTTGGACAGGGGGCCCAGAATATTGAATACCGTACGGATGCCCAGCTCTTTGCGTACTGGGGCCACATACTTCATGGAGATATGGTAGTTCTGTGCGAACAGGAAACAGAAGTTCTGTTCGGCCAGGAGCCGGGCGCTGTGCTCCGGCGCCAGTGTGATGTCGACGCCAAGGGACTCCAGCACATCGGCGGCACCGCATTTGGAAGAAGCGGCGCGATTTCCGTGCTTGGCCACCGGCACGCCTCCGGCGGCGATAACGAAAGCAGAGGTGGTAGAGATGTTGAACGAATTGGCCCCATCACCTCCGGTCCCCACGATCTCGAGCGCGTCCACGTCGTGGAGCAGACGCACACAGTGGGCCCGCATCCCGGCGGCACAGGCAGTGATCTCGTCGATGGTCTCTCCCTTGATGGCCAGAGCGGTCAGAAAGGAGGCCATCTGGATCTGGCTGGCCTGGCCGCTCATGATCTCATCCATGACGGCGGCGGCGGTATCATAGGAAAGGTCCTGCCTGGCGGCAAGCTGTATAATGGCTTCTCTGATCATGGTATTATCCCTCCAAAAAATTTTTTAAAATGACAGTGCCCTGGGGCGTCAGGATCGATTCAGGGTGAAATTGCAGGCCATAAATGGGATAAACTCTGTGCTGGACCGCCATGATCTCCTGGTCCTCCGAACGGGCCGTGACACGCAGACAGTCAGGCAGACGCTCCTCCACGGCGGAGAGAGAATGATATCGGGCGGCTGGAATGACTGCGGGGAGACCGCGGAAAAGAGGACAGTCCGTGGACAGGGTCAACTGGGACTGCTTTCCATGCATGAGATGCCCGGCGTAGGACACTGCACCGCCGAAAGCCTCACAGATGGCCTGATGCCCCAGACAGACACCGAGAAGGGGGATGCTGCCCGCCAACTCCCGCACAGCCGCCTCGCAGACGCCGGCCTCCGCCGGCCGGCCGGGGCCGGGGGAGAGGATCAAATGGCTGGGGGACAAGCGGCGGATCTCTTCCACACTCAACTCATCGTTGCGCACTACCCAAATGTCGGGGTTGAGGCTGCCGACGAGCTGATAGAGATTGTAGGAAAAGCTGTCATAGTTATCGATCAGCAAAATCATAGGTCGGCCTCCTTCTGCGCCAGCTCCAGCGCCTTTACCACGGCCTTGGCTTTATTGATACATTCCAAGTACTCCTTCTCCGGAACGGAATCTGCCACAATACCCGCACCGGACCGGATAAACACTTTCCCGTTTTTTCGGAAGGCCAGGCGGATGGCGATACAGGTATCCATATTGCCGGTGAAGTCAAGATAGCCGATGGCGCCTCCATAGACGCCCCGCTTGTTGTTCTCCAGCTCATTGATGATCTCACAGGCCCGCAGCTTGGGCGCGCCGGAGAGCGTCCCGGCGGGCAGAATGGCGTCCACTGCGTCCACCGCGTCTCTATCCTCGCGAAGCACCCCCCGAACGGTGGAGCCGATGTGCATCACATGAGAAAAACGCTCGACAGACAGGTATCGCTCCACTTCCACGGTGCCGAATCGGCTGATCCTGCCAATGTCGTTTCTGCCCAGATCCACCAGCATGTTGTGCTCCGCCAGCTCCTTCTCATCGGCAAGCAGCTCCGCCTCCAGAGCGAGGTCCTCTTCTGCAGTCCTGCCCCGGGGGCGGGTGCCGGCCAGCGGAAAGGTATGGAGGATGCCGTTCTCCAGCTTCACCAGGGTTTCTGGAGAGGCGCCGGCCAGCTCGATGTCATCGCTTGTAAAGTAAAACATGTAGGGAGAGGGATTTTCCGTGCGCAGGATACGGTAGGTGTCCAGAAGGGACCCTTCAAAACCGGCCTCCAGGCGGTTGGAGAGCACGACCTGGAAGATATCTCCCTCACGGATGTACTGTTTGGCCCGTTCCACCATTGCGCAGTAGGACGCCTGGTCGAATAGGGGACGCAAAGGGGTGGTCAGATGGGCGGGGCGGCTGGGGAGGAGATTGCCGCTGTGAAGCAGGGCGTCGATGCGGTCCAGTTCCGCACAGGCGGCGGGGTAGGAGCGATCCAGGTCTCCGACATCCGCATTGACGATCAGCACCAGCTTTTGCCGGAAGTTATCGAAGGCGATGATTTTTTCAAAGAGCATCAGATCCATGTCGTGAAAGCCCTCTTGATCCTCGGCGTTCAAATGCAGGGAGGGCTCGGCGTATTTGATGTAATCATAGGAGAAATACCCCACCAGTCCGCCGGTGAACGGGGGCAGCCCCGGGAGTCTTGGACTTTTATGTTCCGCCAAAAGCCTGCGCAGCGTGCCGCCCGGGTGTGAAGCGGGGGCCTCTGCAGTTTGTGTCCCCCGCTTCAGCCGAAGAATCCCGTCGGCACAGGTGACCTCCAGCGTGGGGTCAAAGCCCAGAAAGGTATATCGGCCCCACTGCGCGCTGTCCGCCGCGGATTCCAGCAAAAAGCAGTGGCTGCTCTCGGTACGCAGGATCCGCATGGCCTGAATAGGGGTGGTAAAGTCGGAGAGAATTTCCCGGGTAATGGGAATGCTTCGAAAATCCCCCGTCCCGGCAATCTGCCTGGCTTCCTCCAAGGTTGGGTAATACATGATGCCTGACCTCCTTCATCGGGACGGCCGAAAAACAAAACGCCCGTCCCTGACATAAAACTGTCAAGGACGAGCGTTATCACACTCGCGGTGCCACCTTGATTCACGGCTGTACGCCGTGCGCTTTGCGGGATACCAACATATCCCCGGCAACTGATGTATGCCCACACATCGCGAAATACTGAGCCCTTCGGCTGTTCCTCGCGCCCTCCGTGATCCATTTGCCTGCCTGCGTTCTATCCGGCTCTCAGCCGCCCGGACTCTCTGTAAGGGCACAACAGACGTTATCTTCACATCATCGGTTTAGCTTATTAAATTTGCAATCATCATACAACTGATCCTGCCGCCTGTCAAGAAAAAATTTGCTGGCCGCGGGGTATTCACGGCCTATTTTTTAAAACAGGGAAGCGCAGGCGTCCAGAAAATTTCTGGCGGCCTCTTCCTGATGTACTATATATGATTTTTTGCAAGAATACCAGCCCCCCAGAGCCATCAGAAGGAATGGAACAAGGATGTGCTGATAACGTGCAATTTTTTCCTTAACACACGGGTAATTTGCCAGCGCAAATCCAAGATAGCACCACAGAGCGAGCATTGCAGTAAATACAAGGAATGCAACGGCAAAATCCGCTTGGAATTTTGCGACTGCGCATAAAGTATCATTAGCACGAAAATATCGTCAATATTGGTGCTTACAAAAGACAGGAGCGACGTAAAAAAGTTACTGCCGCTGATCTATAATTCCTTTCTTATCCTGCTTTCCGGGTGTCGGAACAAAAAATAAGCCTATGCACACCGAAAAAGTGTGTATAGGCTTACAGTCCAGTTCTAATCACGAAGGGTGATTGACTTTGATATCTGCCGGATATAAACTACCCCCGCCCTATACGGATAACAATTTTACAAATCACAATAGCACACACACCGGGTTTTTGCAACAAAGAATAACAGATCTGTGGCGTATACTATTTCAAGATCGCAAAACGGAGGGGACGGTTAAAAGCGATATTTCCGTGTAAAAAGGTAAAACCGCCGCGAAGCGGCGGCCCCAAACCGAAGCCCAGCAACAGCGGGTTCGGTTTGAAACGGAGGAGCAAGGGAGCGGGCGGATGACGTTTTTGCCATAGACAAAAAACGTCGGAGCAAAGCGGACTTTGCTCCGACGTGGAGCAGGTGAAGGGAATCGAACCCTCGTGTTCAGCTTGGGAAGCTGACGTTCTGCCATTGAACTACACCTGCACTTTGAATCAGCGTGCTTAGTATAGCACACTTGGACGGGGATTGCAAGATGGATTTTTCAAATTATTTAAAGTGAATCGGCATAGTTCACAATTTAGATGCAGATAATTTGTATATTATATACATATGCTCTCTTGATTTTAGAAGAAAGAGCTGTTATAATGAAGCTACAATAAAAAAGGAGGTGTTGTGAAGCATGATGTTGCAGAACATTCGAGTGCAGGCTCTGGACGTCGATGATTTGATTTTCGGTGACAGCGGAGAACAGACCGTCAGCGATCGATGATTGGCCGGACAAGGAAGCAACCACACCGTTAGGTGTGGCTTTTTTGTTACCGGGCTCATGATAGATAGATAACAGCCTGCGTGTCGCAAGGCACGGAAAGCAGCGGATGGGCCGTGAGGTCGCCCGCTGCTTTTTTTCATAAATTTTTAAGGAATTCCTATAGTGCTGCAAAGAAACCTGTGATAACCTAAGAAGGAAAGACAGATAAGAGGAGCTCGGTACATATGAAAAAGCATAGGTGGAATATTACGCTTGCGCTTACAGTATTACTGCTGGGGGGCGGCTTACTCTTCCTGTGGCAGACCGGCTTTTTTGCTGCGGCGACCTCTCTGGAAGGAATCCGGGCATATATAGAAGAGTTTTCTCCTTATTCACAGGCGGTTTTCTTTTCCGTGCAACTGGCCTCCGTCATTTTAGCGCCGATCCCCAGCAACATTACAGCGGCGGCAGGAGCGCTGCTATTTGGCATGTGGCCGGCTTTTTTGCTCACTTGGGCGGCTGTGGCCCTGGGGTCGCTCGTTGTGTTTTGTTTGGCAAGGGCTCTGGGACAAAAATTTGTGGAGCGATTTGTGAGCGAAAAGGTGTCGGAGCGTTATTTGGGCCTTATGAAAAGGAAAAGGGACGTTTTTTTATGTCTGGTGTTTTTGTTCCCTTTCTTCCCGGATGATATCATTTGTATCCTAGCTGGACTCACTGACATCAAGCGCACACGCTTTGCAATGATTGTGGTTTTATTTCGTCCCTGGGGACTTCTGGTGGCCTGTGGTGTTGGGGGATCGGTGATATCCATTCCTCTGTGGGGCATGGTATTGATAGGCATTGCCGGGGCGATCCTGTTTCTGGTGGGGCTCAAATACGGGGACAGGGTGGAGGCGTGCCTGCTTGAGCGAATGAAGAAGCGCTGAAGCAGGCGATATGAGTACTCGGACCCATGAAAAAGACACGGGTGGATTCCGGTACATCTCAGTCAAGCCTGCAAAAATCGCACAAATGGAGCAAAAAGACCTTTTGTTTGCCCAGCGTCCCTCAGAGCAGACGGTGTCTTTGCGCCGTGAATTCGAGCGGAGCGGGAATTACGCAGAGCGAATTCACTTTGGTCCACGTATTTTTAATACCAGAGAGTGGGATGTCCAACGGAAGTGGGACCCAAAAAGGAAGGCATCTGCTGTTGCAGATGCCTTCCTTTTTGGTGGACCTGAAGGGATTCGAACCCTCGACCTCTCGGATGCGAACCGAACGCGCTCCCAACTGCGCTACAGGCCCATATCAAAATTATAATCCTATATGACACACCCGATCGGAGCCGAATGCTTACTTATTATAGCATACTCCGCGATTTTGTAAAGACCTTTTTTTCGCAAAAATAAAATCCGGGATTGATAAATTGAAAGGAGTGTAGTACAATATCCTATACCGGTTTTGCTGGACCCTTGTCCGGTCCGGTGCGAAATAAGGCCGCACTAGTTGGGGAGATAGCGGTGCCCTGTACCTGCAACCCGCTACAGCAGGGATGAATCCCGGCCCCCGGAGCTGCGCTGTGTCGTCTGCCCCCGGTAAGTGGCGATGATAGATCGGTCCCGCGCAACGGGAACCCGTGAACCATGTCAGGCGGGGAACCGAGCAGCATTAAGCGGAACCTCCCGTGTGCCGCGGGGCTGCCGTTCTTGAGTTGGCTGCCAGGGTCACGGACATAGCGCAGTGTTCAAAGGCCGGTGTGCGGCCTTGTTTTGCGCCGGAATAAAAGGGAAGGGGTACGGTACGCCGCGCCCCTCTTTTTTCATTTGAGGTGATTGGATTGTACCAGGCGCTCTATCGAAAATGGCGGCCCCGCACATTTGATGATGTGGTAGGCCAGACCCATATCACCGATACACTCAAGCGGCAGGTGGCGACGGGCCGGCTTTCTCATGCTTATCTCTTTACTGGTACGCGGGGGACGGGCAAAACGACATGCGCCAAGATCTTGGCCCGAGCCGTCAATTGTGAGCATCCGGTGGACGGGAATCCCTGTAATACATGCGATTCCTGCCGCGGCATTGAAAACGGCTCCATTCTGGATGTGCTGGAGCTGGATGCAGCTTCCAACAACGGAGTGGACCAGGTACGCGCCCTGCGTGATGAAGCGGTATATACCCCGGCGGCAGTGCGCAAGCGGGTGTACATCGTGGACGAGGTGCACATGCTTTCGACCGCTGCCTTCAATGCGCTGCTGAAGATATTGGAGGAGCCCCCTGCGCATTTGATGTTTATTCTGGCCACCACGGAGCTCCATAAGGTGCCGGCGACCATCAAATCAAGATGCCAGCAGTTCTCTTTTCAGCGAATCTTGCCGGGCGATATAGCCCAGCGCCTCTTATATGTGGCGGAACGTGAGGGAATTGCGCTCACCTCCGGGGGGGCGGCGCTGTTGTCCAGACTGGCGGACGGCGGCCTGAGGGACGCGCTCTCCCTGCTGGACCAGTGTGCCGGGCCGGCGGGGCCCATCGGAGAGCAGCAGGTACTGGATGCGCTGGGGCTTGCCGGAAATCTGGAGACCGCCCGCCTGATGGGCCGCGTGGCGGACCGGGATGCCGGAGGGGCGCTGGAGGACATCGCACGGCTCTACGGAGGCGGCAAGGATATTTCTGCGATCCTGGGGGAGCTGGCTTCGCTGACAAGAGACCTGCTGATCCGAAAGACAGCGCCCAGGTCCGGCGGCACGCTTCTGAACGGCGGGTTCGATGAGACCACGATCCGGGGACTCTCAGAGAAGTTCACGGCACCCCGGCTCGTGTGGATGCTCACTGTTCTGCAAGCCGCTCTGGCAGAGCTGCCGCGCAGCAGCAACCGGCGGACGGATGCAGAACTGTGTCTGATCCGACTGTGTGACGAGCGGCTGGATGACAGCGCAGGCGGGCTGGCCGCGCGGTTGGACCGCGTGGAAGCACAATTGTCCAGTGGTGTCCCACTTCCAAAAGTGAAAAGTGAAAACACTTGTCAGATAATTTCGGGGGAGAAAGCGGAAATCTCCATATCGCAAAGCTGTATGCAAGGAGAAACGCCTGTCGATGATGCCCGCTCCCAGAAGGATCTGCCCCCGTGGGAAGCAGCTGGCATACCGCGTGTGGAGCCGATGGCCGCCGCGTCCGATCCGAAACCTACGGCCGACACGGTGCCGCCCGTATCACCTGTTCCGGGTGGAGATATCTGGCCTGCGCTGGCGGCCGGACTTAAGAATAAAGTGAGCCGCAACGCATGGTCTTTTCTTGGAAATCCCTCGATGGTGCGGGGGGAATATGCAGATGGGGTGCTCACTCTTTGGGCGGACGACGAGTTGGTAAAGGGTGTCGTGAGCCGTCCCACTGTGCTGGAGGCGGTGGGAACTCTCGCACAGAGCAGACTGGGGCATGAGGTACGTGTGTCTGTAAAAGTAGGTCGTCCGGAGTCGGTGGCCGTGCATGATAAGCTGGATGATTTGCTGGCCTTCGGGCGGCGGTTCGACAATATTACCATCAAGGAGTGAGCGGATTATGGCAAAGGGATTCAACAGCCGCGGTATAGGCGGCATGGGCGGTGGTTTCAATATGAATATGATTAAGCAGGCCCAGAAGATGCAGCAGGATATGCAGAAGATGCAGGAGGAGTTGGAGAACAAGGAGTACACCGCGCAGGCGGGCGGAGGCGTGGTCTCGGCCACGGTGTCGGGTAAACATGAGCTCAAGAGCCTTGCTATCGATCCCGAGGCTGTGGACCCCGAGGATGTGGAGATGTTGCAGGATCTCATTGTAGCTGCGGTCAACGAGGCCATGCGGACGGCGTCCTCTGATGCGGCCGCCTCCATGGGACAGCTCACCGGCGGGCTGAATCTGCCGTTCTAAGAAAAAATGAGCATTCTTATCCCTAAAGTGGGTATGCGCACCGTTAAAACAGCGGTGTCGGTCATGATTTCTTATCTGGTCTTCGTGCCGTTCGGTCTCTTGTACCGTGAAGAGCTGGGAGGAGTATGGGGGCAGATGGGCCCACTGTATGCCTGCATTGCCTGTGTGGTGTGTATGCAGAGTTCACTGGGGCAGACGATGCAGCAGGGCATTTCCCGCTTTATCGGCGTAGCTGTGGGCGGCACGCTTGGGGTCCTGGTGCTGGCGCTGGGAGAACCGGTGCGTTATCCGCTGGTCAAGGCGCTGATGCTCGGCGTGGTCTGTGTGGCAGGCGTCTGGCTATGCCTGCTACTCAAGCGGCCGGCCGCCTGTGCCATGGCCTGTATCGTACCCTGCGTGATTCTGGTCAACGGGATGACAGGGGTGGAACGGTATTATTATGCGGCGGCCCGCATCATCGAGACCGTGGTTGGGGTGGCAATTGCCTTCGGCATCAATGCCGCCCTCCCGGACCATCGGGAAGGGTCCTCTGATGAGCCGCGGGAGCCGGCGGAGGACGAAGAGACGAAATAGCAGTCGATACAGGGCTTTCCACATCCGGAGGGCCCTGTATTTTCCTGAGGAGGGTATGGCCTTGGATGTTAAACTGAGGAAAGAGGGGCCGGAGGACACTAGACCGGTAGAGTGTCTGCTACGGGAGGCTTTTTGGAATGTTTATGTGCCGGGCTGTGAGGAGCACTATCTGGCCCATATTTTGCGGAAACACCGGGACTTTGTTCCGGAGCTGGACCTGGTGGCCGAAGCGGAGGGGCGCCTGGTGGGAAACGTTATGTGTACCCATGCCCGTATTGTGAGTGCACGCGAAACGGCATGGGAGACGCTGTGCCTCGGGCCGCTGGGTGTGCTACCGGAATATCAGCGGTACGGTGTGGGTCGCATCTTGGTGGAGCGCGTGACCACGCTGGCGAGCGAGATGGGTTTTGGCTCCATTTTCCTCTATGGGGACCCCTCTTATTATCGTCGGTTGGGTTTTCTGCCCGGTGAACAGTTTGGAATACGAAACGGAGAGGGGCAATGGGCGGCGGCCCTGCAAGGGCGGGAACTGCGCCCGGGCGCATTAGAGAAGGTGGAAGGCCGCTTTTTAGAATCGGAGGCATTCCGGACCGATCCAGAGGCGGCGGCCCGCTTTGACAGAACATTTCCGGAGAGAGAGAAAAAGTGGCTGCCCAGTCAGGATCTGTTTTTAGAGCTTGTAAACATGGTCCGACAATAGAAGCTCCCCTTGCGAATATGGCCTTCGGACCTGGATCAGGGCGTAATGGATCAAAAAACATGCGGATGGAGCTGCCGGAGCAAGTTCCATCCGCATGTGATGCTTTCCCGGAAATCCCGCTTAGGCAGCAGGGCTGTATCGTCCGGCAGGGAAGAAAACAGGGTTGTTTTTATGAGAGCATGCGATAGACCCGCTGGACCCTGACGCCCAGCCGTGAAAGAAGCTCATTGGGGATGGTCTCCGCAGCGCCGGCCACGGCTGCGGCGTCCAGACCGGAGCCGATGAGGACGGCTTCACATCCAGGCACTGCGGCGGGGATAGCGGTAACATCACACAGAGTCTGGTCCATGCAGACACGTCCCACGATAGGCGCGCTTTTTCCGGCGATCAGCGCGTGGCCCCGTCCGCCCAATGCGCGGGGAAAGCCGTCGGCATAGCCAATGGAGAGCACGGCCAGACGGGTGGGGCGGCTGGCTGTAAAGGTCCGGCCATAGCCCGCCGTATCGCCCGGGGCCAGGACATGGATCGCCGCGACCCTGCATTTCAGTGTGAGTACGGGACGAAGTCCGGAGCTGCCCACCCCGTAAAGTGCCAGTCCGGGGCGGACAAGGGAACAGGGGAGAGCCGGACAAGAGTAGATGCCGGCGCTGGCCTGGATATGGAGCACGCCCGGATCGATCCCGCGGGCCTTCAGATTCGCTGCAAGCGCGAAAAAGGCGTCGATCTGACTGTGAGTAAATGCGCGGTCGGAGGGTGTGTCGCTGTCCGCGGCACAAAGGTGGGTGAAAAGACCTTCTGCCCGCAGGCGGGGAGCCCGGTATACCGCAGCCACCGCGTCAACCTCCGAAGAGGGAAATCCCAGACGATGCATTCCGGTATCCACAGCCACATGGAGCCGGAGGGATTTTCCAAAGGCGGCAAGCTCTTCGGCGTGGACGGGATCTGCAACAGTAAGGATGAGGTTTCGGCGGTGCGCTTCGGAGAATTCCGGAGGAAATGTCCGCCCCAGCACCAGAATATCACCTTTGATCCCGGCACGCCGCAGGGTAGCCCCCTCATTTACGGTGGCCACTGCGAAGGCGCCCACACCCTCCCCGGCACAGAAACGGGCGATTTGGACGGCGCCATGGCCGTAGCCATCCGCCTTGACCACGGCCATCAGGGCACACTCCGGCGGGATTCGAGCCCGGAGCGCCCCTAAGTTATGCCGAAGGGCGGAGAGGTCGATCTCGGCCCAGCAGCGGGCGGGAGCAGGGGATGGCCGCGGCCGCAGGAATCGGCAGAACAGTGCTCCGGCGGCCAGAGAGAGGCAAGCTACGGCGAGAAAGTGAAGAAAATCGTTGTACATCAGCAGAGTGGTCAGGCCGGTCAGGCGGGCGAAACCGCGCAACGCGCCAAGGAGGCCGGGACGATGTCCCTTATAGAGCTGGAGAGGCAGATAGAAAAGTGTGGCGCACAGATAGAGAAGCAGCGTCCGGCGGAGGAAGGGGCACACGGCGCGCCGGCCCTCCCGTTCCGCCTTCGGCAACAGAAAATACCCCGAAACGGTCAGGAAAAAGGGGACGGCCACCCGTGCCAGGATCTGGGTCAGCACATGATCGGCCTCGGGGGAAAAGGCGAGAAGCGGAGAGGTGTGGTTGGCTACGACCAGCAGCGCGGCAGGCAGGCGGAACCAGTCCAGACCCCCGGAGCGGGGAGAGCGGCTCATAGCAGATACTCCTCCAGCGTGAGGCCGCGGTCTGCAATCTCGCGGGCAAAAGGGACGCCCACATACCGAAAGTGCCAGGGCTCCCAACCAATTCCAGTGACGGCCTCCTTGCCCTTGGGATAGCGGAGAATAAAGCCAAACTCCGCCGCCCGGGCCCGAAACGTTCCGCATATGCCGGTATCGGGGAAGGAGAGGCGAATAAAATCCAGCTCAGGGACATTTTCGCCCAGATCAATGGCGAGTCCAGTCTCGTGTTCACTGCACCCCGGGCGGGCCACATAGGTCTGGGTAAAGGCCGGGCCGTTTTCCCGGAGGGACGATGCCCAGAGAGATTCCTGTTCGGCACGGGAGCGCCACCCGCTTACCGGGACAATGCGGGTCCCGGTGTCCAGCGCCTGGAGCAGGCGGCGAAGTGCGTCGGCCGCAGGGCGAAGGAGAAGCACGTCTGGCCGGTCCGGAAGAGCAGGGACCAGGGCCGAAGCGGGCGGAGGAGCAGACAGGGGATGCTCCCGGTTGACCAGTACGAGAAAACCGCTCATGTGCCCACCGCCGTTTCGATGAGCCGGTCCAGCACCTGGGAGAAGGAGAGACCTGCCGCAGCCATCATGGCGGGATAGCGGCTGTGCGCCGTAAAGCCGGGGATGGTGTTGATCTCATTGAAAATCAACCGTCCGTCGGGCGTAAGGAAGAGATCCACCCGTGCCATGCCGCGGCAGTCAAGCGCGCGGTAGAGTTTGGACGAGAGCGCCTGCACGGCCTGTTCCTGACTCGGAGAGATTCTGGCAGGCGTGTGGATTCTGGCGGTGATGAGATGGTATTTCTCATCGTAGGTGAAAAAGCCTTTCTGGAGTTCGATCTCATCGGGGCGGCCCAGCGTGAGGTCCCGGTCCCCCAATACGGCACAGCCGACTTCAAATCCTGAGACTTCCTCCTCAACGACCACTTTGTCGTCTCGCTCCAGCGCGGCTGAAACGGCGGCGAAGAGTTCGGATTGGGCGGTAACACGGGTTACGCCGAAGGAGGAGCCGGCCCGGGCGGGCTTTACAAAAAGGGGCCAGGAAAGCGCGGCAGTCCTCTGGCGCAGTAGGACAAAGTCCTCCCCCGCACGGAAAACCACAGAGCGGGGGACCTCCACACCCGAGGCACGCGCCACCTGATGGGCGAGCTCCTTGTCCATGCATAGAGCGGAGGAGAGTACGCCGCAGCCTGCCACCGGGATACCGGCCAGTTCCAGCAGGCCCTGCACGGTACCGTCCTCGCCGTTGCGGCCGTGAAGGACGGGAAGCGCGGCATCCAGCCGCAGCGTGGAGGGCCCTGCGGCGTTCAGAAGCAGCAGCCCATGGAGCTCCCGGTCCGGTGAGAGGACGGCGGGGACACAGCAGGGGCCCAGGTGCCAGGTGTCGTCCGGCAGCGCATCATAGGGGCCGGTGTAGAGAAACCAGCGCCCATCCCGGGTGATGCCAAGGGGGACGGGCTCATATTTCTGCGGGTCCAGGTGTGTGAGCACCCCATGGGCCGATTGGAGGGACACGCGATACTCCGGGGAGCAGCCGCCAAAGAGAACGGCCAGCCTGCATTTTGACATAAAAAACGCCTCCTAACTGTTGGAACTATCATAATCCAACAGAAAGGAGGTGTTTTTAAGCGGAGCAGTCAGATTCCTGACAAATTCATTTCAGAAATCGAAAGACGTCCTGTAAGACTGCGTTATCGTCTGCCGGCGTCGGCGATATCCTCGCCCACGCGCTCGATGACGCGGCCGGTGCCCCGTACCGCGCCGCCGACCACATTACCCGCCTGATCCACGGCATTCCGGGCGGCATCGCCCACGCCGGTCTCAGGATTGGTGGTTCCGCCGCTCACCTGCCCGTCGGCATTGGCGTCGTAATGGTCGGTGGGGGCTACGGTATCGGTGGGATTCACCGGTTCCGTGGTCGGCGCGTGGGTGGGTTCCGGGGCTACGGTGGCGGTGGGGGCCGTAGTGGGCGTGGGAGTCACTTTGGGTGTCTCATTTTTGCTGCATCCGGCCAGCGCACCGATCAGCGCCAGACCACAGACCAGAGCGATTTGATTGCGCTTCATATCATTGCCTCCTGCATCATACAAAAAATAGGATTCCATCCGTGTCTTATTATGTGCGTACGCCGTGTCCTTACGCCCGGAAAAATTTTTTAAAAGATTTGAAAAAAGGCTTGCAATCGAGAATAATTACTGTTATACTTAACGCAGTAAAAGGAACAATTACTGATTATTGAGAAGAGGAGATGAGCATGAGCGGCAAACGATATTCTCGACAGAGAGAACTGATTTATCAGTGCCTGTTGCATACGGATCAGCATCCCACTGCGGAGATGATCTATAGCTGGCTCAAGCCGGAAAACCCCAATTTGAGCTTAGGTACGGTCTACCGAAACCTGAACCTGCTCTCAGAGGAAGGAATCATTGTGCGGATGCCCTTTCCGGTGGAGCGATATGACGCCGTTAAGGAGCCCCATCCACATTTCCGCTGCCGCAAATGCGGAGGCGTATACGACCTGGAGGGCTTGGAGTACGACCATGGGTTGGACGAGGAGGCGGCCAGGTGCAGCGGGCATGAGGTAGAGCGCCATGAGGTGGTCTTTTCCGGAATCTGTGCCCATTGTGTCGAAAAGCATTGATTTCCAATACAGAATATGGTAAAATTAGATTGTGTTAAAACACAAAAATTTTTTTAGGAGGTTATGTTGCCATGGAACTGAAACTTTATCGTTGTGCGCACTGCGGCAATATCGCGTTCAAACTGGTGGATAAGGGTGTGCCTCTGGTCTGTTGCGGCGAGCCCATGCAGGAGCTGAAGGCCAACGTCACCGACGGCGCTGTGGAGAAACATGTTCCCCAGATCACCCGTGACGGCGCGCATGTGACCGTGCAGGTGGGTTCCACCATTCACCCCATGCTCCCTGAGCACTATATCCAGATCATTGCGGCTGTCAGCGGCAATAAGGTGACCTTCCAGTTGCCCAAGCCCGGTGACGAGCCTGTCCTGAAGGTGGGAAGCAGCGAGCCTGTGACCGCTTACGAGTACTGCAATCTCCACGGCTTCTGGAAGGGCGAGGAATAAGGCGTCCTGCGGCGCGGTGCGCCGAACTGGTACATAAAAAATAGATATTTTGATGAAGGGAGATTTATATCATATGGAACTGAAAGGCAGCAAGACGGAGGCCAATCTGTGGAAAGCATTCGCCGGGGAGTCCCAGGCCCGCAACAAATATACTTATTTTGCCAGCGTAGCCCGCAAGGAGGGCTACGAGCAGATCGCAGCTATTTTTGAGGAGACCGCCGGCAATGAGAAGGAGCACGCCAAGCTCTGGTTCAAGGCTCTGGGCGGCATCGCCACCACGGCTGAGAACCTGCTGGCCGCTGCCGAGGGTGAGCATGAAGAGTGGACCGAGATGTACAAGGAGATGTCCGAGACCGCCCGTGAGGAAGGCTTCCACGCTCTGGCCGATGCGTTTGCCGCTGTGGCCAAGATCGAGAAGAGCCATGAGGACCGCTATGTGAAGCTGGCCGAGAACCTCTCCAACAGCGAGGTGTTCAAGAGAGCTGAGGTCAAGGTGTGGTACTGCCGCAACTGCGGACACCTGGAGTACGGCGTAGAGGCCCCTGAGGTCTGCCCCGTCTGCGGTCATCCCCGCGCCTATTTTGAGATCAAGGCTGAGAATTATTGATCTGCAGCATCATCCATACGGGTGGCCCGCCGCATACTGCGGCGGGCCACCTTTTATCGCGGCGAGGGGAGCTTTTCGGGCAATTCCACCCTTTCCTTTTGGAGAAGGATGTGGTATGTTTATACATATCTAAAAATAGAACACTTTAATTGGGAGGTGCCTCATGCCGGAGGAAATCATGCAAAATATCCATCGGATTCCCGTTCCCCTGCCGGGAAATCCGCTCAAGGAGCTCAACGCCTATCTGATTCGGGGGAAGGACCGTAATCTGCTCATCGACACGGGGTTCCGCCAGCCGGCCTGCCGGGAGGCCCTCTTCGCGGGGCTGAGAGAGCTGGGGCTGCGCCGTGGAGATGTGGACGTGCTGCTGACACACCTGCATTCGGACCACGCGGGACTGGCTCCGGAGGCGGCGGGGGAGACGGGAACGATCTTTGTCAGCTCGGTGGACCGTCTCACGCTGGACAACATGGCGGAGCGCCAGAAGTACTGGGAAGAGGCGGACAACCGGTTCCGGGAAGAGGGATTTCCCATCTCCATGATGATGCAGATCAGGGACAAGAATCCCGCCCGCTCCATGGCTCCACCCACCGGGGGACATTATTCCAGCCTGGAGGACGGCGATGTGCTGGAGGCCGGGGACTACCGGCTGCAGTGCCTGCTGATGCCCGGGCACACCCCGGGCCAGATGTGCTTCTGGATGGAACGGGAGGGCTGCATGTTCCTGGGAGACCACGTGCTTTTTGATATCACGCCCAATATTACCGCCTGGCCACGGATGCCGGACGCCCTTGGGTCCTATCTCAGGAGCCTGGAGAAGATCAGGGCATATGACGTGAAATTGGCCCTGCCCGGTCATCGCCGGGGCGGAGATATGCGCCTGCGGATCGACCAACTCCTCGAGCACCATAAGCGCCGCCTGGAGGAGGCCTTTTCCGCGGTAAAGAACCACCCGGGCCAGCCGGCCTATTTCCTGGCGGGAAAAATGACATGGAAGATCCGTGCCAGCTCCTGGGACACCTTCCCGGTGGCGCAGAAGTGGTTCGCAGTGGGGGAGTGTATGTCCCATCTGGATCACCTGATGGTGCAGGGACGCATACGCAAGGAGCTCCAGGGCGGAAAGGCGGCCTATTTCGCCGTCTGAGAGACGAAAAGAAACGAGGGACACAACATTGGAACAATCGAAGGTATATTTCTCTGATCTCAGGGCCCCGGTGGGCACCAATCTGCTGCGCAAGCTGGAAAAACTGATCCGCAGAGCGGGCATCGGGGACATCGACATGGAAAAGAAGCTGGTGGCCATCAAGCTCCACTTCGGCGAGCCGGGCAATCTCACCTATCTCAGGCCCAACTATGCCAAGGTGGTGGCCGACGTGGTGAAGTCTCTGGGCGGGGTGCCGTTCCTCACCGACTGCAACACCCTGTATCCCGGGCGCAGGAAAAACGCCCTGGAGCACATGGAGGCCGCTTATGAAAACGGTTTTTCACCCTTTTCCACCGGCTGTCATGTCATCATTGGCGACGGCTTGCGGGGCACCGACGATGTGGAGGTCCCTGTGGAGGGGGCGGAGTATATCCAGACCGCCAAGATCGGGCGGGCCATTATGGACGCGGATGTGTTTATCAGCCTGACCCATTTCAAGGGCCATGAGGCCACAGGGTTCGGCGGGGCCATCAAAAATATCGGCATGGGCTGCGGAAGCCGGAGAGGCAAGATGGAGCAGCACAATGCGGGCAAACCCCTGGTGCGTCAGAGCCGCTGCGTGGGCTGCCGGAGATGTTCCAGGGAGTGCGGTCAGGACGCCATTTCCTACGGCGAGGACGGTAAGGCCGGCATCGACCAGGAGAAATGCGTGGGCTGCGGGCGCTGCATCGGCGCGTGTAATTTTGACGCCATCCGCACCCCCGACGACGCGGCCAATGCCGAGCTCAACCGTAAAATGGCGGAGTACGCCAAGGCTGTGGTGCAGGACCGGTCGCAGTTCCACATCAGTCTGGTCATCGATATCTCCCCATACTGCGACTGCCACGACGGAAACGATACGCCCATCCTGCCCGATGTGGGCATGTTTGCCTCTTTCGACCCGGTGGCGCTGGACCAGGCCTGTGCCGACGCCTGCCTCAAGCTTCCCGTCATGCCTGGCAGTCTGCTGGACGACCGGATGCATGAGGAGGGGTTCGTAGACCACCACGACCATTTCATCAACACCACACCAGAAGCCGAGTGGGAGAGCTGTCTGGAGCATGCGGAGAAAATCGGCCTGGGGAGCCGCTCTTATACGCTCATAACAGTGTGAGCAGCAGCCGCAGGGCCGTGTGGGCGCCGCAGAGCAGGGAGGCGCGCTCGCACAGCGCGAGGTAAGCGGAATGTGCGCCCTCATAGCGCCGGTAAAGTGCTTTGTTTCCCGCCTCGCCCAACTGCTGCTCCAGCTCGTCAGCCAAACGTGTGTATTCCGAGTAGACCAGGGGGTATTCCGGCAGCGCCTTCAGCGTCTCATCCTGAAGCTGGAGCAGATAATCCCACTCCCGCAGCAGGCTTTGCAGAAGCTTGTCCATGACTTCACCTCATATGTAGAATTTCTACGTAATTATATATGAATAAATTCTGCATGTCAAGAGGAGCGTGCATAAAATGTCTTTTCCAGACAGATTAAAGGAGCTAAGAGAAGAAAAAAAGCTTACGCAGGAGGAACTGGCGAAAATAGTTGGGCTGACCCTGCGTGCATATCAGCTTTACGAGTACGGGGAAGGATATCCAACATTTAAAAGGCTGATTATTATTGCTGACTTTTTTGACGTTTCCCTGGACTACCTCGTGGGGCGGTCCGATTTGCGGGAGCGGAAATAGGACAGAGCGCCGCCCGTAAGGGCGGAAACCGATTCGGAAAGGAAGTATCACCATGGATACCGAGAAAATCCTGGCCCACTGCGACCATACCCTGCTCAAGCAGGAGTCTACCTGGGAACAGATCAGGGAGGTCTGCGACGACGGCCTCAAATACCGCTGCGCCTCGGTCTGCATTCCCGCCGCCTATGTGCGCCGGGCGGCGGAGCACGTGGGCAACGCGCTGAAGATCTGCACGGTCATCGGGTTCCCCAATGGCTATTCCACCACTGCCGTCAAGGTATTTGAGACGGAGGACGCCATCCGCAACGGGGCCGACGAGATCGATATGGTCATCAATATCGGCTGGGTGAAGGACCGGCGCTGGGAGGACCTGCTCACAGAGATCAAAGCCGTCAAGGCATCCTGTCAGGGAAGGATATTAAAGGTCATCGTGGAGGCGTGCCTGCTCACGGAGGAGGAGAAGATCAAGATGTGCGAGATCGTCACCGCCTCGGGCGCGGAATATATCAAGACCTCTACCGGCTTTTCCACCGGCGGGGCCACCCGGGAGGATGTGGCCCTCTTCGCCAGGCACATCGGATCTGGCGTGAAGATCAAGGCGGCAGGCGGCATCTCCACTCTTCAGGACGCGGAGGACTTTCTGGCGCTGGGCGCGGACCGTCTGGGAACGTCCCGGATCGTCAAGCTGGTGAAGGGACAGCAAGGGGAAGGATATTGAATGGCAGGACCGGCTGCGGTTCAGGAGAAACCGGAGCCGGTCCCTTAATGCGGTTAATACTTTTGAAACAATTCTGTAAACTTTTTTTGATAATGGCGAAATTGCAGTTGCGCTTTGGTAAAATGTGCGTTATAATAAGCCCGTGCTCGGAGGAATGGACCTTATCGTAACGTCTGTACCGTACCGGGCATTGATTTTGAAAGGAAGGTAGATCAGTTTGAAGAATTTTAAGAAACTCTCCGCTCTTGTTCTGGCTGGTGCAATGGTCTTCTCGCTGGCGGCCTGCGGCGGCAATAGCGCCAGCACTCCCACGCCCGCCCCTGCGGACACCAGCGCTCCCGCCGACACCTCTGCCCCCGCCGATACCACCGCCCCTGAGGCAGTCACCAATCCGGACGAGATCGAGGACAGCATGACCTCTGCCGACGGTACTTATGAGGTCGCTTTTATCACCGATGTGGGCCAGCTCAAGGACAAATCCTTCAACCAGGGCACTTTTGACGGCGTGAAGCTGTACGCCGTCGCCAATGGACTGAGCTACAAGTATTATCAGCCCGCCAACGGCAACGAGGCCACCGACGACGACCGTTACGACGCCATGAAGGCCGCCGTTGACGCCGGTGCCAAGGTGGTTGTGGCCGCCGGCTTTATGCAGGAGAACGCCCTGAAGAAGGCAGCTGCCGAGTTCCCCGACACCCCCTTTGTCTTTATCGATGGTTATCCCCTCTCCGATGAGGCCGGCAATACCCTGACCAATGTGGCGGCTGTGGCCTTTAAGGAAGAGCAGTGCGGCTACTTCGCCGGCTATGCCGTTGTGAAGGACGGCTTCACCAAGCTGGGCTTCTCCGGCGGCGGCGGCGGCACCAACGATGCCTGCTGCCGTTACGGCTATGGCTTTGTCCAGGGCGCCAACGCCGCTGCGGCGGACATGGGCGTTACCGTGGATATGAACTACTCTTGGGAGTACGGCTCCAGCTTCAGCGCCTCTCCTGAGCTGCAGACCATGGCCAATGGCTGGTATGAGAGCGGCACCGAGGTCATCTTTGCCTGCGGCGGCTCCATGTTCCAGTCCATCGCCGCTGCTGCTTCCGCCAACGACGGGTTTGTGGTCGGCGTGGACGTAGATCAGTCCAGCCAGTCCGACACTGTCATCACCTCCGCCATGAAGGGCCTTTCCGACGCTGTCGAATGGGCCGTGGCCAAGGTCTATGACGGCACCTTCTCCGAGATCGGCGGCGTGGCGACCTCTCTGGGCGTTAACGAGAACTCCGTTGGTCTTCCCACCGACACCTGGAGCCTGGAGAATTACCCCGTGGAGGAGTACGAGGCTCTGTATCAGGAAGTGCTGGATGGCACCCTGGTGGTGGACAACGACTTCACTAAGCTGGAGACCACCGAGTGGTCCAATGTGAACCTGAACGTCATCTAAAATCCGCTTTTTCATGAAAAGGAGGAGACGCCTTTCGGGCGTCTCCTCCTTTTTGCATGTGGAGAATAGGGGCGGGATTATTTGCAGCAGCCGGACTGCACGTCGCGGAAAGCGTCTCCGCAGGCGATGGTATTGGGGGGGAAGAACTCATCCACGGGGAATTTGACGTGGCGGAAAATCTCACAGGGGTCATCCTCGCCGCCGCCGCAGGCGCACTCCTTGTCGGGCATGCAGTAATCATACACCGGCATCAGAAGCTGAGTCTCGCGCTCCAGGCGAATGATGGAGAACTGACCCAGGGTGACATAGACCCGCTTGCCCTCGCCGCCGAAGCACAGGTCGCTGCCGAAGCAGGCGCAGATGCAGGGCGGGATCTCGGTGAGCTCGCAGTCACAGGGACGGCACTCGCAGACGTCCACCAGCTTCATATTGAGCACGATGGGATCTACGGCCTCCACAACAGCGGTAGGCAGGTTGCTCTTGCGGATGTTCTGCTCGTCCAGCGCCTCAAAGGCGGCTTCAGAGCTGAAAATCTTGGCGTTACCCTCGCTGCCGAAGAGAATGACGCGCTTGTCAAAAACGGCAAGGCCGCAGATCTCCACAGGACGGGCGGCGCCCACAAAGGCATCCGCGGTTACGCGGTAGAAATAGCGGACGTCTACAGTATAGAAGCCGCGGTTAAAGCCGACTGGCTCCACATCGATGTACACGTACAACAGCTCCGCGGTTCCGGCCTTGATGCTGATGGCGCGGTCAATGGCGCATTGAGAGCTCTGCGTGGGGTAGAAGCGAAGATCTTCGATACAGTCCTTATCGCGGCAGCTATCATAAATCTTTTTCGTGTGTATGCACACGGCCTCCCGGATACAGGCGGCATCCTGCACGGGACCGGGCACGACCTTTTCAGGCATTGCAATACCTCCTAAGAATAGTGTCAGGATGGGGAAGGCAGAGAGGCTGTTCCCTCTGCCTGGGGCTTCCATCCCATTCTATGTCTTAGAGGCGGATTGGTGCGCCGTGTGCGCTGCGGAAAGTGGTGTACGGCGCGGGGATAAAAAGGAGGAGCCCGCACGAGATCCATCGTGCGGGCTCCTTTCGGACCCGATCGTCGAGTTAGAAGAACATCGCCCAGCCCAGGAAGCCCAGGCAGGCAACCACGCCGGTAAAGAGAAGAACGATGACAAGGTAACCCATTACGTTGCGGGCGGACAGCCCGGCGATCCCCAGGGCAGGCAGGGCCCAGAAAGGCTGGATCATATTGGTCCACTGATCGCCCCAGGCAATGGCCATGGCGGCACGGCCATAATCGATGCCCATTTCGGTGGCAGCGGGCATCACGATGGGAGCCTGCACAGCCCACTGGCCGCCGCCGGAGGGGACAAAGAAGTTTACGATGCCGGCGGACAGGAAGGTGAGCATGGGGAAGGTGACGTTATTGGAGATGTTGGTGAAGAAGTTGGCAATAATGGAGGCCAAAGAAACGCCGTCGCTGTTGGCGGCCACCATCAGGCCCATGATGCCGGCATAGAAGGGGAACTGGAGCAGGATACCGGCGGCACCGGAGGCGGCCTCTCCGATGGCGTCTACATATTTCCGCAGGTCGCCGTGGAGCAGGATGCCCAAGAACATGAAAATCATGTTGACGATATTGAGCCCCAGGTTGAAGCCATTATTTACAAAGTAATAGACGATGTAGGCAAAACCGAGCACCAGCGTGATGATCCACAGGATCTTGTTGTGCTCGATTTTTGCGGCAGGGGTGTCAACGACATACGATTTCTCTTCCTCGTCCACGAGGAGGGCGGGGTCCACGACGATGGTGTGTGCGGCATCAGGATGCATGGCATAGTTGACAAAAGGCATCAGCACCAGAATGACAAGGCACATGATGAGGTTCATAGGATGAAGGATGGTAGCCGTGGTGGGAGCCTGATAGGCCACCCCCAGAATCTCGGTGGTGCTGGAGAGCTGCAGAGGAATGGAACCGGAAAGGCCGGCGTGCCAGATCACAAAGCCGGAATAGGCGGAGGCGATGAGCAGCGGATAGTCCACGTCACGGACCCGACGGGCGATCTCTTTGGCAAGCAGAGCGCCGGCGATGAGGCCGAAGCCCCAGTTGAGCCAGCAGCAGACGGTGGACACGAAGGTGGTGATGAGGATGGCGCTCTTTTTATCCTTGGCCAGAGAGGCAATGGCGCCTAGGACTCTTTTACAGACCTTGGCGGACGCCATGGCAGAGCCGAGGACCAGAACCAGGGCCATCTGCATGGAGAAGGACAGCAGCCCCCAGAAGCCCTTGTCGTTACCCCAGGCATCGACAAGAGCCATAGGAGTCTGCTGCGTACCGATCATGGCGCCGATAAACACCACGATGGTCAGGATGATGGCGAACAGGAACGGATCCGGCAGCCATCGGTTGACTACGCGTACGCAGCCATTGGTAAACTTTTTGAACATGCGTTTTTCCCTCCTTACAAAACTGATTGTGAACGAATCCCAACACAATTTGTTCACAATTACGGACTACATTATATACGAAAAATATAGTTTGTCAACCGAGGGGAGGAAGACACGAGGATGAAACGGAAAATAGATTGCAGTGCAATGGATACAAGGTTTTTTTCAGTAAATGGAAAGAAAGATGAAAGACTTGCGTTCTGGTTCGCGGAACAATAAACCGTCATTTTAAACATATAAAAAACAGAACTTTTTTGACGAAAAAAGTGACAAAAAATTAAATTTTAAAATGGTAGTACCAATATTAACAGGGAATTGCAGACAAAACGGAGCGGCGAGAGGGGATGCTTGCGGGCGGAATAGAAAAACGTGCAGAGAAAAACCTCTGCACGTTTCAAAAGAAAGAGATTTTAATCAGCGACGGGCAATTTCGTGACGCTTGGGACCGGTGGAGACGAGTGTGATGGGAACGCCGATCTCCCCCTCAAGAAAGTCCACATAGTTTTTGGCCGCCTGGGGCAATTTGGCGTAGTCGATTTCGCCGCGAATGTCGCACTTCCAGCCGGGCAGCGTGGTATAGACCGGCTTTGCCTGTTCCAGCAGGCGGGTAACGGGAAAATCACGAGTGACCTTACCGTCGATCTCATAGCCGGTGCAGACCTTGATTTCATCCAGATAGCCCAGCACATCCACCGCAGTGAGGGCAACTTCGGTGGCCCCCTGTACCATGCAGCCGTAACGGGTGGCCACGGTATCGAACCAGCCCACCCGCCGGGGACGCCCGGTGGTGGCACCGTATTCACCCGCGTCTCCGCCCCGACGGCGCAGCTCATCGCCCTCATCCCCGAAAAGCTCGGACACGAAGGCGCCCGCGCCTACAGCGCTGGAATAGGCTTTGGTAACGGCCGTGATAGTCTGGATGTCGCTGGGCGCGACGCCTACGCCCATACAGCCAAAGGCGGCCAGCGTATGGGAGGAGGTGGTGAACGGATAGATGCCGAAGTCCGGGTCCTTCATGGCGCCCAACTGCGCTTCCAGCAGGACCTTTTTCCCATCCGCAAGGGCTCCCTTCACAAAGGTCAGGGCATTGCCGACATAAGGGGCGATCTGCTCACGATAACCCATAAGCTGCTGGAAGAGCGCTTTGGGGTCCAAAAGCGGCTTATGGTAGAGATGTTCAAAGAGCACGTTCTTGATTTGGCAGACCTGCTCCAGACGCTCCATCAGCCTCTTTTCATCAAAGAGCTCGCAGACTTGGATGCCATATTTGGCATATTTGTCGGAGTAGAAGGGGGCGATTCCGGACTTGGTGGAACCGAACGCATGACCGCCCAACCGCTCCTCTTCATATTGATCCTGGAGCACATGGTAAGGCATCAGCACCTGGGTCCGTTCGGAGATGATGATGTGGGGGGCGGGGACGCCTCCCGCCTCCAGGTGTTCCAACTCTTCTAAAAATTTCGGCACATCCAGTGCAACGCCATTTCCGATGATATTGGTGATGTGGGGATAAAACACGCCCGACGGAAGTTGGTGCAGGGCGAACTTCCCATAGTCACAGATGATGGTATGGCCGGCATTGGCACCGCCCTGGAACCGTACGACAACGTCGGATTCCTCAGCGAACATATCGGTGATCTTGCCCTTGCCCTCGTCGCCCCAGTTGGCTCCGACGATTGCTCTGACCATAATGATTCCTCCTGTGTTTTTTCATTCTGAGAACTGAGGTATTATATACTAATGTGGACCGGGATGCAAGAAAGAATTAGCCAATTAAAGTATTTTTCAGGATTTTTCTGGGGAAAGTTTTTGTAGGGAAGTGGGGAGCGGCAGGAGAAAGACGGGGATACCCTCTGCGGGGGAACCCAGGGACCACATGGGGTAGAAGAGGGATAAGCCTTCTTCTGTAAGGTAAAACCGCTTTGTAGAAAAATAAGAGGCCACTCTGGTCTCTACATCCTCAAAAAGAAGGGACTCTCCCCCTTGGAGGCGGTCCAGAGCCTGATGTTGCAGCGCTTCGATGATCGGTTTTTTCCAAAACAGACGGGGCGGGAAAAATTCAGAGAGGGTCTTGGGCGTGCCTGATCGAAGTTCCCACGTCTCTGCGGTGCGGACTGTGAGAGGGCGGGTGCCGTTTTGACGCTCGGTCACATCTACATAGAGGCTGGAGAGGCCGTCACGCTCCAAGGTGACATGATAGACCAGCTCCGCCTCCCAGGGCAGGAAGGGACGGGAGCCGGCTCTGGCCTCCTGGAGGGCGGCACAGGCACGGGGGTAGAGGACGGCGGCCCAGCGGTTTTTCCAGAGCTCTCCCAGATGCCGGTAATACCGTTCCATCCGGCGGTCTGGACGCCTTTCCTCAACCGGAAGGGGCAGGGCTTGGGAGAGGGAGAGCACCGGCTCCCCCTCATGCTCCAACGTCTGCGTCCAATGCTGTGATTTCCACATAACTTAACCACCTCGTTTCTATCCTATGTGGCGCGTAGAAAGTGGTGAAAATCTGGAAATCATCCTTTACTTTCATACTTCACAGTGGTAAAATAGAAGCGGCTCGATGCCAAGGATAATGAAAGAGGTGTCTTCCCAATTATGACGAAAAAAGCCGATAAGGAGCATGGCGACCTGCTTTACGAGAGCATCCTGACCCTAAAGGATCTGGACGAGTGCAAGAAATTTTTTGAAGATCTCTGCACGGTGGCGGAGCTGAGGGCCATGGAGCAGCGGTTTGAGGTGGCGCTCCTCCTCAGCGATGGGATGATCTACAATGATATTCTGGAACGCACCGGGGCCAGCAGCGCCACCATCAGCCGAGTCAACCGCTCGCTGAACTACGGCGCGGACGGCTACAAGAATGTACTGCCCCGCGCCAAGGAGATCCGGAAGAGGTATGAACAGGAGGACGAATGAGCAGCTATGAGGCCCTGGCGGCCCGGTACGATGCCCTTACCGCTGACGTGGACCATCGTCGGTGGGCGGATTATATCGAAAAGCAATTCCAGAAATGCCCCATTCCCATTCATACCGTGCTGGATTTGGCCTGTGGGACAGGGGAGATGACATGTCTGCTGGCGGAACGGGGTTACGAGATGATCGGCGTGGATCAATCTCAGGATATGCTGGCCGTGGCTGCGGAAAAGGGCCGACAGGTAAGGGGAGAAGCCCCGATCTTTCTCCAGCAGTCCATGCAGGAGTTGGATCTGTACGGCACCATCGACGCCTGTATCTGCTGTCTGGACAGCGTCAACTATGTAACCCGCCCGGCCGATCTGCGCCGGGCGTTTGATCGGGTGCATCTTTTTCTGATGCCGGGCGGACTGTTCCTCTTCGACATAAACGCGCCGGGGAAGCTGCGGGGACTAGACGGGGGCATATTTCTTGACGAGACAGAGGACACTTACTGTGTCTGGCGGGCGGACTGGTCTGAACGGAGAAAGATCTGCACCTACGGAATGGACCTCTTCTTCCGGGAGGAAGGCGGCCTCTGGCGCCGGGAGGAGGAGGTCCATGAAGAACGGGCTTATGAGCTGGAGGAGCTGGAAGCCTACCTCTATGGAGCGGGATTTTCCAAGGTGCGGCAGTACGGCGAACTGAAGTTACGCCCGCCCGGCGAGGATGAGCAGCGTATATTTTTTGCAGCGCGAAAGGAAATGATAGAGATCCATGGATGAGATCGTACGCATGATTGCAGCCGATGGCACGGTGAGGGCCGTGGCCATAACCGGAAAAGATATGGCAGAGCGGGCACGGCAGATCCACAAGACGCTGCCTGTGGCGACCGCCGCCTTGGGACGCACCTTGATGGGATGCGCCATGATGGGCTCGGATCTGAAGACGGAGGACGGCTCAGTCACCCTGCGCATTCAGGGCGGAGGCCCCCTGGGCAGTATTACAGCTGTGGCGGACAGCCATGGGAATGCCAGGGGCTACCTCCAGAACGGGCAGGTGGATCTGCCCCGGAAGGCGCCTGCGAAGCTTGATGTGGGCTCTGCCGTGGGAACAGACGGGTATCTCACGGTCATCAAGGACATTGGGCTCAAAGAACCCTATGTGGGCAGCGTGGAGCTGGTAAGTGGGGAGATCGCGGAGGATCTCACGTCTTATTTTGCGGTCAGTGAGCAGATCCCCACCGCCTGTGGTCTGGGCGTCTTGATCAATACTGATCAATCCGTCCTCTGCGCCGGTGGTTATATCGTGCAGCTCCTGCCCGGTGCCGACGACGCTGTGGCGGGCCGGCTGGAGGGTGCTGTAGGCAGGCTGGGACCGGTGACAGATGTACTCAACCGCGGCGCCGACGCGCAGACCCTTCTGGAGCAGCTGCTGGAGGGGATGGGAGCGGAGCTGCTGGAGAGCGTGCCGGTGTCCTACCGGTGCTATTGCAGCCGGGAGCGGGTGTCCAGGGCCCTGATCAGTTTGGGCAGAAACGAATTGGAGCATATGATCGAAGAGCAGGGGGAGACGGACCTCACCTGCCAGTTCTGCGACGCGGTTTATCACTTCTCAAAAGAGGAGTTGAAGACAATCTTGCAGGAGGCGACCAAGGCGTAGCAGAAAGCTCTCATGCCGCGGAAGGACCTTTTCCGCGGCATGAGAAAAAAATCTCAAAAAATGGTCAAATTAGTGTTGACAGATTGAGGCTGGTTTAGTATAATAACTTTCGCCGTCTGAAAAGAATGGCCAACAGGGGAGCATAGCTCAGCTGGGAGAGCGCATGCCTTACAAGCATGATGTCACAGGTTCGAGCCCTGTTGTTCCCACCATGGGTTGATAAACCCAAAGTGTCAAATGGCGTGGTAGTTCAGTTGGTTAGAACGCCGGCCTGTCACGCCGGAGGTCGAGGGTTCAAGTCCCTTCCGCGTCGCCATTTGCCTCTGTAGCTCAGTTGGTAGAGCAGGGGACTGAAAATCCCCGTGTCGCTGGTTCGATTCCGGCCGGAGGCACCAAGGCTTCTCCGGAGGATACGCTGTGTATCCTCCGGGGGAACTTTCCCTCTTTTGCAGTATCAATGGCAGATCACATGCATAAGATAGACTGTGATTTGCAGGTGTAGCTCATCTGGTAGAGCGCCACCTTGCCAAGGTGGAGGTAGCGAGTTCGAGCCTCGTCACCTGCTCCAGCAAATGATAGCAGGAGCGTTTTGCTCCTGCTATCCATATGGCGCCATAGCCAAGTGGTAAGGCAGAGGTCTGCAAAACCTTTACCCCCAGTTCGAGTCTGGGTGGCGCCTCCAAAAAGAAAGACGTCTGCTTCGGGCAGGCGTCTTTCTTTTCATGCGGGCGTGGGGTTTATTCTGCGGGTGGATGTCAGATGAGCCTGATCTGATGCGGGAGGGGGAGCGGGCATGGAGCTGGAAGGACTGGGCAAGTGGGGACCGCTGTTGCAGGAGGAGTATAAAAAGGAGTATTTCCTCCGGCTGGCCGAACGGGTTGATACGGCCTATTCCCGTGGGGATCCCAGGGTATTTCCGCCCAGGGAGGCGCTCTTCCGTGCGTTTTCTCGTACACCGCCGGAGCGGGTTCGGGCAGTCATCCTCGGCCAGGACCCCTATCCTACAAAGGCACACGCCGATGGACTGGCCTTTTCCGCGCGGGAGGGAATTCGTCCGCTCCCGCGCTCTTTACAGAACATCCTGAAGGAACTGAGAGAGGATGTAGGGGTAACGCCCTCTCATGGAGCCGGAGATCTGTCTGTATGGGCCGATCGGGGTGTGCTGCTGCTCAACACGACGCTCACCGTGTATGAGGGGGCTGCGGGCAGCCATGGCCGCTGGGGCTGGGAGCAGTTTACCGCGCAGGCCCTCCGGCTTACCCGGGCACTTCCGCAGCCGGTGGCCTATCTCCTGTGGGGCGGCCATGCTCAAAACACCGCTGCGGGAGCGGGGATTCCGCGCTCGGGGGCAGGCGTGTTCGTCAGCGCACATCCAAGCCCGCTGTCTGCGGGCAGAGGATTCTTCGGCAGCCGGCCATTCAGCCGTGTCAATGCCTTCCTGCGGGAAAAAGGCGGGGAAGAGATCGACTGGAGCCTGTAGCACGGCGGAGGGATCAAGCGCATCTTTGGGGGCCGGTCCGCATACCCCTTGTACGAGGGGGTATGCGGACATGTCTTTTTTGGAGCGCCTGGGTGATTGGATCTGGAATCCATGGCTTTTGGGTGCCTTCTTGCTGTTGGGGCTCTATTACTCCATACGCAGCGGATTCTTCCAGCTTTTTGAGTTCCGGCTCTGGATGCGCGCTACGGTAGGGTCTCTTCTGCACTCGAAGCGCGGGGGGGAGGCGGAAGGGATCACCCAATTTCAGGCCCTGTCTACGGCGCTTGCCTCCACCATTGGTACGGGCAGCATCGCAGGTGTGGCCACCGCGATTTTTTACGGGGGACCGGGGGCTGTCTTCTGGATGTGGATTTCGGCGTTCCTGGGGATGATGACCGGGTGTGCGGAAAAGACGTTGGCCGTCCGCTACCGCCACCGTGGGAAAAACGGGGGCTGGGAGGGCGGCCCCATGGATTATATGGAAAAGGGCCTGGGACTTCGGGGCCTGGCGCTGGCCTTCTCTCTCTTCTGTGTCTGCGCCTCCATCGGCGGGGGAGATATGGTGCAGGCAAATTCCATTGCCACCGCCCTGGAGGCGGCGTTCGGCTGGGACCGGCTGGCCGTGGGTGCGGTCACCGCCCTGCTTACGGGGCTGGTGATCCTGGGCGGGATCGGCCGCATTGGAAGGGTCAGCGAAAAGCTGGTGCCCGCCATGGCGGTTCTGTTCCTGGCGGGCGGGGCCGCTGTGCTGTGGGTCCACGCTACGGCCGTTCCGGCCGCCCTTTCCCGAATTGTGGCGAGCGCTTTTGCGCCCAAAGCCGCGCTGGGGGGGACGTTGGGCTATTCCATGGCCTCCGCCATGCGCTTCGGTGTGGCCAGGGGAGTGTTCACCAATGAGGCGGGTCTGGGCTCCTCCGCTATGGCCCATGCCGCGGCGGATGTGGAAGAGCCGGCGGAAGAGGGGATGTGGGGTGCGTTTGAGGTCTTTGTAGCGACGCTGGTGGTCTGTACGGTAACGGCGCTGGTCATTCTGACCTCGGGCGTCTATGACGAGACAGCGGCGCTTCTGGCCATTCAAAGTGGAGGCGTGGACAGCTCCATGCTGGGCTCTGCGCTCTCCGCCGCGGCATTTTCCACTGTCATGGGGGCCTGGGGCGGCCCCTTTGTGGCGGTGTGCCTTCTGATGTTTGCCTTTTCCTCACTCCTGGGCTGGAGCTATTATGGGGAGAGGGGTCTTGCATATCTTACAGGCAGCGACCGGTGGGTTGGGTGCTATCGAATGGTATTCCTTCTCTTTGTCGTGGCGGGCAGCGTGGGAGACGTGGGACGCGTGTGGCAGGTGGCGGACATCTGCAACGGTATGATGGCTCTGCCCAATCTGGCCGCGCTGCTGCTCCTGTCGCCGGAGGCCCTGCGGATGATTTTTCAGTGGTCGCTGCGGCAGAAAAAGGCCCGAAAAGGCCAGGGAGGCGTTTCCGGAAGATAGCACGAGTATTGCGGGTGCATCTGAAAGAGAGAAAGAGATACGCGGCGGCGTGCCATCCGAAGGGAAAAGAAACGCCTAGGACCGCCGGAATGGCAGTCCTGGGCGTGTTTGCTTGGCAAAAGAGAAACGCTAAGAGAGAATAGGCACCTCGGCCCAGTCCTCCGTCCCGGAACCCGCCTCCGGTACAGAGGAGGGCTCCGGGGCGGCTTTCCCCTCCACAGTGAGCGTGTAGCCGTCTAGAATGGAGGAGGACTCCCCCTCGGCCTGAGGGGCGTGGTCGATCGTGACGAGGTCCCCGGCGTTGAGAAGAACAGCCACCGGATTCTGCACGGCGGACAGGGAATAGAATACCTCCTCGCCCTCCAGACGGATGAAGTAATAGGTGGTACCGTCCAGCACGGCGGATCGGATCTCCGCTACCGTACCCGAGACCTGGGTCTCGATCCGTTCTTCCGGAGCGGCAATGCCCTTTTCACCCAGCAGGCGCAGATAATCCTGCTCACAGGCCGCCACAGTGTCGCCGATGCCCACCAGATTGAATTGCCCCACATTGACCATGGCATATTTTTTTACCAACTGCCGGTCGTCCTTCAGGGCGATGAAGTAGGTGGGCTGGTCGGAAATATTGAGCAGGAGCGGGAAGGTGGAACGGTAGCCCTGATCCTGGACCATCCCCTCGGCGGAAGCCCGGGCAGATTGCTCGGTGGCACCGGGAATGGTGTAGAATTTGGTCTCTTTGGTGCGCTGGTTGCACAGGAGAAAGCCCAGATTCGACTGATCGCTGGTAGCGGAGGTGACGCCGGTGTACATATATACGTCGTCGTTGAGCGCAATATAGTTATAGCCCTCGGTCGTGATCTTCACGTCCCGCTGGCCGAACACGGAGTTGATGAACCCGTGGACCAGCGTGCCGTAATAGTCGTACTGCTCCATGATGAGAGAGGCGAGGTAAACTCTGTCCACCCACTGCGGGACCTCTTCATGGTAGGAGCATTCGCCGGTAACAGCGTCCATGAGCACCGCTCCCCGGATATCCGTGCCTCCAAAAAGACCGATGGTCTTGACCACACGGGGACAGACCCACCAGGGATTGCCGGACTCGTCAATCTCAAAAGAGGGGGTGGCGAAAAGAAAGGTGGGATACTGAAAGCGCAGATGGCGCATCACGTTGCGATTCAAAGGCTCGGAAGGGGAGTATTTGATTCCCTGGCCATCGGGAAGGCGGACCACCTTGACCTCCTGGGAGACCATATCCACCACAATGTAAGCGGGCAGACCGTTGGAGCGGTTGGTGAACCACCGAATAAGATCGGCGTATTCCAGGGGGGCCACACGGACGGGACTGCCCTGATAGTTGATCTGGGTGGAGTCGTAGGCCACCTCAAACTGGCTGGCCATGTCGGGAATGGTACCCATCTGTGTGGTGCTCAGATATCGGGCGGAGTCCTCGTCCAGCAGAGGAATTTCATTAAAGGAAATTTCCTTTACATCTGTTGAAAAATCGCCCTCTTCCACCTGGAGAAGCTGCCGATAAGCGCTGGCGCGAAACAGCGGCATGGAAATCACACTGCCTACCACGCCGACCAGGATGAGAGCGGCCATGAGAATACCCACCGGCAGACACTGGGACTTGATGAAGCGGAAGTATTCTTTGAGTCCGCCGCCCGGGTCCATGTGAAAGCCGGTGGTGAAGAGCGCCGAGATCACAAAGACCAGGCAGAGCACAAAAACAAACACGTAGAAATTGCTGTCCTGGAGGTTGAGCGCGGGGAGGGAGACATAAAAGTAGATGAAACCAACCACGGCGGTGATCAGCAGGCTCTGAAGGACGGCGCCGAGCTTGCTTTTAGGCCCTCGCTGCTTTTTGTTTTCCATAGTAGCTCCTTTAAAATAATAATGAATCGTCAATAGTATACCCGCTTTGAGAGGGAACGATATCAGGTCAACTGAGCCTGCACAGCGGCCTCAGTATCCTGCATAGCCTGAAGCGTCATATCCAGCAGCTTGTCCAGCTCCCAGCCCAACAGGTCCGCGCCCTGGGCAATTACCTCGCGGGAACAGCCAGCCGCAAACTTTTTGTCCTTGAATTTCTTTTTCAGAGATTTGAGTTCCATGTCGGTACAGCTCTTGGATGGACGCATGAGGGCGGCGGCGCCGATGAGCCCCGTGAGCTCGTCACAAGCAAAAAGGACCTTCTCCATCTCGTGCTCCGGCTTGACATCGCAGGCCAGCCCCCAGCCGTGACTGGCGGTGGCGTGGATCAGTGCCTCGTCCAAACCAGCCTGACGCATCAGCTTCTGAGATTTGATGCAGTGCTCGTCCGGCCACATCTCAAAATCCAGATCGTGGAGCAGTCCGGCGGCGGACCAGAAGTCCGCTTCATCGCCATAGCCCAGCTCTCGGGCAAACCATCCCATCACGGCCTCCACGGTAAGAGCGTGGCGGATGTGGAAAGGGTCCTTGTTGTACTGCTTGAGCAGATCCAATGCCTGTGTACGTGTGAGATCCATGCTGAACACTCCTTAGTAAAAACAGATATCGCACCTCGATGTTTCTTACAGTTATAGCATAGTTAAAGGCACTTTGCAACGGCGGCAAATTTTTCACAGGTTTTTTAAAATAGCTCTTGACGAAAGCAGAAAGAACGCTTATAATAATCAACGTTGTCCAGCACTATGGAGAGATGGCTGAGCTGGTCGAAGGCGCACGATTGGAAATCGTGTAGGCGTTAATAGCGTCTCGAGGGTTCGAATCCCTCTCTCTCCGCCATATTAAGGGACAAACCTTTAATACAAAAACAGCCTTCCTTTTTGGAGGGCTGTTTTTGTATCTATGCCCGGAAAGCCTAATATTGTGGGCTTTCCAGGCTTTTTCTATTTTCAGGTAGCTTGGCGATGCAGCTCGCCAGCGGGCTTGCCTCCTTCTTTATTTTCTGCCCGCTTGAAAGGCTCTCCACAATCCCTGCAGATCACATTGACCTCACGCGTCGCCCGGATGATGGTGCCGCAACAGGGGCATACATGCTTGATACTGCGGTTCTTGGATTTTTTGCTCCCGCCCTTTGTCGTGCCTTCCACTGGCTGGCGGCTAGCGTTGATTTTATCCTTGCCCAAGGATTTTCTGATCCAGGCATCTGCCTCGGCTGTCGATGTTGTGATATTTGTCGTGCTTCTCAATGTGGGGGCCGTGGGCCTCGGCGGTGGCCTTGAATTACACACCATCGGTCAAAAAGCAAGCTCAAAAAGCCTTAAAACATATCTTTTTTCATTGCCGAAGGGGACGCAAAAGCCCTGCCGGAGCGGGGCTAATCAAATCAACAAACTGGGAGTTATCGCTCTGACATATATTTTTGTATTTCATCAGAAGTCAACTTTTTTATCTGTGTTTTTGCATACTCTCTATATTCTTCAACAATGAAAACAGGTTTCATATCCTCACAAGTTTTTCCTTTGTTCTTTTTTAGATATAACTGTAAGCTTTCGCTGTCCACAAAGATTTTGTATGAAAGTCTGCCACTTTCACTTTTCAGCTCATAAATACCACATGGCTTTTTCATACTATAATCAGCAGTACGCAAATACAATTTTGCAATTTCTAACGACTTAAAAGGGAAATTCCACCGTTGCAATCCACGATTGGGGTCATGTTCAATGCAAATGCACCGCCCACAAGTTCCACAAATGTATTGTGTGTGATTTTCTAAACAATCCAACGGATTTAATAGTGGCGTTATCCTGTTTTCATCAACATAACATTCCATACACATTTCAACTTCACCCCCTTTGCAACTTCCCACTTGTCAAAATGCCCCCTTTAACCAATCATCAAGAAAACTCATTTGTTCCTCGGTGTGAAACCAATGCTCGCCATTCCTCATAACAGTAAGCGATGCGCCATGTTCCAGGGCAAACTCTGAAACTGTATCATAAGAGGTTAAATTATCCTTTGCTCCGTATAATATAGCCGTTGGAACAGTCCATACAAGAGGGTTTTCCCTAACATAGCAGAGATATGCCCATGACAGGGTTTCGCCAAGATCCGTTTCAATCTCTTTCTTTTCCCGCAAGTCGTTCTCTGTTACATTGGACCACAACATCATATTGCAAATTAGCTTCTCCATGTTTACAACAGGAGAGATAAAGAAAGCCCGTTCTATGTTTTCTTCATACAAAGCGTTCATAGCAAAGAAGGCGCCAATGCTATTCGCAATAAGAACAACCGAACGATAACCCTCACAAACCCTATGAAACAGGGTGGGAAATTCCCGCTTTGCTTCCCACGGCGTTTGAGCATGATAATCTAAACCAAACACATCATTTTGGGGAAACAGGGCTTTGTAATGCTCCGCTTCATCTGGACTGCCGCCTTTTCCGTGTATATAAATCACTGCGTTTCGCATTTTCGACTTCTCCACAACTTCCAATTTGTTTCTCCGATTATAGCATACCGAGCTACAAGAGTCCACAAAAATGTTCGGGATTTCACAATATGCGCGCCGGAAGTCATTGATTTTCAATGACTTCCGGCGCTTTTTTAAGGATTGTTTTCTGTCCCTGATAGCATGTTCATTGAGAATGGGCAAAAGGGGCACGCTTGCAAACCGAAAAGGCGCATTGATTCGGAGGCCATCCCGCTCTGCGGGACTGGCATCTGCCGTTATTCTTCAGGGTCGGTCTCCGTCTGAATCAAGTTGCTGACATAGGAGCGTTTCCCCGCAAGTACTTCGTCGTAAAAATTCTGCTTCCAGTCGATCTAGGCGATACTGTCCTCCAGGCACAGCGCCGGATACTCCTTCATCTCCTGAATGGTCATGCTGCATTTTTTCAGGCAGGACAGGTCGCGGATCCACTTGACATCCCGCTCACCGAAAACATGGCGGTTGTTTTTATCCCGCTTGACGTTGGGGACAAGCCCCTCGTTGCAATAAAATTTTAAGGTCTGATAGGTCAGGTCCAGTTCCCGACAGACCTGCATCAACGTATACATAATTTATCCCTCCTGCGGGGGACAAAAAATTTTCAAAAACGCAAAAAACGCTTGAACGATTGTAACAACCGCAAATTATAATCGGTTTCAACAAGCGATTCAAGCAACCACAGAATACTACACGAAAAACAAAACTGCAAGAGGAGAGGACGATGGCGATGAAGGTTCTGTTGGTCAACGGCAGTTCTCGAAAAGAAGGCTGCACAGGGGCGGCGCTCCGCGAGGTAGCGCGCGCTTTACAGAGCGGGGCTGTTCGCGAAGGACCGGAGCCGGCGGTACCTTCGGAGCCGGAATTGCTTGCGGAATATGACACACTCTTCATCAGCTACCATATCTGGTGGCACACCGCGTCCATGATCGTCGGCACATTCCTTGAAAACTATGACCTGACCGACGTGGATGTGTATCCCTTTGCCCAGTCCGCCTCCATGGACACCGAACAGCTTGAAAACTCTATGGAGTTCGTGCGGAACAGCGCCGCAGGTGCGGTTGTCCACAATGGACTGTTCACGAGAGCATCCAGTATAAATACGATCGATACCTATCTGACCGAAAATGGGTGGAACGATAAAGAGGGGTGACGGTCCGTACATAATTGCACAAGAGCCGCAAGGAGCTTTCCAAAGGTTGGATGCCATTTCGTCACCATTTGGATGTAGCAGCACCAGCGTACGGATGGATGGGAGGACGGAAAACCTTCAATGGTATTCTACGCTTGTGTTATCATTTTGGTTGTGTTAAAATAAAGTCAAAACTTTAGATTCGTTTTTATTATGCGCGTGGAGGTAATGGAATGCCAAAGGTGGCTTATTCCGAAGAGGATAGAGAGCGCATCAGGACTGCGCTTATTACAGTTGGGCTTGAACTGATGGCAAAGCAAGGTATACAGCATACAACCGTTGCGCAGATCTATAAAAAAGTCGGTATTTCACGAACCTTCTTCTATTCTTTTTTTCCAACGAAAGAAGATCTGATCGTTGAAACTCTGTATTTGCAACAGCCTAAAATCATTGCATATGTGCAGGAACTGATGAATGATCCCGCTTTAAGCTGGCGCGACGCTGTCAAGCAATTTCTCCATGCCTGCTGCTATGGAGAGAAAAACGGGATTGCCGTTTTGACAATCGAGGAGCAACAGCTTATTTTAAGCGCCTGTCAAAGGAAAGTTGTCAGGTGTTCCGTGGAAGGCAGCTCCGCCTTTTTGGGCAGATTCTGGAGAACTTCGGAATCAGGGCGGACACGGCCAGGGTCAGCCTATTCACAAATCTAAGTTTGACAGTGATGGTCGTACGCAGAACCATCCCCAATACGCTTCCTTTGCTTATACCCGAAGTTGTGGATGAAACGGTTGACTTCCAAATCAATGCAATCGTGGACGCACTGGAGATCTTAAAAGAGCAGAATCCGCAACCCCAATAATGGAAATTAGGAGATCCGTCTGAATCTGATGTTCCGGCGTTGTATTCGGACGGATTTCTTTTGAATCAAATAAAGACAAATTAAAAATTTATATTTATTTTTGCACCTAGGCAAAATCAGATCATAAAATAACAAAATTTAGGAGGAAAAAATAATGGGATTTTTCAACAAATTGTTTAAGGGGCCCGAAATCGATAGGGAAAAGAGCGACGCCAACGCGGAGAAAATGCGTGTATTATTTAACCAAGTCGTAGAAGGGGGAGACGATTACAGGCTGATTTTTGGATATACCGCGGATGTGAGCCGTTTCAATTACGGATTTGTTCATGGAAGCAAAACGAAAATTGGGAATTTGATTGTCGGCTGGAACGAGACTGGTCAGACGATCACAGTCGTACCCACCGTCCCCGATCTTTCCGCCTGTGGAGACCCGACCTACTACCGTCGTTCTGCAATCTTTAAAGCCTACCGGAACAAGTACCCCACCGATGCCTTTATCATTTACCCAGATAAAAAAAGCTATATCGGCATCAATGCCTATGATTGGTTGGAAGATGAAAAGCTGTATGTTTATGTGTCACAGGATGAAGAACTGGCCGCTTTTACCGACTTCTTTATGAACCGATTTGCAACGAGATGAGGTTGGAGACACTTCCTGGAGAAGTTGGCGCGTTCCTGCCGGTCTTTTTAGTCCGTATTTAACGTATTTAATATGTAGAAAAACAGAGCTTAGGACAGGTCGAAGCAAGCGTCATATCGCTTGCTTCGACTTTTTTGCGGGAAATAGCAGGGGCAAGGCATCAAAGCCGGAAGCGCTGTCCACGAGTGGAGCCCTGCTCCTCGTGGGAATGTGTCCGGACAGTCCCCGTATAAAAGTGCGGAAAAAGAATATGCTAAGGGCGAAAAAACCATCTTTTGCCTGGAGGAGGAGGCCAATGGAACGAGCGTTCTGCTTATTGGCAGGGTATTTCTGCGGCTGTTTCCTGACTGCAGAGCTGGTAGCCAGGAAGGAAACGGGAAAACGGGCGCAGGACGTCGGCTCGGGAAACCCGGGCATGGCCAACATCACCGAGCACCTCGGTCTGCGATGCGGCGCAGCGGTATTGGCGGGCGATGTGGGCAAGACCGCGTTTGCATGTCTGCTATGTCGGGCGCTCCTGTGTCGGGAGCTGGGACAATTGGGGGTGTTTTGGGCCGGATTGGGAGCTGTACTTGGACATAATTTCCCGTTTTGGAACCGATTCCGGGGCGGGAAAGGGGTGGCTGTGACCTGCACATGTTTGATTTTAGGCGCACCCATATGGGGAGCCGTAAGCTGTTTGGCGGGGCTCGCCGTGGTATGGATCACAGGATACCTGCCCTTGGGCGCTGTGGTGATCCCAGGCACGTTTTTACTATTTGCAGGTTCTTTTCTGGGGGCCGAAGCCGGAGGGATTGCTGCGGTGCTGACCCTGGTGATGCTCTCACGACACACCCACGGACTGCTTCGGATCATTCGTGGGGCAGAGAGGCGGTTTGGCCCGGCAGGGAACACGGATTCGGGCCGGGAATCCGGGCCCCGCAGATGAGTGGGATTCTTGCAAAATCGCCACAAATTATTTCTGAATTTGCAAGCGAGGGCAAGGAAGCTTGAAGGATGAACACATTGTGCTGCAATGGATACATGGCATTTGACAAAATAAAAGAAAAAATTGGGCTTGCAATTTATTCGGAAATGGGTTACAATCTGGTTACAAAAAGTAAATAACAAGCTACAATAGCAACAAGAAACTACAACGAAACAGTAAGGAGGAAGCACGCGACATGCAGAAGCGTTTTTTATGTCTCATGCTTTGCCTGGCTATCGTACTCCCGGTGGGAAGCTTTGCTCTGGCGGCGGAGGGAATCCAGGCGGAGGAAGAAGCTGCCCCATATTTTCTTGTGGATGGCATAGCCTATGAGGATCCTGGTCTTACGGTATATAACAATATCACCTATGTATCCCTGATGAACGCGGTTCTGGCTCTGCGGCCGGACGCCGTCATTACGTGGGAAGGGGAATACGCGGTGGTCAGCGCCGAAGGCCTGACGATCCGTGTCCGAGTGGGGGATCAATACGTCGAAGCCAATGGCCGGTATCTGTATGTCCTCAACGGTGTGATTGCGATGAATGGCCGTGTTCTGGTCCCGGTGCGGACCATTGCCCAGGCCATGGGCGCATGGGTGGGCTGGAACGCTGAAACCGGAGAGGTGGAGATCTACAGCGGCAGCGGCGCCATCGTCTCAGGTGAGAGTTACTACGACAGCGATTCCCTCTACTGGCTGTCCCATATCATCAACGCTGAGAGTGGGAATCAGTCTTTGGATGGAAAGCTGGCTGTAGGCACGGTCATCATGAACCGTGTAGACAGCCCACGTTTTCCCAATACGATTTACGAGGTCGTCTGCGCACCCAACCAGTTCACGCCGGTACAGAATGGTGCGATTTACCGTGAGCCCAACGCTGAGAGCGTGATCGCGGCCAAGCTGATCCTGGAAGGGGTCAGAGTGGGAGGAAACAGCCTGTATTTTGTAAATCCCAGTATATCGCCCAACAGTTGGGCACAGCGGAACCGGCCCTACGTGACCACAATTGGCGCGCACGCATTTTTCGGGTGACAGGAAAGGGACCGGGGCCGCGAGGTCCCGGTTTTTTCCTGAAAACTGTTGACATAGCGCGTCTGATATGGTAAGATAACACTCGCGTTTGGTGTGCTTGGTGGCGCTCGGCTTGTGGAGAGATGTCCGAGTGGTTTAAGGAGCCGGTCTTGAAAACCGGTGACTCGCAAGAGCCGTGGGTTCGAATCCCACTCTCTCCGCCAATTTTATTCAAATGAATCACACATCCTGCCGTCGGCATGGAGAAGTACCCAAGTTGGCCGAAGGGGCTCCCCTGCTAAGGGAGTAGTCCGGGAAACCGGAGCGAGGGTTCAAATCCCTCCTTCTCCGCCAAAAAGAAAACCCTTGCAGTTGCTAGAAAAACTAGTGATTGCAAGGGTTTTCTTATGTTTTTTGTGTGTCGCTGTCAACTACTGAAAAACCGCTGCTTACGACTATCAAATGTCGTAAAAAATTAGCCTATATGGCCTTGGGTTTGATTTTACCTCGAGGGCGTTGACCCTCTTGTTCCGCATGCAGAGAGTATGGCAGCGTAACTGCGCCTGGGAGGAAACAGTCTTTTTCCCTCTTTCCCTTGCATTTCCTCCTATCTTTTGGTAAAATAAAAGAGCAGATAGCCCCCAAGCTTTTCTGCTCCTTTCCGCCGTCCCCGGTACGCAAATACCGGGGGCGGCACCCTTTTTCATATAGATAGATCATAAGGCCGCCCTTTAATAGGGCGGCCTTATCTCAGATATATTGTATTAAGAATTGCCAGGAACGGTCCATGCAGGGAAGTCAGCCGCTTCAGACGGTGATGACCCTTTCAGTGTGCTGCATCTGCTCGACGATGTCATACATATTGCTGATCACGCCCACCTTCAAGTGCTCCGCCAAGCCAAAAAAGTTGAGGCAGGTCCCGCACACCAGAATTGTGCAGCCTTTGGATTCCAGGGCCTTCAGATGTGCGACGATCTGTTCGTCTTCGCCGGCGGGGAGCTGTACGCCTCCATTCATAAAAATAAGCGCACGGGGCGGTATGCTGCCCTCGGCCAACGTATAGAGAAACATTTTCATCAGGTTCCGGCCCAGCTCTGGGCTACCGTTACCAATAAAGCTACGGCTGATGAAAAAGGTGGGCGCGCCGGGTCCGATGGAACATTTGACCGCTGCTGCGGGAGAAGGCGCTACGCCCTCTCCTGAGATCCGGACGGAAAAGCGGCCGCTTTCCGCAGCGGATCGGACCGTCATCCCCTGGCTTTCCGCCAGACGGGTCAAATTTTGGACTGCAATGTCGTTGTCGACCAGGACCGTGATATCCCGTGCGCCTTGATCCAACGCTTGTTTGGCCAAGACTACAGGCATAGGGCAGGCTTTGCCCAGCGCGTCGATTTCCAGTGTCATTTGGTCAGCCTTCTTTCATCTCTTTGATTTGCGTGTGATCCACATAGTAAAGCCGATACTCTTCCGGGGACAAAAGGGCATCCCTCAGGGCAGCTACCAGCGCGGGGTAGTGTTCCCGCTCCACCCGCAGGGAGATACCGCAGCTCACCGAGAGCTGGCGGAGCGTTGGCATCACCTGGACGGGGACCCGAGGGCGCAGGACGCGCTCGGCGGAGAGCGCGCTTTGAGAGCGATCGAAGGTCAGAAGGTAGTAGCACGCCTCCATGTTACCGCACCCACAGGAAGGTGTCGCCCTGCTTGGGCTCGACATGACCGATCTCCTCGGCGCAGGGCAGATGATCCCGAAGGGCGCGCAGGAGTGGAGGGGCGCTCTTCTCAGGAACGGATATCAGGAGGCCACCTGAGGTCTGTGGGTCGTACAGCAGATCCAAAAGGGCGCGGGAGATACCGTCGTCCGCGCGGGTATAGGGCTCTGCAAAACGGCGGTTGCGGTACATACCCTCGGGAAGGAACCCCATGACGGCCAGCTCCAAAACGCCGGGAAGCAGAGGGATGCGCCTGCTGTCCAAAACAGCGGTAACGCCGCCTCCTTTCGCCATCTCCAGTGTGTGCCCCAACAGGCCGAAGCCGGTCACATCGGTACAGCTCTCCACTGGGAAATCCGTCAGGATGTCGCGGGCGGCCCGATTGAGCATGGCCATTTGTTCCTCTGCAAGGCGCAGGAGGGACGGCTCCGCAAGGCCGGCCTTAGCGGCGGTGGTGGTAACGCCGATGCCCAGAGGTTTGGTCAAAATCAGAATGTCTCCCACTTTCGCCCGGTCATTGCGCAAAATGTGGTCGGGGTGGACAAAACCGGAGACCGCGAGGCCGTATTTGGGCTCCAGATCCCGAATGGTGTGGCCGCCGGTGATGATGGCGCCGGCCTCATAGGCCTTGTCATATCCCCCGCGCAGCACCGCACGCACCGCCTCATCATCCATCTCAGGGGAGACACAGAGCAGATTGAGCGCCAGTTTGGGTTCGCCTCCCATGGCATAGACATCGCTGAAGGCATTGGCGGCGGCGATCTGTCCGAAGCGGAACGGATCATCCACGATCGGCGGAAAGAAATCCACGGTCTGAACAAGGGCGAGCTGGTCGGACAGGCGGTAGACCGAGGCGTCGTCACTGGTGTCGTAGCCCACCAAAAGACGCTCGTCGGTACGGGTGGGGAGCCCGTCCAGCAGTTGTGCCAATACTCCTGCACCGACCTTGGCGCCGCAGCCGGCGCACTCGGCCAGCCGGGTCAGTTTGATATCAGCGGACATAAGTGCCGCCCTCCTTTCGATGATATTGCGTCAAAATGGCCTCCAGTACGCCGCCTCCCACTGCTCTTGCCTTGTCTGAGACGGAAAAACAGTGTTCCCGGCGGCAGCGCGGATCGATATCGCCCGCCTTCATTCCGGTGTGGACGGGAGTGCCATCGGGCAGAAGTCCCCGCAGGACACCGGAGATCTGGGCGCGCATAGGAGTTCCCTCCACGTATCCAACCGGCTGCCCGGCCTCCACCAGGTCGCCGATCCGCGCGGCGGGCAGAAATACGCCGTCTGCCGGGGCTCGCAGGAGGCGCTCCACGGTATAGCCGCCGATTTCACCGGGAACGCCCGTGTTGGAGGCCGGCGCTCGGTCCCAGAGGACGCGGCCCAGATCGTGCCCGCGCTGGGTCTCCACGGCGGCATGACAGTCGCGTCCCGGGAGAAAGCCCGGCCCGACGCCCACCACACAGGAGGCGTCGGTGAGATGCGTGCCCAGGTTTCGCTTTGCCAGGACGGCGTCGACCACTACATCCGGACGGAGGGCCTCCACGCTGGTCCCGCTGGGATCGACCAGCACGGCGACGAATCCGCGCCCTGTGAGGGCCAGCGCCTCCTCAGGAGCGGCGGCCAGGCGGGCCGGGATGTCCTCCACCTGAGCGCTTCCCCGGTAAACCGCCTGTGAAAAGGCTACCGTGCACCGCACGGTAGTGGGCCGTGCTGTTTCCGTCATAACAAGGGCAAAGCCGCAGCGAAACAGACGGCAGGCGATGCCTGTCGCCAGATCTCCCGCCCCTTTGATGACTACGAGCATCCGTCAAACACCTCTTTGATGCAGTCCTCTTCCCGGAGTGAGGCAATGACGACCCGGCAACCGGGGAGGAGACGTTCGATTTCAGCCGCCGCGGCGCACGCCAGATGGCGGGGGACCATGTCGGCCTGGTTGAGTAGAACCCGAAAGCGGGCGGGGTCCTCTACTCCCTTGCGTTGTCCGTGTTCAGAGGTGAGCAATCCAGCCAGCAGCGATGGCGTCAGCGCCGCACCCGGGGGGACGCCAAGGAGTGCCGCGGCAAGCGACGGCCTGTGGCACACCTCTGACAAGGGGCGGCCCAGGGCGGAGAGCCCGGCCACGCCGACAACATATCCGCCCGGCAGCAGGACCGGCTCGTGACAGGCGGGCGCCTTGACGGGGAATCCGTGGGCGCCGTCGGCCTCCGCCAGGACCCAATCCGCTAAAGTGGGCGCGGCGCGCAGCAGGGCGGGCGGGGGAGGAGAGAGCTTGTCGCCCTCCGCAGATAAGGCGGCGCAGACTGCGCTGTGCTCCCGCAGAGCGGCGTGCAGGGCGTCGGGCGATCCTCCCAGCAGGAGCAATCCAAGAGCCTCACCCTGCGCGCGAGTGATGTGAGTGGTGGTGACGGCCACGACCCGCCGGTCCACCGACCACTCCTTTGTCAGGCGGAGGAGAAGTGAGCTCTTTCCGCCGCCGCCCACCAGGGAAAGAACACCGCTTTCAGGGAGACCAAGTGCCTCGCAGAGGCGCATGTTCCAGACCTCCTCACGCAATCGTTATTCTCATTTGAGAATAACATATTGACTTTCCAAAGTCAAACAAATATAATGGAAACATAAAATATTTTCAGGGGGAAGCCGACTGAGTGCAGAGCCAACGGGGAAGGGAGACCGAATGGAAAAGTTTCTGGAGGCGCTTCGGGGCCTGCTTGCCGATGGAGATGGGGTGGCCTTGGCCACGGTGGTGGCGCGCTCTGGCTCCGCGCCCCGGGACGCCGGCGCGCGAATGCTGGTCGGGCGCTCGGGGCGTCTCTGGGGAACAGTGGGCGGCGGGCTGGTGGAGCACGAGGCGGAGCTTCTGGCGATGGAGACGCTGCGCTCGGGGACGTCGGCTTTGCGGGAGTTCTGCCTACGGGCGGAGGGGCTGGAGCGCATTGGAATGGTCTGCGGCGGAGACGTGACGCTGGCGGTGCAGTATCTCCCAGGCGGTGCTGCGGGACCGCTGGCAGCGACGGACGCCGCACTGAGATGCCTCCGGGCCGGTGGAGACGGCTGGCTGGTCTCCCGGCTGTCCACGGCAGAGGCGGGAGACCTCTCTTTTCTGGAGAAAGAGGCGGCGGAGATACGGTTTTCGGCCTTGAGGCAGCAGGCGGCAGACGAGGTTCTGTTTGAGGCGGAAGGGAACCCATGGTTTGCGCAGCGCCTGATAAGGTCCGGCGCGGTATATCTGTTCGGCGGCGGCCACGTGGCCCGTGAGCTGGCCCCGCTCTTGGCTCGCCTGGATTTTTGCTTTATGGTGTTGGATGACCGGGCGGAATTTGCGGTACCTGCAGATTTTCCGGGTGCGAAGGGGGTCCTCTGTGCTGATTTCGGACATATTCTTGATGCGGTTGCCCCAGGCTCGGGGGATTATGCCGTTGTGATGACCCGAGGCCACCTCTTTGACCTGGAGGTGCAGAAACAACTGCTTACCACCCCCGTTGGCTATATCGGAGTCATGGGCAGCCGCAAGAAAAAGGAATTTGTTTTTGAAAGGCTGAGAGAGGCGGGATTCTCAGACCGGGCGCTCTCCCGTATCGTAACGCCTGTTGGCCTCCCGCTGGGTGGCGAGACGCCGGCGGAGATCGCCTTGAGCGTGGCCGCCCAGCTTGTACAGCTCAGGGCCGAGAGGAAAGGCCGGGTATGGAAGAGAGAAGAGGGGGAGAACATGAGATGAAACTGGTCAGAACCGAGGAGGCCGTGGGGCAGGTCCTGTGCCACGACATTACACAGATCATCCGGGACATTTCGAAAGGGCCTGTTTTCCGCAAAGGGCATATCGTCACTGAGGAGGATATCCCCATCCTCCTCAGTGTGGGCAAAGAGCATCTGTACATATGGGAAAACGATGAGACGATTCTCCATGAGGACGAGGCGGCGGAGATCCTGCGGGGGCTCTGCCAGGGACCGAATATGAAGGCCTCCGCCCCCAAGGAGGGAAAGATTGAACTCACCGCCGGCTGTGACGGCCTGTTTCTGGTGGACACCGAGCGTCTGCGGGCGGTAAATGCACTGGGGGATATGATGATCGCTACCCGTTTTGCGGGTTTCCCCGTCAAAACGGGAGATAAGCTCTGCGGCACCCGTGTGATCCCGCTGGTCATCGCGCGGGAAAGGATGGAGCGGGCCAAGGCGGTGGTGGGAACGGAGCCGCTTTTGAAGCTGCTGCCCATGCGTCCCAAGCGGTATGGGCTCGTCGTCACGGGGAGCGAGGTGTTCCACGGGCGTATCCGGGATACCTTTACCGGCGTGATACTGGAAAAGCTGGGGGAGTATGGGTGCGAAATGGCGTTCCATACGGTGTTGGACGACGACCCCGCCGCCATCACCGCCGCTATTACCGACATGCTGGACCGGGGGGCGGAGCTGGTGCTGTGTACCGGCGGTATGAGCGTGGACCCGGACGACCACACCCCACTGGCCATCAGGAACACCGGGGCGGACGTGATCTCTTACGGCGCTCCCGTGCTGCCGGGCGCCATGTTTCTGGTGGCTTACACGGGGGACGGCCGGCCCATCTGCGGCCTGCCCGGCTGTGTGATGTACGCCAAGCGCACCATCTTCGATCTGGCGCTGCCCCGGCTTCTGGCGGATGTGCCGATCACGGCAGACTGGTTGGCCGGGCTGGGGCAGGGGGGACTGTGCCTGGACTGCCCTGAGTGCCATTTTCCCAACTGCGGCTTTGGAAAAGGGGGATAGACCCATGTGTTTTTCCCATATTGACGCCGACGGGAACGCCGTGATGGTGGATGTGACGGAGAAAGCGGCCACCCATCGCCGGGCCGTGGCCGCCGGATCCATCCGCATGAACGAGGAGGCTTTCGCCGCGGTGCGGGACAAGACGGCCCGCAAGGGAGATGTGCTGGGGGTGGCGCAGGTGGCCGGCATCATGGCCACGAAGGAGACCTCCAGACTCATCCCGCTGTGCCACGGCCTGGGACTGACTGCAAGCGGCCTGCAATTTTTCCTCCACCCGGAAAGCAGCGAGATCGAGGCGGTCTGTACCATACAGTGCGACGGAAAAACGGGAGTGGAGATGGAGGCGTTGACCGGGGTAACGGTGGCCCTGCTCACTATCTACGATATGTGCAAGGCCATTGACAAGCGCATGGTGCTGAGGGACATCCATCTCGTGGAGAAGGAGGGCGGCAAGAGCGGGCGCTTTCTCTTCAGCAGCGCGCCATGAGGGATCGGATGGGGAGGGAGATCGATTACCTTCGGGTCTCCGTTACAGACCGTTGCAACCTGCGGTGCCGGTATTGCATGCCCGGCGGGGTCCCCAGTGTGGAGCATGCCGAGGTGCTGCGGTATGAAGAGCTTTTGCGCCTGTGCGGCCTGGCCGCGGGGCTGGGTATCCATGCGTTCAAGGTGACCGGAGGCGAGCCGCTGGTCCGCAGGGACTGCATGAGCTTTTTGGCCGAGCTCAAAAAACTGCGGGGTGTGGAGCAGGTTACGCTGACGACCAACGGCATCCTGCTGCCTGACCATCTGGAGGCGCTCAGGACGGCGGGGGTGGACGGGATCAATGTGAGCCTGGATACGCTGGACGACGGCCTTTACAGCAGTCTCACCGGAGCGCCGCCCGGCACCGCTGCCCTGGTATGGCGCGCGGCGGCGGCCTCCGCCGCGATGGGAATCCATACGAAGCTCAATGCGGTCCTGCTTCCGGAAACGGTAGAGGGAATTGTGGAATTGACGGCGGCGGCGGATACGGTACCTGCCGATATTCGCTTTATTGAGCTCATGCCGATTGGCGCAGGGAAGGGAAGGAAAGGTCTCCCAGCCTCTGAGGCGCTAGAGCGTCTGCGGACGCGCTGGCCCGACCTGGAGCCCACAGGGGAGCGCAGAGGGAACGGCCCCGCCCGGTATTACGGCAGTACCAGTCTCCGGGCGCGGGTGGGGCTGATCAGCGCGGTGAGCCGGGCCTTTTGCAGCAGCTGCAATCGAGTGAGGCTCACCAGCACGGGGGAACTCAAGCCCTGCCTCTGCTACGGCGGCGGGACGGATCTACGAGCTTTGCTGCGCAACGGCGGGACGGACCGGGCCCTCCGTGAAGCGATGGCCTGTTGTATCCTGCAAAAGCCGGATGCCCACGGCTTCGGCGAGGGCGGCGCCGTGACCGAGGCGCGGGGCATGCATGAAATTGGAGGATGACGGATGGGAAGGATTCTTGCGGTCTGCGCCAGCCCCGCCCGGGGCACGGAGAAAAGGCGCGTGGGGGCCGGCCGATTCACCCCGGAGTGGGGGCTTGTGGGTGATGCCCACGGCGGAGACTGGCACCGGCAGGTCAGCCTGCTGAGCGCGGAGAAAATCAAGGCGTTCAATGCGCGGGGGGCCGGGGTAGAATACGGCGCCTTTGGTGAGAACTTAGTGGTGGAAGGGGTGGACCTGCGGGCCCTTCCGGTGGGGACTCGGATGCGCTGCGGCCAGGTCCTGCTGGAGCTCACACAGATTGGAAAGGAATGCCACAGCCACTGCGCCATTCACCAGCGGATGGGGGAGTGCATCATGCCCAGGGAAGGGGTATTTGCCCGCGTGGTGGAAGGCGGCGACCTCGCAGAGGGAGATGTGCTGACGGTGGAGCCGCGCTTCGGCGGCCGGCCCTATCGGGCGGCGGTGATCACCCTTTCGGACCAAGGCGCGGCGGGGAGACGGGAGGACCGTTCCGGCCCGGCCATAGCCGCCCGCCTGGAGGCCTCCGGCTATGAGATCATCGAGCGGTTGCTTCTCCCGGATGGGTTGGAACCACTGCGGGGACAACTCATCCGGCTCTGCGACCAGCGGCAGCCGGACCTCATCCTCACCACCGGCGGAACAGGTTTCAGCCCCCGGGATGTGACGCCGGAGGCCACCCTGGCTGTGGCCGAGCGGCAGGCGCCCGGCATAGCCGAGGCCATCCGCGCCCACTCCCTTTCCATTACGCCCAGAGCCATGTTGTCCCGCGGTGTGTCCGTACTGCGGGGCGGGACGTTGATCGTCAATCTGCCGGGGAGCGTCAAGGCTGTGGAAGAGAGTCTGGACTGTTTCCTGGAGGTGCTGCCCCATGGTTTGGAGGTACTCCGGGGGGAAGCCGTGGACTGTGGCATGTCCCGGATGGAGGGATGAACCCGATCGGTCGACGCGCAGTAGGCGCGTGATCCATAAGAATCAAAAGGAAAGAGGCGTTACTCATGAAAAGGCTGTGCTCCCTTACCCTTGCGCTGATGCTGACTCTATCCCTTGCAGCCTGCGGAGGCACCTCCGGGTCCCAGGCGGATACGCCTGCGCCGGCGGAACCCTCCGACGCATCCATCGAACTCATCGTGTATGCCGCAGCCTCCATGACGGAGACGCTCCAGGAGATTGCGGGGCTCTATGCAGAGGCAGCTCCCAATGTGACCCTGACCTTCAACTTTGACTCCTCTGGTACCTTGAAGACACAGATACAGGAAGGGGCGGATTGTGATCTCTTCATCTCAGCGGGTCAGAAACAGATGGATCAGCTGGATATCGCGTCCTCCCCCGAGGTGAACACCGAGGGGCTGGACTTTGTGGACACGGACAGCCGTGTGGATCTGCTGGAGAACCGCGTAGTCCTGGTGGTCCCTGATGGGAATCCCAAGGATATTCAGAGCTTTGACGATATGGCCGCCGGGCTCTCCGACGGATCGATCCTGATGGCGATGGGGAACAGCGATGTACCTGTGGGCCAGTACACCCAAAAAATCCTGCGCTACTACGGTCTGGACGAGGACGCGCTGGCCCCCTCCGGCGTTCTCAGCTACGGCACCAATGTGAAGGAGGTCACCACACAGGTCTCTGAGCAGAGCGTGGACTGCGGTGTGGTCTATTGTACAGACGCTTTCAGCGCCGGACTCACCGTGGTGGATTCGGCCACGGCGGAGATGTGCGGACCGGTCATTTATCCGGCGGCCGTTCTCAAAGGCAGCGCCCATGCCGAGGCAGCCCAGGCATTCCTGGACTATCTGACGGGAAGCGAGGCCATGGCGGTCTTTGAGAGCGTGGGCTTCTCGGCCTCCTGACAGCATGGACTGGTATCCCCTTTGGAACTCGCTGCGCATTGCGGCCATCAGCAGCGTGATCGTCTTTTTTGCGGGGATCGCCGCAGCCTATTACGTGGCCCGGCTTCCCCGGGCGCTGAAAGGGCTGCTGGACGTAGTCCTCACCCTGCCGCTGGTACTGCCGCCGACGGTGTGCGGCTACTTTCTGTTGCTGCTCTTTGGAAACCGACGGCCCCTCGGGATTTTTCTGGCGCAATTCGGCTTCAAGTTTGTCATGACCTGGTACGGCGGCGTGCTGGCCGCTGCGGTGGTGGCGTTTCCTCTCATGTACCGCACCGCCCGGGGCGCCTTTGAGAGCTTCGACGGGACGCTGGCTTACGCGGGGAAGACCCTGGGGCTCAGCAATTCCTATATTTTTTGGCGCATCCGCATGCCGGTGTGCCGTCAGGGCATCCTGGCGGGGGCTGTGCTGGCCTTCGCGAGAGCGCTGGGAGAGTATGGAGCGACGAGCATGCTCGTCGGCTATACGCCCGGAAAGACGGCCACCATATCCACCACGGTCTATCAGCTCTGGCGCACCAATGACGAGAGCGGCGCTTTTCGATGGGTGATGGTGAATCTGACCATCAGCGCGGTTGTGTTGCTCGCGGTCAATCTGCTGGAGCGGAGAAACAGAAGGGGGACGGCGCCATGAGCCTTACGGTGGACATCCACAAGCAGCTGGGGCGCTTTTCCCTGGATGCCTCCTTCCGCGCTGACGGTGGAACACTGGGACTGCTTGGCGCCTCCGGAAGCGGGAAGAGCCTTACCCTGAAATGTATCGCGGGGATCGAGCGGCCGGACCGGGGAAAGATCCTGCTCAACGGCGTTACGCTTTTCGACTCAGAGCGGTGGATTAACCTGCCGCCGCAGAAACGACGGGTCGGATATCTCTTTCAAAACTATGCGCTCTTCCCCAATATGACCGTGCGGCAAAATATTCTGTGCGGAATACGCTGGGAACGGGATCGTGCCCGCCGCGCGGCGGAGCTCCGCCGGGTGGTGGAGTTATTGCACCTGCAAGGGCTCGAGGAGCAGCGGCCTGACCAGCTCTCGGGTGGGCAGCAGCAGCGGACGGCGCTGGCCCGCATACTGGTGAGCAGGCCGGAGCTTCTGATGCTGGACGAGCCCTTCTCCGCGCTGGACGAACATCTGCGGGATCAACTGCAAATCCAGATGAAGAAACTGCTGGACACCTTTGACGGAGATATTCTGCTGGTGACGCACAACCACGATGAGGCCTATCATATGTGTGAAAAAGCGGCGGTGGTGGACGGGGGCCGCATCCTGGGCGTCCGGGAAACCGAGCTGCTTTTTCTGGACCCGGGGAGCGTCCCGGCAGCCCGCCTGACCGGATGCCGGAACATATCCTCGGCCGCCCGAAGGGTGGGGGCCTATGAAGTGGAAATCCCAGGGTGGGGAATCCGCCTGGCCACAGCGCGACCGGTGAAAGAGGGGGTGCGGGCCGTCGGGGTGCGGGCCGGCGCTTTTTCCCACACATGCCCGGAGAATCGCTTCCCGGTGAGCTTTACCGGACATATGGAGCTGCCGTTTGAGACGCAAATGTGTTTTCGGTATGAGGGTCAGGCGGAAACGGAAGGGGAGCTCTGGTGGAGCCGGCCCGGACGGGATGGGAAAAAGGGACTCCCGCAGGAGTTGGGCGTGCCCCGTGAAGATGTCCTGCTCCTTTACTAACAATTAAAGCTACTTCCCGGCAGACATAAAAAAACTCCGCACCAACTGGTGCGGAGTTTTTCAAGTATCACTCACACAGCGCGGGTGACCTTACCCGAACGGAGGCAGCGGGTGCAAACGTACACGTGCTTGGGCGTGCCGTTGACGATCGCCTTGACGCGCTTCACATTGGGCTTCCAGGGACGGTTGGAACGACGGTGGGAGTGGGACACCTGAATGCCGAATACAACACCCTTGTCGCAAAACTCGCATTTGGCCATATTTCCTTCAACCTCCTCGCTGGTCAAAGTATCAGCTTATCACAAAGCATCGAATGATATAATACCAGATTGAGTGAAAAAATGCAAGTAGTATTTTCATTCTTTTTCTATTTTTATAGGATGACTTGAATTGAAGTTGCGAAATCTGGGAGATTCGGTTATACTTAAGCGTGACATTGAATGTGTGAGGGGTGATGGAAGTGGACAGTCACTATTCCGTCAAACTGGGAAAACTGATCGAGGACTTTGAGCTGGATGTGCTGCGAGGTGCAGAGGGATACCGGGAGGTCCTGATCCAGCGGGAGGACGTGAACAGGCCGGGCCTTCAATTGGTGGGTTTTTTTGACTACTTCGACGCCAAACGGATGCAGCTTTTGGGCAGAGTGGAGAGTACTTATCTGGCCCAGCTCTCTCCGGAAGAGCGCCTCAAGAGCTTTGACGAACTCCTGGCCCATGACATCCCCGCTCTGGTCATCACCCGCGGGATGGAGCCTTTTCCGGAGTGCATGGAGATGGCTGAGAAGTATAACCGTACCATTCTCCGCACGCAGGAGACGACCACGGCCTTTATGGGCGCGCTGATCGCGGCGCTGCGCAACTACCTGGCTCCGCGCATCACACGCCACGGTGTGCTGGTGGAGGTCTACGGCGAGGGAGTCCTACTGCTGGGCGAATCGGGCGTGGGGAAAAGCGAGACGGCAATCGAGCTGGTAAAGCGCGGCCACCGCTTGGTGGCGGACGATGCGGTGGAGATCAAGCGGGTGGGCGTCAAGCGGCTGGTGGGCTCGGCGCCTGAACTGATTCGCCATTACATCGAGCTGCGGGGTATCGGCGTTGTGGATGTGCAGCAGCTCTTCGGTATGTCTGCCGTGCGTGAGGACCAGGATATCGATCTGGTGGTCAATCTGGAGCAGTGGAACGACAACACGATGTATGACCGCCTTGGTCTGGAGGAGCTCTATACGGTGATCCTGGATGTAAAGGTGCCTGCCCTTACGGTGCCTGTCAAGCCGGGAAGAAATCTGGCGATTATCGTGGAGGTGGCGGCGATGAACAACCGCCACAAAAAAATGGGGTATAACGCGGCGCAGGCGTTTACTCAGCAGATCAACGAGCATTTCGACCAGGCCCTGAGCGGCCAGATGTGAAGAACGCCAGTATATGCGTGGGAGAGGGCGGCTTGGTTTGAGGCCGCCCCTCTCAAATTTTTTGTTGTGGGGGCCGTTCTGGAATGATATAATACATCAGTTCACAACATCACCCGTTGACTCTGAAAAACGGAGGGAATAAAGCTATGTGTGGTATTGTCGGATATATCGGCGCGGAAGAGGCAGCGCCGATCCTGCTTGACGGCCTAGAGCGGCTGGAGTATCGGGGGTATGATTCCGCGGGACTGGCAGTCTATTCACAGGACGACGGCCTCCGCGTGGTAAAGGCAAAGGGGCGTCTCCGGGTACTGGCGGACTTGGTGGAGGGCGGTAAGAACATCCATGGGACCGTGGGGCTGGGACATACCCGCTGGGCTACCCACGGGGAGCCCTCAGACGTAAATTCCCATCCCCAGGTCAGTGCTTCAGGACGCATCGCCGTGGTCCACAACGGCATCATTGAAAACTATGTACAGATTAAGGAATTCCTGGAGTCGAAAGGCGTGGGCTTCGTCTCCCAGACCGATACCGAGGTAGTGGCCCAGCTCTTGGAGTACTATTACCGTGGGAACATCATGGAGGCGGTCACCAAGGTCCTCCACCGGATTGAGGGGGCTTATGCGCTGGGGATCATCTGCGCCGACTGCCCGGATCAACTGATCGCCGCCCGAAAGGACAGTCCGCTGATCCTAGGGTACGGCGAGGGGTTCAACTTTCTGGCCTCCGATGTGACCGCTGTCATCAAGTATACCCGGGAGGTGTGCTATCTGGAGGACGGCGAGATCGCCGTTCTCACCAGAGACGGTATCCGGGTTTTTAACCACCCTTATCTTCAGCCGGTGGAAAAAGAGAAACACCATGTGGACTGGGAGGTGTCCGCCGCGGAAAAGGGCGGATACGAGCACTTCATGGCAAAGGAGATCATGGAGCAGCCAAAGGCCTTTCGAGATACGGTATTTCCGCGCATCCAGGACGGCAGAGTGGTGCTGGACGACCTGAACCTGGACGGAGACTATCTGAGGGAGACGGATAAGATCTACATTATCGCCTGCGGGTCCTCCTATCATGTCGGCATGGTGGCCAAGTATATCCTGGAAAAGCTGCTCCGCAAACCGGTGGAGGTGAGCCTGGCCTCCGAGTTCCGCTACTGTGATCCGTTGGTGACGGAGAAGACGCTCTGCATTGTCATCAGTCAGTCCGGTGAGACCATCGATACGCTGGCCGCGCTCCGGGAGGCCAAACGTCTGGGCGCCCGGATACTTTCCATCGTCAACGTGGTCGGTTCTTCCATTGCCCGCGAGTCCGACGATGTGCTCTATACGTGGGCGGGGCCGGAGATCGCCGTAGCTACCACAAAGGCATACTCCACCCAGTTGGCGGTCATCTATCTGATCGCACTCCGCTTTGCCGAGTTGCTGGGTACCATCAGCGGGGAGATATACGATCATATCGTATCCGAACTCCTGACTATTCCCACCAAGATGGAGCACATCCTGGAAAACCGGGAGGCCATCCAGTACTATGCCTCCATCTATTTTAACCACGAATCCATTTTCTTTATCGGCAGGAACATCGACTATGCCATCGGCCTGGAGGGCTCTTTGAAGCTCAAAGAGATCTCCTATATTCACTCCGAGGCCTATGCGGCCGGCGAGCTGAAGCACGGCACCATCTCCCTTATTGAGCAGGGGACGCTGGTGGTGGCTCTGGCCAGTTGTACCCAGCTTTTTGACAAACTCATGAGCAATGTGGTGGAGGTAAAATCCCGGGGGGCGGATGTGCTGGGCCTTACAGTGGAGTCCAGGGCAGAGGCGATGAAAAAGACGGTGGATCACGCTATCTTGGTGCCGGACACCCATCCTATGCTGCTCCCGTCACTGGACGTGCTGCCCATGCAGCTTTTTGCCTACTATGTGGCGCTGATGCGCGGCTGTGATATCGATAAGCCCAGAAATCTAGCAAAGTCGGTGACGGTGGAATGAGAAAGCGGTTTGTTGTATGGGCGGCGGCCTTTACCCTGCTGTTGGCGGGATGTGCCGCCGGGAGCGACGGGGCGCCGCAGGATACTGGGACGGTCACGGCCGATCCTGTGGTGGTGCGCTACGGGATCTCAAACGCCTGGGATGCCCTGATGCCCTATAACAGTGTATCGGGGAGCAACTATGCCAGAATCATTTATGATAAGATCTATGACCGTCTGGCCTATGTCCATGCCGACGGCACGCTGTCCCCGCGTGCAGCCAGGAGCTGGAAGAGCGTGGACGACGGATACGGGATAGAGTTCGCGCTGGATGAGCGGTTTTCCTTCCATGACGGGACCCCTGTGACGGCGCAAAACTGGGTGGAGACCTTCCGCCTGATGACCGATCCGGATTGTCCCATGCTGGGGCGGGATAACTTTTCCGTCCTTGCCGGCACAGACGAGAACGGCTATGCGCTTTCGGAACATTCTGTGGCGGCGGAGGCTGTGGATGCGTATACGCTGAAGCTCACCTTCAAGAATCCCACATCTCCGGAGGACTTTTTGCTGGATAAAAACCGGGAGTTTTATGTTTTGCCCACCCACCTCCTGGAGGGGGTCGCCTCCGCCGACCTCATGGACCTGGACCTGTGGAAGGCGCCGGTGGGCTCCGGGCCCTGTAAATTTGTCTCTGAGCTGGCGGGCAGCCAGCTCATCCTGGAGGCAAACAAGGCGTATCCGTTGGGTACGCCGGGGTTTGACCGCCTGGTCATCACCGTGATGGATAAATCCAATCTTCTCACGGCGCTGATTTCCGGAGACTTGGACTACTACGCTTTCGGCGGCAGCGTCTCCGCAGACGACGCCCAGGTGGCGGAGCAGAATGGGCTGACCGTACTCCGCGGCACGGTACCCAACACCTTTTTTGAGCTGATGCTCAACGGGGCGTCGCTCCCGGATGCCCGCATCCGCCGTGCGGTTGAGCTGGCGCTGGATAAGGAACTGTTGTGTCAGCACTCCACAAACGGACTGGGTACTGTGACGGACTCCAGCATCCCGCCCACCAGCCCCTACGCGGGAGAGGGAAGCGCCGCCGGCCGGGATGTAGAGGCGGCCAAAGCGCTGCTGGAAGAGGCGGGCTATGACGGGAGGACCTACCGTCTGGCCTGTACCTCCAACCGGGCCGGATTGGCCGCCCTGATGCAGCAGAATCTGGCCGATGCCGGGATTTCGATTTCCATTGAGACGGTGGATTCGGCCACCATGTTCGCCGGCATGTCGGACGGCACCTACGACATGGGGATCGCAAGCCATACGCCCGGCCCGCTTCCTCTGTGGTTTGTGGGGACCCGCCTGACGGAAAACAATAATATCTTTCATGTGTCCGACCTGTCTGAGTACGACGTCTATATCCAACGCATTCAAATGGAGACCGATCCGGATGCCAAGCAGGATCTGGTGCAGGCTCTGGAGGACTATCTGGCCCAGGAGCGGCCCTTTGTACCTCTGTGGTTTGGTACAGCGCTTCATGCCCAGTCGCCCACGGTGTCCGGCATTGATTACGCCTCCTCCAGCTTCTCCAACGAGAATGTCTGGGAGTGGGAAAAACAAGAATAAAAAATAACCTCTGTAGGGCGGCCCCTGTTATGGGGCCGCCTGTGCCCCGCGCGGGGCCGGAAGTGCAGGAGGAAGCAGAATGGCGCACTATATTCGCAGACGGCTGATCACCGCGGTCCCCGTCTTTTTTGGTATTACCCTTGTTGTTTTTTTCTTTATGAATCTGGCCCCAGGCTCGGTCACCGACCTGATGGGGGAGGGGGCTTCCAGTGCAGAGGAACAGGCCGCGCTGAAAGCCGCCCTTGGACTGGACAAGCCCCTGCTGGCCCGTTATGTACTGTGGCTGGCGGGGCTTTTCCGCGGGGATTTGGGAGAGTCCTACCATCTGGGGCAGAGCGTATCCCACCTGATCGGGCAGCGCATTGGGCCATCACTGCTTCTCACAGGGACCGGAGTGGCGGTGGCGGTGGCGGTGGCCATTCCGTTGGGGATCCTGTCGGCCTGGAAGCCGCGTTCCCATTGGGACCGCCTTTCCAATCTCTTCACCGTGGCAGGGTCCGCCGTCCCGGGCTTTTTCCTGGCACTGGTGTCGATCTACCTTTTTGCTGTAAAGCTCAGATGGCTGCCGGCCTCCGGTATGTACGCCTCCGGCTCCTCCGGCCCACTTGCGGATTTGCTGCGACACCTGCTGTTGCCGGCGGGCGTTGTCGGGCTGAGCAATGTGGGAGGCATCCTGAAACAGACCCGCAGCGCCTGCCTGGAGGTCCTGGGAGAGGATTATGTTACCACCGCCAGGGCTAAGGGGCTGAAGGAAGCGGCGGTGGTGCTCCGCCACGGATTTCGAACGGCGCTCATTCCCGTCCTCACCACCGTTCTCACCCATATCCCCCACATCATTGGAGGTTCCGTGGTAGTGGAGCGGGTCTTCGGCTGGCCCGGAATGGGAAGTCTGATGTTCTCCGCCATCAGCGGCCGGGACTATAATGTGATCATGGGCGTCACCGTGGTCATTGCGCTGGCGGTGCTGTGTACCAATCTGTTGCTGGATTTGGTGTATGGTATGGTAGACCCGAGGGTGCGCTATGAGGGAATTTAAACGCGCGCTGGGGCGCCTGTGCCGGGACCGGCGCTCCGTTGCAGCGCTGTGCATTTTGGGAGCGGAGGTCCTGTGCGTTCTTTTACTGCCGCCCCTGCTGGGTCTGGAGCCCAACTTGACGGACCGCGCCGCCGGTTTCTGGGCGCCCCCTTCCGCGGAACATTGGCTGGGGACCGACGACGTGGGGCGGGATGTCTTCGCAAGGCTTCTTTACGGCGGGCGCGTTTCCCTGCTGGTGGGCTTCTCCGCCGCCGCTATCAGTATGGCGGTGGGGGTGCCTTTGGGGCTCTTGGCGGGCTACCGCAGAGGGAAATGCGAGTTCTGGATCATGCGCTGCGCCGATGTGTTCCAATCCTTTCCCAGCATTGTACTGATCCTGTGTCTGGTGACGCTCGTAGGGCCGTCCGTGTGCAATATCATTCTGGTCATTGGACTTTTGGGATGGACTTCCATCGCCCGGCTGGTGTATGGGAACGCGCTGGCGATCCGGGAAAAGGAGTATATCATCGCGGTACAGGCACTGGGGGCCAGGAGCCGTACCATCATGTTCCGGAACGTGCTGCCCAATGCGGTGGCCCCGGTCTGGGCGGCCCTGGCCCAACGGGTGGGGAGGGCGATCCTCTCCGAGTCCAGCCTGAGCTTTTTGGGCGTGGGTATCCGTCCACCCCAGGCCAGTTGGGGAAATCTGATGCAGCACGCATCCAATCTGGCGGTCCTCACCGGAAGGCCCTGGGTCTGGCTCCCGCCAGGGCTGTTCATCGTCTTGACTGTCATTTGCCTTCAACTGGTAGGGGACGGCCTGCGGGATGCACTGGACCCCAAGTTTATTACTACAAACAGGCCGTGTGCGGATTGATCTGCACACGGCTTTTTGCAGGATTAAAAGTATATTTGCAACAAAAAACATGGATAAACCCAAGAAAATATTGTTGATACGAACAAAATTTGGCGATATAATGAATGTGTCATAGAGTGCATCTCCTCAATGCAGGCCAACCCTGGAAAGCCTCAACACAGCTTTGGAATTAGTATGCGGACAAGAAACGATAGGGAGAGGATAATATGTCAAGAAAAAGAATGTTCAAGATCGTAATATCCTGCGTACTCATATGTTCCTTCTTATTCTGATTCTGAAGTTTTGCAAGGCGATATATTCGTTGAACCGTATGCAGAAACAAACGCCGATTATTTTCACATTGGGATCGATACTTCCGTAGACAGGGACCTTGAGGAGCTGTTGGCCTGTACAGATATTTCTCTGGATGGCAACGGATGAACGGCGTCTGTCCATCTGGAACAGAATGCAGGTTTGACGCCAGGCGAAGTAAAAAGTCTTTTTGGCCAGATCACATATGCAGAAGCGAATACGGTAGAGCTTGACCCCGTGTATGAGCTTCAGGCAGAAATCGTGCAGATATATTAAGATTCGTCCAGAGCTCCAAATGATCCAGGATGGGTTTGGATACACATATGAAGAAATCGACAGCGCCATTTTTTATCATGGAAATATCGGAACGCTCCAAAAGTCATTAAAGGGATTCATAACCGCACAAAAATATTGCAGCCTGAAACCGGGAGAAAAGTCTGACATTCTAGACCTGATATTCGGAGGGTATACCAATAGTCAGGCTTTCGCGGCATATGTAATCGAGCGGTATTTTGAACAGGTCGGTACATCAGCTTATTCGTGACAAGCAAACCGAGATTACGGAAGGACGCGAACGTGCAGAGAAGGTGTTTGTTGAAGACGGTCAGGAGGAGGAACGGAAAGCACTTGCGGCGCTGATGGGCATCCCCTATATCACACTGGATACATTTTTGGAGGATTCTATCGAAAACATCGAATCGCTGAAAACTGCGTATACACAGGCGCGCAGCAATTTTACAGAAATACAAACGAACCAAAAGCGCTTTCTGCCAATGCTGCGCAGGAGACAGAGAGAGGGTACACGCCGGAAGAAATATGTGATCAGATTCGCGTTATTATAGCTATACGACTTACTAAGAGTCAGGGGACAAACAGTATCGTCTATGGATACGATGGCTTTAACCGGCAGACCTCCGCTACTGTGAACGGGGTGAGCACCAGCTACACCTATGGTCCCGACGGACTGCGTACCGGGAAGGGATCAGTCTCTTATGTGTGGAGCGGCGGGGAGCTTGTACTGGAGGGAAATACCCGGTATTTCTATGGCCTGGATTTGATCGCAGAATTAACTGATTATGAATTTGATGAGGTATATTATTTTCATGATGCGCACGGAAATGTAGTCACGACGTCACACCGGGCGATCAATTATACCGCTAATTCTGCACTGGAAGAGGAGGATCAGGGGGCGGTACAGCGGAAACCCGACCCAAGCGAATTTGAGTACATATTTAGCGGTCAGGAGTGGTATGACGCATTTGGCGTGAGGGACTCCAGCATCGTAAAGAGCGGTTTTGGCTATTGCGGAGAATATCTGGACAGGGAAACTCAAAATTACTACCTCAGGGCTAGATATTATGACCCGACAATAGGTCGCTTCCTTGCAGAGGATACGCATTGGAATCCCACAAACAGAATCTATGGGGATAATCCGGTCGAGATGTCCTCCGGACCTATACCCGATGTAACCGCAGTCATGCAAAGCGGGAATCTGTATGCATACTGTGCGAATAACCCGGTAATGTATGTCGATAGGGATGGGGAGATAGGAGTACTTGCAACAATTGCTATTGGAGCAGGAATAGGAGCATTGGTAAGCGGAGGGCTTCAAATATTTAAAAATATCAAAAGTGGTGAAACTTGGACAAAGGGACTGGGGAAAGCGCTTCTTGCGGGAGGTGTTAGCGGAGCAATTTCTGTAATTCCAATTCCAGGTGTTAATGCGTGGGTAGTTGTCACGGTGACTGGTGCGGCTGGGAACTTAACTGGACAAATGATTGCTGGAGAAGTAAAGTCAGCTAAAGATGTGGTATCTGCATTGGGAGCTGGGGCGGCGGCCGGAATTATAGGTAAAGGTTCAGCAGATTTGCTGTCTAAAGAGTTTCAACTTTATTTTCAAACATTAACCAGAGCCCAACAAAAAAATATTTTGAATAATATTGGACATATAACCAATAGAGAATTAACACAAATCAGGCAAGCATTTAAGCAAGGTATTAGTAGTACGGAATTAGATGAGCTATTGACACTCCCCACGGCTAAAGCCGGGGGATTCTCGGTTCGCTGACCGCAGCCTGCACCATGCGAGGTCTTACATGGTCTCCCCGAGCGTATCGGTTCGGGCGTGTCCCGCCCTACCATATATTCTATCTACGCCAGCAGGCGCAGACCTTCGTTGAGGATGTTCTTCGCGGCGTTGATGTCCCGGCCGTGGACTGTACCGCAAACCGGGCAAAACCACTCCCGCACAGAAAGGTCTTTCGTTCCGGGCCACTGAGCACCACATACAGAGCAAAGCTGGCTGGACGGAAAGAAGCGGTCTATCGTGACCACCTGTTTTCCATACCACTTTGACTTGTATTCCAACTGCCGCCGGAACTCACCCCACGATGCATCTGAGATGGACTTGGCCAGCCTGTGGTTCTTGACCATGTTCTTGGGTGCCAAGTCCTCAATGCAGATCAGATCGTACTGGCGCATAAGGTCAGTGGACAACTTGTGGAGCATATCCTGTCGCTGGTTGGCGACGTGCTCATGCAGTCTTGCCAACTGAAGCCTTGCTTTCTCCCGGCGGTTGCTCCCCTTTGTTTTTCGGGAGAGCTGCCGCTGGAGCCGGGCTAGCTTTTTCTCGGATTTTGCAAGATGCTTGTGGTTGGGATGCTCCACGCCATCTGAAGTGACAGCGAAAGACTTGATACCCATATCGAGACCCACAGCGGCCCCGGTGGAGGGCAGTGGTTTTATTTCCACATCCGTACAGCACAGGGCAACAAAATACTTGCCGCTGGGATTGCGGGATATCGTGGCGGAGAGAATGCGGCCCTTGACCTCTCTTGAAATACGGCACTTCACTTTGCCCAGTTTTGGCAACTGTACGGCATGATCCAGAACTTTGATGTTCGTCCCTACGCATTTGCTCTTGTAGCTCTGCCGGTGGTTGTGTTTGCTCTTGAACCTGGGGTATCCGGGCTTCTCCCCTTGCTTCATACGTCGGAAGAAGTTCTGATAGGCGGTATCCAGGTCTTGCAGGGCTGCTTGCAGAGATGTAGAATCCACTTCTTTCAGCCATGGCAATTCTTGTTTGAGTGCCGTGAGACTTTTGTCCTGCTGGAATCGTGTGGGGGCCTTTCCGTTTTCCCTATACTGTTCATGCCGCTGGGCAAGAAAGTGGTTGAACACATAGCGGCAACAACCAAAATTCCGAGCCATTTGTTCCTGCTGCGTTGCTGTTGGGTACAAGCGGAATTTATAGCTGTATTCCATCTTCCCACCTCACACATTCTTCTGATTCTCTATGTACTGCTTAATCACCGACAATGGCGCACCACCCACAGTAGATACAAAGTACGAGTTTGTCCATAGTGTTGGAAGCCGTGAGCGGAGCCAGCCAAATTCCTGCCGCAGCACCCGAGAAGTACGGCCCTTAATCTGTTTGACAGCCTTATGAACACCGAATTGCGGATCTACTTCCATGAGCAAATGTACGTGGTCCGGCATGATCTCCATCTCAATGACATCGATATGGTACTCATTGCAGATTTCCTCTATGAGTTCCTTTAAGCGCACATCGACACCATTGACCAAGACCTTACGGCGATATTTTGGACACCAGACCACATGATATTTACAGGAGTACACCACATTATGATTACTTTTATATTCCATGACTACATTATACCATTCAACGGTATCTAATGCAAGCCGCGCAAAATCTCTTTGCGGGGGAGCAAGGTGTGGCTTATATCCCCATGCCTAAAGGCAGGGGCTTTACGCCACGATTGGTAAGTAGGTATGGGTATGATGTTATCATAAGCGCATTTGTATCATCTACCACAGCGACTGCGATACAATGAGGTGGAGCATGTATTGGAAAAAATTGGGTCCACATATAGAGGAATTTATTGTTTTCTTAACTATTGTAATAGGATTAAATCTCTTTTTTCTATGTACAGACGCAATTAGAATTAACTGGTCCACAACGGTGGTTTTATTTGTAATTTTGTTGAGTATTTGGCTCATTGGATATGTTTTTACCTTTATTGTATTCGACATATTGGTTGTTGTAGATTTAATAACGAAAAATTACATTACAGAATCGGCCCGTTTTTTGGAGCAATATATTTTTAGGTCAACTTCGTATTTGGATAAATGTGTATACGAAAAGAGAAATATTAAAAATGTTAGAATATATCAGTACAAAGTTGTTGCAAAAACTAGAAGTGGAATTAAAATATTTACTTCAGTTGAATATTTTGAACTAAAGTCAAATGAGACTTATGAATTTGTCTATGGTAAAAAATCGAAAGCACTGGTAGAAGTCAAAAAATTATCTGCTGGATGCGGAAATTCTTAAAATTGTAGAAATAAGGGACGGGCAACACCCTCGGCCCGTCCCTTATCACTCTTGCTGCTATTTAGATGGTGAAAGCATAGCACTAACTGGTATTATTGTAGGTGCAATAATAGGCGGAGTAATCAATGCGGGAGTTAACGTATGGCGACAAATAAGTGATGGAGTTTCTTTCCAAAATCTTAATTGGGCAAGTGTTGGAGTATCGTTTTCAGCAGGTGCAGTTTCAGGAGGTATTGCTGGATCTCCGATTGGACTATTAGGGCAAGTGGGATTTAATGCCGTGATTAGTGGTGTAGAATCGGCGTTACAGGATAAACTTTATGGACGCGATATTAATTGGAAACAAGTTGGGATTAGTGCAGGAATTGGTGGACTTGCTGGTTTTGTTGGTGGAGAAGGTGCTTCTGCTCCAGTAAAAACAGTATATGGAAAAATAGTTGGTGCTGGAGGTGTTAACACTTCGGTTGTATATCTAACATACTCTTCAAGAGCAACGGCCGAAGCCGCAGCTAAATCATTAAGCAAAGGGATGACTAAAGGATCATTAACGCAAATAATTGTTACAGATAATGTGGTTAAATTCATATATGTGGAGTGATTAAGATGAGTGATCCTTTTTATTTCTTTTCCTACTTTATAGCAATGTGCATTAGTGTTCGGTATATAGCGGATAATAGAAGCTATATTGGCGTGAAAATCTCAGACAAATGTAGATACTTGCTGCTCATATTTTCATTTAAGGAAATTAGGATTAGTGTTATTGCCATCGTAGCTCAGATATACTTGTACATAATGTTAGTACTCTTTATTTTATCAAAAGTAGCGCCGCCAGAAACTATAGCCATGATTTCCAATGATCCCAACAGTCTGTTATCGAAGCTAGTATTGATTCATATTGCTGTGATACAGCCTGTTGGTATGCTTGAGTCGAGCATATGTGAATGGCAATTTAAACGACGCAGATAGTTTGCATCATTAGTACGGTGGGTGCGGGAATACAACGAACATAGATAGATTTACTGCCTTGGCATAGCCGCCGGAATCATTGTGATTCCGGCGGCTATGCCATTTAGTGAGGGAAATTTTTCTCCGGCTGTCATAGACATGGACAACCCCACATAGAATGGAGCATCACACAGAAGAAGGGAGCTGGAAAAGGTGCGGGCTCCGGAAGAGGCATATGCGGTCGAGCGGTTTGAACAGGCGGCGGCGCTGCTACCGCATGAACTCAGAGAAGGGGTGCAGAGGCTTTCGACAGCAGAGAAGGCCAGAGCAGAAGAGTTTCGGCTTCGGGCGGGCAGACCGCCGATGGTTGCAGATCCGACGGGGGAACGGACGGTACCGGGCTGCGGTCAATGCCCGATCACCGCCGCCGATCTGACGGGAGTACTGGAGGTTGCCAGTCAGGCGTCGACACATACGGTATTGGACCGGGTAAAAAGCGGCTTTGTTACTGTCCGGGGCGGATATCGGGTGGGTCTATGTGGAAGTGCGGTGATGAAGGATGGAGAAGTATGCAATGTAAAACAGATCTCTTCGCTTGCCATCCGGATCGCCCGGGAGGTCCCGGGGGCGGGAGCTGAGGTCTTGCCGCAGTTGTGGGAGGCAGGCACCCTGCAGAGTACGCTCCTTCTCTCGCCGCCCGGCGGAGGGAAGACGACTCTCCTGCGGGATTTGATTCGCCGCATTTCCGACGGTGTTGGAGGGCCGCCCCTTCGAGTGGGGGTGGTCGACGAGCGTGGGGAGCTTGCCGCCATGTATAACGGCGTCCCAATGACACAAGTGGGGATAAGAACGGATGTGATGGACGGGTGCCCCAAGGCGGCAGGTCTGATGATGCTGCTGCGCGGGATGAACCCTCAGGTCCTGGCGGCGGATGAGATCACGGCGCCGGAGGATGTGGAGGCGCTGGAGCAGGCAGCCGGCTGTGGAGTCGCCCTCTTGTGCAGCGCGCACGGGGGGACGCCGGACGACCTGCGGCGGCGTCCTCTGTACCGCCGGCTTCTGGCAGGCGGTATCTTTCGCCAGGCGGTTCTCATCGAGCTGCGCGGGGGCAGGCGGAACTACCGAGTAGTGCCGCTGGAGGAGGGGTTGAGATGATCCGGTGGATTGGAGCGCTCCTCCTGATGGCGGGCGCGGCAGGTCTGGGCTTAGGCGCGGCGGCACAGCTTCGGACAAGAGTGGCCAGTCTGCGCTCCCTGGTGGGGGCCCTGGGTCAACTGGAGAGGGAGCTTACGTTTCGCCTTACGCCGATGCCGGAGCTGATGGAGCGGCTGGCACGGCAGTCACAGGGGCCGGCGGCCTATCTGTTCGCACACTGCAGGGACCACCTCTGGGAGCTGGGCGAAAAGAGCTTTGGCCAGCTATGGAGAGAGGCGCTGGACGGCGAACCTGACCTCCTACTGGACGAACGGGAAAGTCAGATCCTGCTCGAGTTGGGCGAAGTATTGGGGAGATATGACGTGGAAGGACAGAGCGGGGCCCTGCGGAATTCGGTGCTGGAGCTGGGGCGATGTCTCGCCGGGGCGGAAGAAGAGCAGCGGAGGCTGGGAAGGGTCTACACCACGCTGGGACTGGGCTCCGGGGCCATGCTGGTTATTCTGTTGTTATGACTGATATCAATGCGGGGATGTGGAGAAGGCATGAACGTAGACCTCATATTCAAAATTGCGGCGATCGGGATACTGGTGTCGGTGCTCAACCAGGTGCTCACTCGGTCCGGGCGGGACGAGCAGGCCACCATGACCACACTGGCGGGTCTTGTGGTGGTTCTCATGATGGTGGTCCAGGAGATCAGCGATCTCTTCAACCTGGTAAAGAACCTGTTTGGGCTGTAGTCTATGCCGGATATGGTAAAGATCGCGGCCATTGCGGTGGCCGCCGCACTGTGCGCAGTGGTGGTCAAAAAGAATGTGGCCGAGCTGGGGATGGTGCTGGCGCTGTGCGCCGGAGCGATCATCCTGAGCTGCTCGCTGGGAGCGCTGGAGGGAGTCAAGGAGCTGATGGACACCCTGGCGGATACGGCGGGACTCTCGCCTGCGGTATTGGCGCCCGTTGTCAAAACAGTAGGGATCGCAGTGCTGACCAGAGTCTCGGCAGAGCTCTGCCGGGACGCGAAAGAGGGGGGGATTGCCGCGTTCGTAGAGACGGCGGGCGCGGCGGCGGCGCTGCTTGTGTCTCTTCCTCTATTGAAGACGGTGTTGAGTATGGTGACAGGGCTCCTATAGCGGCGTCCGGCCGGAGGGAAGAGGGGCGACGGATGACGGGAATACATAGGAAAATTAAAAAAATTCTGATGCTGATCCTTTTCACCTGCCTTTTTGTTCTTCCGGCGGCGGCATCCTCATCTGAGGACGTATTGGACGAGCAGTCCAAGGTGCTGGGGCTGGACAAACTGGCAGAGGCGGCGGGCGAGTACAGCCCCGGAGATACTGTGACTGGGGTGGATCTGGATGCCGGGCTTCAGGATTTGTTGGATACCGGCAGCGACCAATTGGCGGGTGTCCTCCGCAAGGCGGTGCGGAGCGGTGTGCTGCTTTTGACCGTGGTGCTCTTGTGTTCTCTCGCGCAGGGAACGTGCGAGGCCATTGGAGATCCCGGGGGACTTCAGGTAGTTCCGCTGGTGGAGGCGCTGGCCATCACGGCCATTTCCGTCGCAGATGTCCATTCCCTGATTGGAATGGGGAGAGAGGCGCTGGACAATATGACCGCTTTTTCCAAGATACTGCTGCCTACCATGGCGGTGGCCACGGCTGCCAGCGGGGCGCCCGGCGGGGCGGCGGCCAGACAGATGGCTACCATGCTCTTCTCCACGGTGCTGATGAGCCTGATCACCAAGCTGCTCCTACCCCTTGTGTATGGGTATATTGCCGCTTGTGTGGCCCATGCGGCGGTGGGGAACGAGGGGCTCAAGCGCATTGCCGGGGTGCTCAAGTGGACGGTCACCTCGATCCTTACAGTATTGCTGTTGGTATTTGTGGGCTATCTCACAGTCAGCGGGGTCATTGCAGGGACGGCGGATGCAGTGGCGGTCAAGGCGGCCAAATTTACGGTCTCAAGCATGGTGCCTGTGGTGGGCGGTATCCTTTCCGACGCGGCGGAGACCGTTCTGGCCGGCGCAGGAATTTTGAAAAATGCGGTGGGGGTGTTCGGCATGCTGGTGATTCTCTCCATGTGTGTGGTCCCTTTCCTGCAACTGGGGATACATTACCTGGCCTATAAGCTGACCGCCGCCCTGGCGGCCACGGTGGCGGATGGGAGGACCTCCGGACTGATCGACGGTCTTGGCGGTGCATTCGGACTCATCCTGGGTATGACGGGAGCTTCCGCAATGCTGCTCTTGGTATCCATGGTATCGGCAGTGTCTATGGTGACGCCATGATGGAATTGTTGCGGCAGTGGCTGGTTGGGATCACCTGCGCAGCTATGATCGTGGCGCTGGCGGACAGTCTTACACCGTCTGGTACCGTGAGGAAGATCGGGAGGATGGCGGGAGGCTTATTGCTCCTGGTTGCTGTGGTCCAGCCGGTCCTGCATGTGGATTTCAGCGTTCTGGCAGCGTCCGCCGTCCAGATAGAGCTGGAGAGTACGCAGAATGAGCTGGAAAAAACTGATTTGGAACTGATGAAAACCATCATAGGAGAGAAGACGGGCGCATATATTCTGGACAAGGCGGAAGCACTGGGGGTCCCCTGCAAGAGGGTGACCGTAACATGCACAGTAGGAGAGGACGGCGTGCCCTATCCCTCCGCAGTGTCCATCACGGGAGCGCCTGGCGGGGAGGAGAGACGCCTCCTGGCACGTATCATAGAGGCGGACTTGGCGATTCCCGAGGAATGTCAAACTTACGAAAGCGGGGATGGAGCATCATGAGGGGAACGGATATGGCCGCCAAGGGCGGCAGGCGGCTGATGGAGCTGCTGGAAAAATATAAATTCGTGCTGCTGGTCCTGCTGGCTGGTATTCTCCTGCTCCTGCTACCCACCTTTGAAGGGGGAGATGGAACAGGAGGCTCAGGAAGAACTGATCCTCCGTCGGAGTTGGCCTTCGACCTGGAGGGTCTGGAAAAAAAACTGTCCGATACACTCTCGGAAGTAGAGGGAGCGGGAGAGGTCTCAGTGGTCCTTACTGTGAAGGCCAGCACGCGCCAAGTGCTGGCCCAGGACATCACCTCCTCTCAAAAGGAAGGGGCGGTGGATGAGGGGAGGACCACCGTAGTGGTCTCCAAGGGTTCCGGCAGGGAGGAGGCTGTGCCGCTTCAGCAGATATATCCGCAGTTTCAAGGCGCTCTGGTGGTCTGCCCCGGGGGAAGCGACCCGGAGGTACGGCTCAAGCTAGTGGAGGCGGTCTCTGCCCTGACCGGCCTGGGAAGCGATAAAATTTCAATTTGTAAAGGAAAGTAAGGAGGAGACTTGAGATGAAACTTTGGAAGCGGAACGCGGTGGTGGCCGCCATCGTGCTGTTTGTGTGTGTGGCGGTATATCTCAACTGGTCCTACAGCCAGGATGGAGCCGGAGAGACCGCGGATACGGGGAAGGTGTTGGGAGAGGCGGCCCTGGTGGGCGGCAAAGCCACGGATCCGCTGCTCAAGGGAGAGAACGCATCATCACCCGCGCCTTCCGAGAGTCCTGCGGCGGGAGAAGAGGGACAGAGCAACTCCAGCGGCTATTTTGCCAGTGCGCGTTTGAACCGTCAGCAGGCCAGGGACAGCGCCCTCTCTCTCCTCCAGGAGGCCGCAGCCGACGAGAAGGCGGATCAAGCCTCGGTAGACCAGGCCAACGTTACGATCCAGGCGATGGCCACCTATACACTGGCCGAAGCCAATATTGAAAATTTGGTCACGGCAAAGGGATACAGCGACTGTGTGGCGTTTCTCAACGATAACAGCATCAGCGTGGTGGTGTCCAACAACGGAACGCCGCTCGCCGACGCAGACACGGCAAAAATCAGCGAGATCGTGATGGAGGAGACAGGGCTCAAAGCAAGTCAAATCAAAATCATCGAGGCGAGCTGAATGAAAGGGGCGGACCGGCGCGGCACAAGGTGTGCGC
>NZ_JBCOAQ010000001.1:182254-240355 GCF_040226735.1 Intestinimonas sp. RTP31139st1_F5_RTP31139_211217 | reverse complement strand
CCCCCCCTTCAAATTTCAAAAATTGGATTGTAAATGGCCGGCCTTTGTGGTAGAATAGCAACAATCGGTGTATTGTGTGCGTCGTCCCGCCGCAGCGGGGCAGCCTAGCCCCACATGGGGCTACAACTGCCCGGGGGCCATGTGATGCCCCAAACCGGCGTCGCCGGTTTCCACGACGGTGGCCATGTCGCCGAGGCCATCGTGTTGTAATCCCTGAACATGATAAAAGGAGCGTGACCACTGTGGGTGAAGGCAGAGAGTATGTTTCCCGGTCCGATGAGTTGGGAAATATCCATATATCAGAGGAAGTTCTGGCGGTGATTGCCGCCGCCGCTGCGCTGGAAGTTGAGGGCGTGGGAGGATTGGCGGCCAATCTGGGCACTGACCTTGCGGAACTGCTGGGAAAAAAGAACCTGAGCCGCGGGATTCGCCTCCAGGTGGAGGAGGAGAACGTTACGGTAGAGGTGGCCATCCTTGTAAAGTATGGCTACACCATTCCGGATGTGGGCCACGCCGTGCAGGAAGCTGTGGCTGGCAGCATCGAGGCCACCAGCGGTCTCACTGTCGCCGCCGTCAACGTAAGCGTGGGCGGTGTGGTCTTTGAGAAAGAGCCGAAGAAGGCTCAGTAAATCGGCGTACCCTCAAAGAGCATTGGGCGATATGATGCGCTCAGTGCTCTTTTGCCGTCTGTGAGGGGAAATTGGGGGTTTATTTTCCACCGCAAACTGTATATAATAGTCTATGAATATTCACAAAAGAGAGACAACGGGAGGAACCGATTATGACCAGGAGCAATGCCAGGGAAATTGCCGTCCATTTATCCTTTGCCCTCGGCTTTTCAGATCAGACCGCGGAAGAATTGCTGGAGGACTCCCTGAGCCGTGAAAACTTTGCGCAGCTCAAGGACGAGGAGCCCCTGTATGGAGAATATCCCAACGAGAAGCAGCGGCAGTACATAACCGCGCTGGTGAAAGGGGTATACGACCACGGCGCCGAACTGGACGGCTATATCTCAAAGTATGCCATCGGCTGGTCCTTCTCCCGTATTTCCCGCATGACGGCGGCCGTCATGCGGGTGGCGATGTATGAGATCCTGTATATGCCGGATATCCCCGCCGCCGCCGCTATCAATGAGGCGGTGGAACTGGCCAGACGCTATGACGCACCTGAGGCCGCGTCCTTCGCCAATGGCATCTTGGGTGCGTTTGTCCGGGGAGAACTGCCTCCGGAGCGGGCCGATGCGGTGGACACACAGGCTGAGGACAAGAAGGACGGAGTGTGACCATGGCGCTCTGTCTGGGAATTGACACCAGCAATTACACCACCTCTGTGGCTCTGTTTGACGGGGTGTCCGGATACAATCTTGGCAGGCTTTTGGATGTACCTGAGGGAGCGTTGGGGCTTCGGCAGAGCGACGCGCTGTTCCAGCATGTCAAACATCTGCCTGAGATTTTTGCCGCGCTGCGGGCGGAAGGGCGGCTGGACGGATGTATCGCAGCGGTGGGTGCCAGCACCAAACCGCGCTGGGTAGAGGGCTCTTATATGCCCTGTTTTCTGGCGGGAGAGTCTCAGGGGCGCGGGATAGCGGATACACTGGGCGTCCCCTTTTTCCCCTGTGCTCACCAGCAGGGACACATTGCGGCGGCCGCCTGGTCCGCCGGACGTCCCGATCTTTTAGACCGTCCCCATCTGGCTTGGCATCTGTCCGGCGGGACGACGGAGCTTTTGTATGTGCAGCCGGACGGGGTGAGCGTCTGGGCGCAGAAACTGGGGGGGACCAGTGATATTTCTGCGGGACAGCTTATTGACCGGACCGGACAGCTCTTGGGGCTGCCATTCCCCGCGGGAAAGGCGTTGGATGGACTGTATGGTCAGGCAGATGTTTGTCAAAATTACACTGTAAAGATAAATGACCTTACATTTTCTCTCTCCGGAATGGAGAACAAGGTGAGAGAACTGGTGGAGCGCGGGACACCTCCGGCCAACGTAGCTAGGTTTGTCGTGGACACCGTTGTGAAAGCGGTGCTGCGGACCACGGACAAGGCATTGGAGCAGTATCCGGGCCTCCCAGTACTGTGTTCCGGAGGGGTGGCCTCCAATTCCGCCTTGCGGGCGGCTCTGCGGGACGCGGTGTTTGCACCACCGCAATACTCCACAGATAACGCTCTTGGTGTGGCGATCCTGGCCCGGCGGGCCCTGACGGGGGGGAGCCGGCTATGAGAGAGGGTCAGCCTGTCTATACTGTCACCCAAGTCAACGGCTATATTAAAAATCTGTTGGATCGGGATGGACTTTTAAGCGGCGTATTTGTTCGAGGCGAAATTTCCAATTACAAAAGTTACCCCTCTGGACACCATTATTTTTCCATGAAGGATGAGGGCGGGGCGCTCCGCTGCGTGATGTTCCGGCGGGAGGCATCCCGCCTCCGCTTTCGTCCGGAAAATGGTATGAAGGTCATTGCCTTTGGACGTGTGGCGGTATTCCCCCGGGATGGCCAGTATCAGCTCTACTGCTCGGACCTCATGCCGGACGGGGTCGGAGACCTCCATGTGGCCTTTGAGCAGCTCAAGGAAAAGCTCTTCCGGGAGGGGCTATTTGACCCGGCGCATAAAAAAAACATTCCGAGATATCCAGGGCGAATCGCGCTGGTCACCTCTTCGGCCGGCGCAGCGGTGAGAGATATGCTGCGCATCCTGGGGGCGCGGTATCCGCTGGCGAAGGTCCTTCTCCTCCCGGTCCGCGTACAAGGGGAAGAGGCGGCGGGAGAGATTGCCTCCGCTATCCGGTATGCCAGTGCCCATGCTTTGGCGGATCTTCTGATTACGGGCAGAGGCGGCGGCTCGACGGAGGACCTCTGGTGCTTCAACGACGAACGGGTGGCCCGTGCGATTTACGACTGCACAATCCCCGTGATTTCCGCGGTAGGGCATGAACCTGACGTGACGATCGCAGATTTTGTGGCAGACCTGCGGGCGGCTACGCCCTCCAATGCGGCGGAACTGGCGGTGCCGGATCAGAACGAGATCTATGCCAATCTCGCTTACTATGAGGACAAGCTGATGGGGACCATGGAGGTCCGGCTGGATCGGGCGCGCCGGGAGCTGGAGCGCCTGGAGAAAAATCGCGTGCTCCAGGACCCCATAAATTACATTTTGGATCGGCGGGCACTTTTGGAGGATCGGCGGCGGCGGCTGGTTCACGGTCTCGGCGGCGTGATGGCGGGGGAACGGGAACGGTTCGCCCGTCTGGCGGCGGCCCTGGATGCGATGAGCCCGCTCAAGGTACTGGGGCGAGGGTATGCGCTGGCTCAGACCGCCAACGGAAAGGTGGCAACTTCTGTGGATGAGGTGGAGCCGGGTGGTAAGCTGTCGGTTCGTCTCTCCGACGGTGTGCTGGACTGTCGTGTGGACGATAAGAGGAGGCTGTTATAAATATGGCGGAAAAGAAAAAGACCTTCGAACAGGCCATGATACGCCTGGAGGAGATCGTCACGCAGCTGGAAAAGGGCGAAGCCCCTCTGGAGGAGTCGCTGAAGCTCTTTGAGGAGGGAATGACGCTGATGAAGCAGTGTTCCGCACTGCTGGACAAGGCGGAGCAGAAGGTGTCCAAGCTCACCGTCGGGACAGACGGAGGACCGGTAGAAACGCCGTTCCACGGGGAGGGATGATCGGTATGGAATATGAGCGGCAGTTACGTGACGGACAGGCCCTGATTGAACGTGCGCTGCAGTCGTGCTTTGCGGGCAGGGAGCCTATGGCCAATATCTATGACGCCATGGAGTACAGTCTGATGGCCGGCGGAAAGCGCATCCGTCCCCTCCTCACACTGGAGGTCTGCCGGATGTGTGGGGGAGATGTTGCACAAGCCCTGCCATTCGCCTGCGCGGTGGAGATGATCCACACGTATTCCCTGATCCATGACGACCTGCCCTGCATGGATGACGATGATCTGCGCCGGGGAAAGCCTACCAACCACAAGATCTATGGGGAGGCCACGGCGGTACTGGCTGGCGATGCGCTGCTCACCGCCGCCTTTGAAACCGCACTGGAGCAGAGCTCCGGGGTCCCGTCGGACCGCGTGGTAGCCGCTGCTGCCTGTCTGGCGCATGCCGCCGGTGCGCGCGGCATGGTGGGTGGTCAGTCGCTGGATATGGCCGCCGAGGGACGGGCGGTGACCCGGCGGGATGTGGAAGACCTCCAAAAGCTGAAAACCGGCGCGCTGCTCAGTGCGGCGGCTGAGATGGGGTGTGTGATCGCCGGCGGCGGCACGGATGACCGGGCTGCCGTTCGCCGCTACGCCCAGAAGCTGGGATTGGCCTTCCAGGTCCGGGATGATATGTTGGATGTAGAGGGGGATGAGAGGACGCTGGGAAAACCCATCGGCTCAGACCAGGCCAACGAAAAAACAACTTTTGTTACCCTGCTGGGTATGGATGGCTGCCGTGAGCTGGTGGATACCCTGACTGATGCGGCGGTAGCCGCCTTAGAGCCCTTCGGGGGACGGGCGGATTTTCTGTGCTGGCTTGCCCGGGCCTTGGCCGGGCGGGAGAGCTGACCGGATATGGAGAATAATCTTCTGAACGGCCATTTGGGAAATCTGATCCTGGCCCTCGCGGTCGTCGCTTGGGCAATCGCTCAGGTGCTAAAGGTCGTGGTCGTCCTGATCCAAAACCACAGGCTGGATTTCCGACGGATCACGGGAAGCGGGGGAATGCCGAGCTCTCATTCCGCCTTTGTCTGTGCCTGCGCAAGTGCGACCGGAAATCTATACGGCTGGTCCTCGCCCATTTTCGCTCTGGCTGCTGTTCTAGCCATCGTGGTCATGTATGATGCGGCAAATGTCCGCAAGGCAGCCGGAGAGCAGGCCAAGATTTTAAATTACATGATGGAACACTGGATGGAGATGAAGCCGGAACTTTTCGGCAAAGAGCTCAAGGAGTTTTTGGGACATACTCCGGTCCAGGTCATTGCCGGCGCGGTGCTGGGGATCGTCATTGGTCTTGCGGGGACCTGGCTGTTCCGCTGATCAGGCGGGAAGGGCTACAAACGGCGCCGGAGCGCCCAGCTTCATAGATCCCATCCTTGGGGGTGCGTTTTTGATACAGCTCGATGAGATTCCAAATCTAAAAGAGATTAGCGACAGCGAGGCGGAGGGCCTCTGTGCGCGGCTGCGGGCCCGCATTATCGACGCGGTCTCACGCACGGGAGGACATTTGGCCTCCAATCTCGGTACGGTGGAGATCACCGTAGCGCTCCACCGGGTATTTGATACCGGGCGGGACAGAGTGGTTTTTGACGTGGGACACCAATGCTATTCCCACAAGATCCTGACGGGGCGGGACACGGCCATGGACACCCTCCGCACGTTTGGAGGGATTGCGGGCTACCCCAAGCCACAGGAAAGCCAGGATGACGCCTTTATTGCGGGACATGCCTCCAACTCTGTTTCTGTGGCGCTGGGAATGGCCAGAGCCAGGAGCCAGAGAGGGGAGGACTACCACGTGATCGCCCTCATTGGAGACGGGGCCCTGACAGGCGGACTTGCCTATGAAGGGCTTTCCAACGCAGGGTTGAGCGGAGAGCCCCTTCTGGTCATCCTAAATGACAATGGCATGTCCATTACCAAAAATGTGGGGGGCGTGGCCCAACACCTAGCACATCAGCGGCTCAAGCCACAGTATCTTCAGTTCAAAAAGGGATACCGAAAAATGATGTCGGTGCTGCCAGGCGGTCCCCAAATCTACCGTGTGACCCATAAAATCAAAACGGCGATAAAGGAGACTCTGCTCCCCTGCAGTATGTTCGAGGATATGGGGTTCATTTACCTGGGGCCGGTGGACGGGCATGATGTGAGAGGGCTCACTCGCCTGATGCGCTACGCCAAGGAGTTGAAAGGCCCTGTATTGCTTCATGTAAGGACTGTAAAGGGGAAAGGCTATCCGCCAGCTGAAAAGAATCCGGATGCCTACCATGGCGTATCACGGTTTTGTGTCCAGACAGGTGAGCCGCTGCAGCCCTCCAGGCCCTCCTTTTCCAGCGCGTTTGGACAGGCTGTCTGCGAGCTGGCGGCGGAGGATGGGAGAATCTGTGCGGTGACTGCTGCCATGCGGGACGGCACCGGACTGGGCTCCTTTGAGGCTCAATTCCCGGAACGATTTTTCGATGTGGGGATTGCGGAGGGGCACGCCGTGGCGATGGCGGCTGGAATGGCCAAGCAGGGAAGTCTGCCGATCTTTGCCGTGTACTCCTCGTTTCTGCAGCGCGGGTATGATATGCTGCTCCACGATGTGGCGATCCTTGGCCTCCATGTGGTCTTCGGCGTAGACCGTGCTGGATTGGTGGGAGAAGACGGCGAGACCCACCACGGTCTGTTTGATGTGGCGTATCTCTCCTCGGTCCCGGGGATGACGCTCTTCGCGCCGGCCAGCTTTGCTGAAGTGCGGAGCATGCTGCGCCACGCCGTGCGGAAGGTATCGGGGCCAGTGGCTCTCCGCTATCCAAGAGGCGGAGAGAGCGGCTATCGGGGAGATGCAGGTGTGGAGCCGACTGTGTGTCTGAAAGTGGGGAAAGCAATAACACTTGTCACTTATGGGATCACTACGGGGAGTGTACTGGAGGCCGGCGCTATGTTGGAGGCGGCTGGATACGTCCCGGAAATCATAAAGCTGAATCGCCTTATGCCGTTGGATGACGAAGAAATCCTTGCTTCCGTAAAGAAAACGGAGCGGGTCCTGATTGCCGAGGAGTGCGCCGCAATGGGAGGTATGGGGCAGCAAATCGCTGCCCACATGGCGGCACAGGGGGTCGTGCCCAAAGCGATGGCGCTCTGCAATACGGGAAGTGGGTTTATCACCCATGGAACCACGGCGGAGCTGCGCCGCCTGTGCGGGCTGGATGCGGAATCGCTTTACCAGGCGGCAGTGGAGGTTTTAAAGCGTGAGTAAAAAACGTCTGGATGTACTGGTGTGTGAGAGGGGACTGGCGGAGAGCCGACAAAAAGCGCAGGCCCTGATTATGGCGGGGCAGATTTTTGTGGGCGGGCAGAAGATCGACAAGGCTGGATTTGCAGTGGAAGAGAGCGCGGAGATCGAGCTGCACGGCAAGGCTTTGGCCTATGTGAGCCGGGGAGGCCTGAAACTAGAAAAGGCGCTCCAGCGCTTCCCGCTGGACCTCAAGGGAAAAATCTGCATTGATTGCGGCGCCTCCACCGGAGGCTTTACGGATTGCATGTTGCAAAATGGGGCGGCCAAGGTATACGCCGTGGATGTCGGCTACGGACAATTGGCCTGGAGCCTGCGCCAGGACCCAAGGGTGATATGCATGGAGCGGACGAACGTGAGATATCTGACTGCGGAGCAGATTGCTGAACCGCTGGACTTTGGAAGCGTGGATGTATCCTTCATTTCTTTGAAGCTGATTTTGCCGGCCCTACGCGGTCTGCTGAAGCCGCAGGGGCAGGTGGTGTGCCTGGTCAAACCGCAATTCGAGGCGGGCAGGGAAAAGGTGGGAAAGAAAGGGGTCGTACGCGACCCGGAAGTACATCTGGAGGTGTTGGAGCAATTTTTGATTCACGCATCTGATGCCGGATTTTCTGTAAAGGATATGGACTTTTCACCTATAAAGGGACCGGAGGGCAACATTGAATACCTGGGTTTTTTGTGCGTCGGTGTCAGTGAGCCCTATGTGGGGAACCTCGCTGCACTGGTTGAGAGGTCCCATGCTGAACTCGAGGGGGCGGTTCACCCGTGAAAGTAGTGCTCAGCCCGAACCCATACCGGGATCGGGGATTGAAAGCGGCATTGAAGGCCCGTGAGATCTTAAAGTCGGGCGGGGTCGACACCTCATTGTGCCTTCCTTTCGACTTAGAGCAAGGGAGCGGTCATGCTGAATTGCCCAGGGATCTGGACTATCGCAACATGCAGGATGAGCTGGAGAGGGCGGATATTCTCCTCTGCTTTGGCGGGGATGGCACCATCCTTCATGCCGCGCGGGACGCCAATGCTCACAACGTCCCTATTTTGGGGGTCAATATGGGCAGTGTCGGCTTTATGGCAGAACTGGAGCACAGCGAACTGGATATGCTCTCCCAGCTCTCCAAGCGCAAATATACAATCGAGCCGCGAATGATGCTGGACGTGTCGGTGCGAAGAGGTCGAGAGACCCTTTACCGAGACTTGGCGCTGAACGATGCTGTCATCACCAAGGGTGCGGTGGCGAGAGTGATTGACTTGATCGTGCGGGGAGACGGTGTTCACATTTATGACTACTCCGGAGACGGAGTGATCCTTGCCACGCCCACAGGCTCCACGGCCTATTCTATGTCTGCGGGGGGCCCCATTGTGGAGCCAACCTCTGAGAATATCCTTGTGACTCCCATTTGCGCCCATTCCCTCCATGCAAAGCCGCTGGTAATGGGAAGGGACAGGATTGTCTCTGTCCGGATTGGAAAGCTGTCAAGGAAAACGGCTTACTTGTCTGTGGACGGAGGAAGAGCCTTTAAGCTCTGTGGCGGGGACACTGTTGAAGTCCGCCGCTCCAAAAGTGTGACCAGGTTGGTCCGACTGACGGATCACAGCTTTTATGAAATCATCAATCAGAAGTTGGGGAGGGCATGACGGATATGAAGTCCAAACGGCAGGCAGAAATTTTGCGAATCATTGAGGAGGTTGATGTTGAGACCCAGGATCAGTTGTTGGCTGAGTTGAAGCTGCGGGGCGTCACCTCTACCCAGGCAACGATCTCAAGAGACATCAAGGAGCTGCATCTGGTGAAGGAACTTACCAGTTACGGGACCTACAAATATGTGGTATCCGGCCGCAGGGCCAGTCTGAACTTCGCGGGACGTCTGCGGACCATTTTCAAGGAGGGGGTCACGTCCTTTGACCGCGCCCAGAATATTGTTGTGATCAAAACCATGCCGGGCCTCGCTTCTGCAGCCTGTGCCGCGATTGACGGTATGGAAATCGGAGATCTGGTCGGAAGTCTCGCCGGGGATGACACGGCCCTTCTCATCATGCGGGACACTGAGAAAGCAGAGGCCTTTTGTGACGAAATCCATAAGATGCTCCAGTGAGCACAGGGAGGGATGAGGCATGCTGTCTCTGCTCCACATTGAAAACATTGCGGTGATCGAGTCGGCGGATATCCAATTCGACCGGGGTTTCAATGCCCTGACGGGCGAGACCGGCGCGGGCAAGTCGATTGTAGTAGATGCCATTGGAGCGGTGATCGGGGACCGGACCTCCCGCGATCTGATCCGCACAGGGGCCCGGTCGGCCTTGGTGAGTGCGCTTTTTTTGGAGCTTCCGGCGCTCTCCTGGTTTTCAGAAAACGGGATGGGGCCGGATGAAGATGGAACCCTTCTGCTGCAAAGGGAAATCCAGGCCGACGGCAAAAATGTCTGCCGCCTGAATGGGCGGCCTTTGACGGTGTCACAGCTTCGTACCCTAGGACAGCAGCTTTTGAATATCCACGGCCAGCACGACGGACAGCAGCTCCTGGACCCCGCCTGCCATCTCTCCTATCTGGACCGTTTTGGGGGCGACCAAGCGGAGCTTCTGGCATTTCAGGAGGCCTATGCGGCTCTGAGTCAGGTGAGGCATGAGATATCGGCCTTGCAGATGGACGAAGCGGAGAAGTCCCGCCGCATGGACAGTCTGAGCTACCAGATCAGCGAGTTGGAACGGGCCGGGCTGCGAGTGGGCGAGGAGGACGAACTGGCCGCCCGGAGAAAGGTGCTGCGCAACGCCGGAAAGCTGATCGAGGCGGTGGAGGATGCCCATCGGGCGCTTTCCGGCGATGACGACAGTGCGGGTGCGACGTCCCTTGTTATGGAGGCAGAACAGAGCCTCTTTTCGGCCCGTACCGTGAGCGATGAGGTGTCTGCCCTTGCGGAAAAGCTCACGGAGCTGCGATGTGCGGCGGATGACGCCGCCGAGCTGGTCCGTGACTTGAGGGACAGCTTGGAGTTTGAGCCGGGAGAGCTGGATGAGTTGGAAAGCCGCCTGGACGTGATCTATCGTCTGAAAAAGAAATATGGTGCCACGGAGGCCGATATGCTCGCCTATCTGGAGTCCTGTAAAAAAGAACTGGACCAAATCCAGTACTCCAGCGATATCTTGGCACGATTGGAGAAAAAGCAGGCTGTGACCTTGAAGGAGGCGCAAATGCTGGGCAGTGCGCTGTCCACGGTCCGCAGGGAATCGGCGGATGCATTGGAAGCGCGTATCCAGAAGGAGCTGGAACAGTTGGATATGCCCAAAGTCCGCTTTCATGTGGAGTTTTCGCCTAACGCCGCAGAATACGGCATGGATGCAACAGGAATGGATGAGGTCCAGTTCCTGATGTCCGCGAATGTGGGCGAGGCGCTCAAGCCCATCCAGAAAATCGCCTCCGGCGGTGAATTGGCCCGCATCATGCTGGCGCTCAAGAATGTCCTGGCGGAAAATGATGACGTGTCCACCTTGGTCTTTGATGAAGTGGATACTGGCGTTAGCGGCCGTGCGGCCCAGAAGGTAGCGGAGAAAATGGCCGACGTGGCCAGACACAAACAGGTTCTGTGCGTTACACACCTGCCCCAGATTGCGGCAATGGCAGATACCCATTTCTCAGTGGAGAAGGGGGAGCGGGACGGACGCACCTATACGGCGGTGGAGCGGCTGGACAAAACGCGCCGCCGTGAGGAGTTGGCCCGCCTTACCGGAGGGGCCCATATCACATCCGCCATGCTGGAGAGCGCAGGAGAGCTTCTGGAGGCAGCAGAGACGTATAAGAGAGGCTATAATGGGGAAAAATGAGCTCCCGGACCAGGTCCGGGTCACCTTTCAACTGGAACGTGGGGAATATATCCGTGGAGTCCGGTACTATTTGAGAAAAAGTCACCTGGTAAGCTGGGTCCAGGTCCTGGTCATGCTGTTTGCGCTGGCCGCGACGGTCACGGTCACGCTTATGATGGGGAGACTCAACTTCCTGAACACCTTGGTGCTGGTCCTGATGGCGATGGCTGCGCTGTATGGTCTGTGGCTGTATTGGATCAAACCGGGGCGCATTTTTGACCGGGAGGCGGAGCTGGCAGAGCCTGTGACCTTTTTGTTTACCCAGGAGGACGTGGCCCGGCAGGATGAGACGGCGGCGGCGCTTTTGGACTGGGATATCAAAAAGCTCTGGCGAGGACCGGAATTCTATTACCTCTTCGGTTCCAGTGAGGGTTATACGCTGCTTCCGCTGCGCGCATTCCAGGATGAGGAGGCACGGCTGCGCTTTGAGTCTCTGGCGCAAGAGGCAAACCCGGATATGATCTTCCGGCATTTTGGTTGACAATCCGTCCGGCATGTGCTAAAATGCCGTCACGTACAACGCGAGGATGAGGAACAGTAGCAGCCGCCCGTCTGCATAGAGAGCCCCTGTCTGGTGAAAAGGGGAGAGAGAGCGGCTGTGAATACCCCTCGGAGCGGCCTCTTGAACCGTCTTACAGCGCAGTAGAGAGAGTCGGGTGCGCCCGTTATCGCGCAGGGGTGTGTCGGCACCCCGTGAGGCCCGCGCCTGTGAGGGTGGGGCAACCAGAGGTGGTACCGCGTTTCGACGCCCTCTGTCCAATGGGACAGGGGGTGTTTTTTATTTGAAGCGGAACCGACACGAATGGAAGGGGCTGTTATGCAGAAAAGGCGTTTCGGTCCTATGATCAAGAGGCATCTCGGATGAACGGCCCCAAAACAGCGGGCTGGAACAGAGTGTGCTACGGTGGGCGGGGCCGTGTGAGAGCATATATAGATGGAGCGAAAGCTGCAAGGCTATTTTGCTCAAAAGGCCCTCCCCCAAAAAAGCGAGAGGAGAAAGAAATATGACCATTTATGATGAACTGAAGGCCAGAGGGCTTATCGCACAGGTGACCGACGAAGAGGAGATCAAAGAGCTGATCAACAACGGAAAAGCAACCTTTTACATTGGCTTTGATCCCACCGCCGACTCCCTCCACGTGGGTCATTTTATGGCGTTGTGCTTAATGAAGCGGCTTCAGATGGCGGGCAACCGCCCCATCGCTCTGGTAGGCGGCGGCACAGGCATGATCGGAGATCCCTCCGGACGCTCTGATATGCGTTCTATGATGACGGTGGAGACCATCCAGCACAATTGCGACTGCTTTAAGAAGCAGATGAGCAAATTCATCGATTTCAGCGAAGGGAAGGCGCTGATGCTCAATAATGCCGACTGGCTGCTGAAGCTCAATTATGTGGAACTTCTCCGGGAAGTGGGCGCATGTTTCTCCGTCAATAATATGCTTCGTGCGGAGTGCTACAAGCAGCGGATGGAGAAAGGGCTCAGCTTCTTGGAGTTCAATTACATGATTATGCAGAGCTATGATTTTTATCATATGTTCCAGACCGTGGGCTGCAATATGCAGTGCGGCGGCGATGACCAATGGTCCAATATGCTGGGCGGCACCGAACTCATTCGCCGGAAACTTGGCAAGGACGCTTATGCCATGACGATTACACTGCTGCTTACCTCCGAGGGGAAAAAGATGGGCAAGACCCAGGCGGGGGCGGTGTGGCTGGACCCGGAAAAGACTTCGCCTTACGAGTTTTATCAGTACTGGCGAAATATTGACGACGCCGACGTGCTCAAATGTCTGCGAATGCTGACTTTCCTTCCTCTAGAGCAGATTGATGAGATGGATAAGTGGGAGGGGGCCCAACTCAATCGTGCCAAAGAGATTCTGGCTTTTGAGCTTACAAAATTGGTCCATGACGAGGTGGAGGCACAGAAGGCACAGGATGCTGCCCGGGCTCTCTTCGCCCAGGGAGGAGACCGTTCCAACATGCCCACCACCACGCTGACCGACGCAGACCTCAGCGACGGAAAGCTGAGCGTGGTGGATCTGATGGTGAAATGCGGCCTTGCGCCTTCTAAAGGCGAGGCACGCCGCCTGATTCAGCAGGGAGGGGTGGAAATCAACGGAGAAAAGGTGATCGATACCACCGCTGTCTGTAAGGCCGAGGCGATGCGCGGCGAAGGATTGACGGTGAAGAAGGGGAAAAAGGTATTCCACCGTATTTTACTGGCCTGAGAGATTGCTGCCGTTGCTTTGTGGAGAAGGGGGACGCCTGCGGGGCGTTCCCCTTCATAAAATTGTAAAAGAATTTTACGTGATAATGATTAGACAAAGCCTCCTGAGCATGGTATGATGAGCGTAACAGAAAGGGTGTGTGCGGCATAGAGCGGGGACGAAAAATATGGCCTTTGGAGCCGAGAACGTTGTCAAACCTTATTGTTGTGCTCATTGGGATTACTTTTTATCTGGGGCTGTCCCACTTCGACTTGGTAAGAGAAAAGCTGGATATGTTTCTCAGCGTGGTGGCGCCGTTTATCGTGGGTTTTGCCGTCGCCTATCTGCTGAACACGCCCGCCAAGTTTTTGGAGCGCGAGCTTTTTGCGCACTGCCGTCACAGACGCACATGGTCCATCATCTCTGTCTATCTGCTGGCTGTCTTGTTGCTGGTGGTTCTGCTCAATCTCATTCTACCTCAAGTCTGGAGCAGTGCTGTAGAGTTGGTCAATAAGATGCCGGAATATATGAAGGGTCTGGATGTTCTGGTGCAGGAGCTGATCACGCGGTTCGACCTGGAGGGTGAGGGGATCAATGAACTGCTGGTCTCTTATCAGGAGCTCATGGCCGGCCTGACGAAAAAAACAATCACTGCCGTTTCGGAGGCCTTACCGCAAATCCTGAATTTTGGGGTCGCCGTCGGCAACGGCGTAATCACCGGTGTGACAGCGCTCATTGCCTCTATCTATATGCTCTCGGGCAAGGAGCGGCTGGTGCCGCAGCTGAAGAAGCTGATTTACGCAATTTTCCCCACGGAGAAAGCAAGCTGGTTTTTAAGTGTGTGCAGCCAGGCAAACAATGTATTTGTGGGTTTTATCAACGGTAAGCTCATCGACAGTGCGATCATCGGCGTACTTTGCTTTGTTCTTAACCTGATTCTGCAAATTCCATATAATATCCTCATCGCCGTAGTCATCGGCGTGACCAATGTGATCCCCTTTTTTGGCCCTATCATCGGCGCTGTGCCCTGCGTGATGATTCTGCTGATCGTGGACCCGTGGGCTGCGCTGCGCTTTGGAGTCCTGGTCATCGCACTGCAGCAGTTCGACGGCAATATACTCGGACCCAAGATACTGGGAAACAGTACAGGCTTGTCGGCAATCTGGGTATTGGTGGCCATCGTGGTGGGCGGCGGACTTTTCGGCTTTGCGGGAATGCTGCTGGGCGTTCCCACCTTTGCGGTTCTGTATGCATTGGTCCGCGAGTGGACTTACCATCGTTTGAAGGGAAAGGGAATTGACGGAGAGGGAAACCCTTTGCCGCGCGCTGACATAAAAAGATAAAAAACGTCACATTTTGTTGTGCGGCCCACTCACAGCAAAGCATCCTGCCCAATCACCGGACAGGATGCTTTGTTGTTTTATGGCCTCTTCCCGTCGGCCGGGACATGTTTTTAAACGAGGGAAAGTTATGGAAGAAGCTGGGATTTGCAAAAAAGCTCGGCATCAATGTGAACTGGAAATAATGGCGGCAGCCCATACGGTCTATCTCCGCCAGGTGAGGGAGAAGGGGAGACGGGTCCTTGGCCCAGAACACGATACAGCCCACAGCAGGGAATGTCTGTCCGGCGCGAGACGGAGAGGATCAGGACTGTGCCTCCAGCAGGCTGTTGGTCAAATCCCGCATGCCGTATAAGCCCGGAGCATCACGTCCTGCTAGATACCTGGCGGCTTTCAGTGCTCCGGCGGCAAAGACCTCCCTGGATTGGGCGCAGTGCCGCAGTTCGATGATCTCATCCTTTCCGGCAAAGAGCACCTCGTGATCTCCGGCAATGGTACCGCCCCGCACAGAGGAGATTCCGATTTCACGGTGTTCCCGGGGTCTGCGAACCATGTGCCGGTCATAGACGTATTCAGGTTCGTAGGGGAGAGACACAGCGAGGGCTTCCACCAGCATCAGTGCGGTGCCGCTGGGCGCATCCACCTTTTTACTATGATGCCGCTCTATGATCTCCACGTCGAAGTCCTCTCCCAGCATGGCGCCGGCTTGACGCACCAGTTCCAAAAGGACATTGACGCCCAAAGAAAAATTCCCGGATCGGAAGATGGGGATACTTTGGGAGGCGTCCTCAATTTCCGCAAGCTGGGCTTGGGAATACCCGGTAGTCGCCAATACGATGGGGAGACGGCGCTGAAGGCAGAAGGACAGCAGGGAAGAGAGGGCGGCGGGGTGAGAAAAATCCACGACAACGTCGGCAGAACCGGAGAATTCCGAAGGAACTGCGAATATAGGAAAGTTACGCTCGGAGGTGCCAAGGATGTCGAACCCGGCAACGATATTCAGCTCTGTGTCCGTGCTGCACTGCGCTTCCAGCGCATGGCCCATCCGACCGTTGCATCCTGAGAGAATGATATCCAGCATTTTAAACACGTCCTTCCAGCACGTCGGTTTGAATCAACCGCTTACAATGGGCAAGGATATCCCGGATCTGTCCGTCCGGGATATCCTGAACAGAAAGCAGAGGGAGCGGCGCCTCGCTTCCTTGGCAGACGGGGCGCTCAAACCACCCCACATCGTGCCAAGCGCCAAGTTTATAGCCGGTATGGTGAAAGATGCCGAGGAGGGAGAAGCCCATGCTCTTATGAAGGCCCGCACTGCCCTCATTGGGGAGCGTCACGCATCCATAGGCGTTGCGTACATGCATCTGACGAAGGATCTCGATCAATGCGGTATAGAGGGCGGTTCCGAGCCCGGCTCCCCGGAAACGGGGCGCGAGATAGATGGAGAGCTCCGCATTCCATTGATAAGCCGCCCGCTCCATATGGCGGTGGGCATAGGCATAACCTGCGACAAGGTTATCCACTGTACAGACTAAATAGGGATAGTCGGCAGAGATCTTCCGGATACGCGCTGAAAACTCTTCTAAGGTAGGGATATCATATTCAAAAGTAATATTGGTATCGGTGATATATGGAGTATAGATCTCCAAGATACGGGCCGCATCAGAGATATCGGCCCGTCTAAGGACTGTGTGGGACATCGTGAACTTCCTCCCTGATAGACGTGCAGGCGGCCACACATTTTGTATGGCCGCCTGCGGTGAACAACAAATCTTCAGGACGCGACGCTATTCTTGGACGCATCCAGCAAACCGGCACGCTCCATGGCAGCTCTGAGCTTTTCCAGGTTACTGGCAGAGATTTCACACAGGGGGAGCCGGAGGCCGCCGACATCCCGCCCCATCAGGCCAAGCGCGGCCTTTACGGGGATGGGGTTGACCTCCAGAAAAAGCGTGTCGATCAGATCCATATATGTAATCTGAAGCTTGGAAGCCTCCTCGAAGCATCCGTCCAGACACAGGTGTGTCATATTCACCATCAGTTGGGGGGCGATATTGGCCACAACAGAGATGACGCCTTTGGCGCCCAAGGACATCATGGGGACCACCTGATCATCATTGCCGGACCAGATGTAAAAATCATCTCCACAGAGGTATCGGGTATGGGTAATCAGGGAAAGATTTCCGCTGGCCTCCTTGACGCCGTTGATTTTGGGGTTTTGAGAAAGTGTACGGTAGGTATCGGCGGTAAAAGAGACGCCCGTGCGGGAGGGAACATTGTAGAGAATGATGGGTAACTCCGTTCGGTCTGCGATGTACTCATAGTGCCGGATCAGTCCTTCTTGGGAACACTTATTGTAATAGGGGGTTACATGCAGAAGCGCGTCGGCGCCGGAGTCCTCCGCGTGCTGGGACAGATATACGGCGGCGGAGGTATCGTTGCTTCCCGCCCCGGCAATGACTTTGACCCGATGGTTGACATACTTGACACAGAAATTAACGGCCGAAATATGCTCCCGCAGACTGAGTGTAGAGCACTCGCCGGTGGTCCCGACCACACAGATGGCATCCACACCGGCGGCGATTTGTTCATCGATCAGTTGGGCAAATCGGTCGTAGTGGATGGCTCCGCTCTGATCGAACGGAGTGACGATAGCAGGACAGGCGCCGGTAAAAACAGGTTCTCTCATCTGAATCATACCTCCAAAAAAGACAGGTATGCTGTCCCGGAGGCGCAAGAATCCATGAATGATGTAATTGTTACGCCTTGGTAATATAGCCTTCGGCGCACAGCAACTCGGCAAGTTCCACCGCGCCGCCGGCCGCGCCGCGGAGCGTGTTATGGGACAGACATACGAACTTATAATCGTACTGGGTGTCAGGACGGAGGCGACCGATAGAGACGGTCATGCCACCGCCCAAATCCCGATCCAGCTTGGACTGGGGCCGGTCGGGCTCTTCGAAATATCGCAGGAACTGTTCCGGGGCCGTGGGGAGTTTCAGCTCCTGAGGACGGCCCTTGTATTCCGCCCAGATGGCCTTCATCTCATCCATCGAGGGCTTTTTCTCAAAATCCACGAAGACCGCAGCAGTGTGGCCGTTCGACACGGGAACGCGGAGACATTGCGCAGTGATGGCGGGCTTTTCCGCATTTACAATGACGCCGTTTTCTATCCGTCCCCAGACCTTCAATGGCTCCTGCTCGGACTTTTCCTCTTCGCCGCCGATATAGGGGATCAGGTTATCCACCATCTCCGGCCAGGTGGCGAAGGTCTTGCCGGCACCGGAAATGGCCTGATATGTACATACCAGGACCCGCTCCAGGCCGAAGCCGCGCAGGGGATGGAGGGCGGGCACATAGCTCTGGATGGAGCAGTTGGACTTGACCGCAATGAGCCCGCGCTTCATCCCCAATCGCTTTCGCTGTGCCTCTATCACTTTGATGTGCTCAGGGTTCAGCTCCGGCACCACCATAGGGACATCAGGCGTCCAGCGGTGGGCGGAATTGTTGGAGACCACGGGGCACTCGTGTCGGGCGTAGCGCTCCTCCAGACTCTTAATATCCTCTTTTTTCATATCCACGGCGGAAAAGACAAAATCCACCTGATCGGCAATCTCCGCCACATCCTCCTCGGCGTTTAAGACCACGATGTCTTTGGCCTGCTCAGGGATCGGCGTATCCATAGCCCACCGGTTGCCAACGGCCTCCGCATAAGATTTCCCTGCAGAACGAGGACTGGCCGCGATGACCTTCAATTCAAACCAGGGGTGATGCTCCAAGAGGGTGATGAAACGCTGTCCCACCATACCGGTTCCGCCGATCACGCCTACCTGATACTTTTCCATTCCGCAGACCTCCATGCCTGTTACTCTATCCATTCTATACTGTATCCGCCTATAAATTGCTAGTCCACCAGAAAAACGGCGGTTGCAATAGAGTCAGGTTTTGTACTATAATATCTAAACTGAGCGTATGGCGCACAAGGAATCTGCCTTGCCTACGAAAGCAGAGGCAGGTATTTTTGTTATATTAGCACACTTCTTTTCCAGTGTAAACCGCTAATTTGTAGAAATGGAGGTTACTATGGCCGGGAAAATGGGTAAATTTGTGATAATATTTTTTGTGGCGGCCATATGTCTTACTAGTATGGTATCGGCTGTGGACGCTGAGATCAACCCGACCATCCAGGTGGGGCTCTTCTATGGTCAGAACGCCCTCCCGGGGGCAAACCTGGAAAACTATACAGGCAGCGGGTACCGCCTGGGGTATTTTGACGAGGACTTGCATTTTGTCACGCTTGGGCATACGCCAGAGACTCAGATCTCTATGGTAAAGACCCAGAACGTATCTCTGTCCAACGGAAATTATGTGGATGGGACCGGCTCTGTGACCGTAGGCTGCTATCATTTGCAGATGCCGGGGAGCTATCCTGATTTTGAGAGCGCAGCCGCGGCTGCGGCGGCCCTCCAAGGCGCTTTTCCGGCCTGGATAGAGGGCGCTTATTTCGTGCGTGTCGGCGCATACGCCACAAAGGAAGCCGCGACGGCCGCCCAGAACACCCTTGGGCTGTCTGACGCGTCGGTGACGGGGACCAGCAGCTATGGGGTCACTGTGGTGGCCACTAAGACGGGCCGACCTCTGTTCCAGTTTGACGGAGGCGCATCCTATACGCTGGGGGTCAAGCCTGGATTGGATGATGCGACAGAAACGGTCACCTGGTTCAAAGGCTACCGCTATTATGGCTCCTTCCGGTATGTCCGTGAGAGCGGGGGAAATCTGAGCGTCATCAATGTGGTTCCGCTGGAGGACTATGTCCGTGGTGTCCTGCCCTATGAGATGAGCAACGATTGGCCGCTCGAGGCCCTGAAGGCACAGGCGGTGTGTGCCAGGACCTATGCTTATATGAATCTCGGCAAACATCAGAAGAGTGGATTTGATATCTGCAATACGACAGATTGTCAGGTTTATCAAGGGGCCGGACTCTCCAACGCACGTACGGACCAAGCGGCTGCTGAGACCTATGGAAAATATGTCTGGTATGCCGGCGAGCTGGCACAGACGTATTATTTTTCCTGCGACGGCGGAGCCACCGAGGATGTAAAGAACGTGTGGGGGAGCAGCGGACAAAACTTGCCCTACCTGACCGGAGTCGTGGACATCTATGAGCCCTCTGTAGCCGATAAGACGGGGAAGTATAATTGGACGGTCACTTTTACCAAGCAGGAACTCAAAGATATCTTACATAAGAAAGGGTACCTTTGCGACGATATCGTGGACTTCTATGTGGCGGAGTATACGCCCACAGGCAATGTCTATAAAATCACATTTCTAGATGCAGCGGGAAAAAGCTGGTCTTTTGTCAACACGACCAAAGAGTATGCCCGTACACTTTTGGGGCTGAATTCTATCCGATATACCATTTCCGGCGGGGGCGGTAAATTCTTTGTCAATGACAGCAGCACCACGATAGCCTCCGCATCCGGCGCTTACGCCGTTGACGGCGCCGGGAACATCACTGCGATTACAGGCACGCCCTATGTGATCACTGGCAGCGGCACGGAGCAGCTCGTCTCCTCGTCCGCTGGAAATTCCTTTACCATTACAGGGTCAGGCTGGGGGCATAACGTGGGTATGAGCCAGTGGGGGGCCTACGCTATGGCGGAACAGGGGAAAACCTACGATGAGATTTTGAAATTCTATTTTACCGGCGTAGATGTCCGGTGAGAACTCGAAGAAAGCTGGAACAATATTTTGAAAACATCGGATTTCTATTATGATCTGCCTCAGGAGCTCATTGCTCAGACGCCGCTTGAACGGCGGGATGGCTCCCGGCTGATGGTACTGGACAAAAAGACTGGCGCGACAGCGCATCGGCACTTTTATGACATCCCCACGTTGCTGAGGCCGGGAGACTGTTTGGTGCTCAATGACTCCAGAGTTCTGCCCGCGCGGCTTTTGGGCCACCGTGAGCCCACAGGGGGAGCGGTGGAGGTCCTCCTGCTCACTGACAGGGGGGATAAGGTTTGGGAGTGCCTGGTGCGGCCCGGTAAAAAGGTGCGGCCCGGGGCGCGTCTGTCATTTGGGGATGGACTGCTCACCGCTGAAGTCGTGGAGACATTGGAGGGGGGGAACCGTCTGATCCGCTTTGATTATGACGGGATCTTTCTGGAGATCTTGGAGCGACTCGGCAAGATGCCCTTGCCGCCCTATATCAAGGAAGAACTCAGTGATCCCGAGCGGTATCAGACTGTCTATTCCAAAGAGGTGGGTTCGGCTGCAGCCCCTACCGCAGGACTTCACTTTACACGGGAACTGCTGGAGCAGATACAGACCATGGGCGTAAATCTGGCCTATGTAACGCTCCACGTAGGATTGGGGACCTTCCGTCCGGTCAAGGAAGAGGAGATCACCGACCATGAGATGCATGCGGAGTACTGTGCAATCTCCCGGGAGACGGCAGACCTCATCAATCGTACAAAGAAAAATGGGGGCAGGATCATCTGTGTGGGAACCACGTCCTGCCGCACCATAGAGTCCTGGGCGGCAGAGGACGGTACCCTGAGGGAAGCTGCGGGGTGGACGAGCATTTATATTTATCCCGGATACCGCTTCAAGGTGCTGGACGGCCTGATCACCAATTTCCATTTGCCGGAATCCACACTGGTTATGTTGGTCTCTGCACTGGCGGGGCGGGAGCATATCCTGGCTGCCTATGAGGAGGCGGTGCGAGAGAAATATCGCTTTTTTTCCTTTGGGGATGCAATGTTTATCGGCTAGGGAAAGCTGGAGCCGTGCTGATTCCGTCAGAACGGTGGAGCATGCTCCTTCCATATGGAAAAACGAGGAAAAGCCGCAGGCTCTGTCTATAGGGCCGCGGCTTTTCCCGTCCCGGTCCCAGTGAGCAGGGGCGGGCAGAGAGTTGCGTTTGTTTCAAACAGCAGGGTTTGACATAATTGCAGAAAACAGAGTAAAGAGGACCCCTGCGGGTAGGGGAAGGAACGGGTAGGGGATAGGATTAAGATTGCCGTAGACACCAATCAAGGGTGGTTTTTCATCGGGAAGCGAGTGGTGGCGAAAAGGGATGTCAAAAAGGCGATCAATGTATGCAGGGCCTTTAAGGAAATTCGGTATAGAGTGGCTGGAGGAGCCCCTGTACGGTTATGATTTTGAGGGCCTAGCGGAGCTGCGAAGAAGTACAACTCTCAACATTGCCGGCTGAGAACTGAATGCACAGGTACACGAATATAGGGATATGCTCAAGCATCAATGTTTCGATGGATGTGGGTCTGTCGGGTGGCTTTGCGCAAAATAGGAAGGGCGCGGCGATGGTCGAAGCTGAGAACAAGATCTGTACGCCGCATACATGGATCCATGGCATGGGACTCGCTGCGGCTTTGCACATGGCCGGCGCGGTGAACAACTGTCCATCTAATTGAGTACTACTACGATCCTCCGCACTGGGACTATAAGGTACGGGATCTCATGTTAACGGAACCGCTGGAGGTAGAGAGCGACGGCTACATCCGTGTACCGGCGGGGCCTGGACTTGGAGTCGAGGTGAACCATGAGTTCTTGGACCACTATACGGTGCTCCGCAAATAGAGGGGATTGCGCTCTACGCAAAGATTCAGGACCCCAAAGCCGCTGCAGGCGTTGCTCCGGTACGCTTCGCCGCCGGAATTGATTTAAGTTTCATTGGGTTTGAACTGTACCACCACCAGCATTGAAAATGGGCGGTGGCACAGTTTGTTTAGCAGAAATGAAGGTTTGGTCCTCGCTTGTAACAATCTATAAAAGTTTTTGCGCAAAGCTGAATTTTGGGTATGCGTAGTTGGGGGACTGCAATTCTGTGCGCCGCTTTTATTGCCTTGAAAAAAGAGGCTGGTAAAGGTATAATACTATTGTTCTGATAAGGATGGTCATAATTTTCGGAGCCCCTTTTTATTGGGGGAACCCTCAAAAATTTACACCAGCTTAGCATAAAGGAGTTTTTCTGTGTTCAAGGTCATCAAGACGGAAGGCTGTGCGCGGCGCGGCGAATTTTCCTGTGCCCACGGAGGCGTGGTCCAGACCCCGGTTTTTATGAATGTCGGTACACAGGGTGCCATCAAGGGCGCGGTGTCCGCCCACGATCTGAAAGAGATCGGGTGCCAGATTGAGTTGTCCAATACGTACCACCTGCATCTGCGGCCGGGAGACGATGTGGTACGGCAGATGGGCGGTCTCCATAAATTTATGGACTGGGACGGGCCGATCCTCACGGATTCCGGTGGATTTCAGGTGTTTTCCCTTGCAGGGCTCAGAAAAATTACCGAAGAAGGCGTTACATTTGCCTCTCATATCGATGGCAGGCGCATTTTTATGGGGCCGGAGGAATCCATGCGGATCCAGTCCAATCTGGGTTCTGATATTGCCATGGCCTTTGATGAGTGCGTGGAAAATCCGGCCACCTATGAGTATGTAAAGCCCTCCTGTGAGCGCACGCTGCGATGGCTGGAGCGGTGCAAAGCGGAGCACGATCGCCTGAATGCACTGCCCGGCACAGTCAATCCCCACCAGATGCTCTTCGGCATCAATCAGGGCGGAACTTATGCCGACCTGCGCATCTGGCATATGAAAGAAATCGCCAAGCTTGGCTGCGACGGGTATGCCGTCGGGGGATTGGCGGTGGGTGAGCCCACCCAGACCATGTACGACATGATCGATGCAGTGGAACCCTTCATGCCGGCGGACAAGCCGCGTTATCTGATGGGAGTCGGTACGCCCTCCAATATCATTGAGGGCGTGGCGCGGGGCGTAGACTTCTTCGACTGCGTTATGCCGGCCAGAAATGCCCGACATGCGAAGCTCTTTACATGGGAAGGCGCGCTCAACATCAAAAATGAGAAATACAAACTCGACGAGCGGCCCATCGATCCAAATTGTCAGTGTCCAGCCTGCCGTTCTTTTTCTCGTTCTTACATCCGTCATCTTTTTGCCGCGGGTGAGATGCTGGGGATGAGACTGGCTGTCCTGCATAATCTCTGGTTTTATAATGAGTTGGCCGCCCGCATCCGCGCCGCACTGGATGAAGGGTGTTTTTCCGCATTCCGCGAAGCATATTCCCGAAAATTGGAGACCCGGATTTAGTATAATGTTTTTTGGAAAAGGTCTTGTCAATCGAGCACTTTCCCTGTATAATATGTTCTAATGCCGTGGAAAAACGGATATTTTCATTGGAGGGGACAAATTTGGACGCTAATATGTTAGGCACGGTTGGTATGCTGGTTGTCATGCTGGCTATCTTCTACTTCATGTTGATCCGGCCCGAAAACAAGAAGAAGAAAGAGCTGGCAAAAATGCGCAGCGAACTGGCGGTAGGGGATGAGATCACCACTATCGGCGGAATCATCGGTACGATCTGCGCAGTAAAGGAAGAGAGCATTGTGATCGAGACCAGCGCGGACCGTGTGCGCATCGAATTTGCCAAGTGGGCCATCTCCACTAAGGGTGCTCAGACCACTGAAACTACAAAGTAAATAAAAGCATGACCAACACCCTCTTCGCATAGGCTGTACAAAGCTGTTGTGAGGAGGGTGTTTTTATGCGTAAGACAGAGGAGGACCAGGGGGCGAAGCTGGTACGGGCTATGACCGACGTGCTGCTGGGCGGCGGCCTTGCGCTGGTAGTATGCCTGGTATTCCTGCTGATTTGCTCTGTGGGGATTTCTGGAGGCTGGGTGGAGGAGGACCTCATGTACCAGCTCTCAGTCGTAGGTTGCGTCATAGGGGGATTTTCCGGCGGAATTTTTGCCGTGCGACACAGCGGCGCACGGGCTCTGATTGTAGGGCTTGCCTCGGGGGGAGTCTTTTTCCTATTGATTCTTACTGCGGGGGTATTGCTGTTTGAGGACATGTCGATAGAAGCCGGGGGACTGGGTCTCTTGTCCGGAGCGCTCTGCGGCGGCGGGGCGGCAGGGATTTTAGGGACCAGGCCCAAAAAGAAGAAGCGTAGAAAATAAATCGGGGTTCCGCTGTTGGCATGCGCCAAGAGGACGGGTTAGAAGCGGGCACGCAATACGGAATGTAATAATACAAAATGTATACTGTTTGCAAAAAGAGAAAGCACACAATATGTAGATGATTTTATGTCGAAAACGCAAAATACATAACTGTGCAGGGAGCGGACTGAGCCGAGTTAAGTTAAGTTTACATAATTATATTTACATAATCAGCAGGCATAATAAACAAAAATGAAAAAGTTTGCGGCAAAACATTGCATAATCCGGCAGGGTGGCTTATAGTATTTTTACGTTAACTTTTCAGCTTGGATGGGAGCTGTTGGAAATGAAAGACTTGGTGCTGGGCTTTATTGGTGCTGGAAACATGAACACTGCGATTCTGAGCGGCGTATTGCGGAAGCAAATGTTTCCACCTGAACGGATCTGGCTCTCCAACCGGCATGCCGAAAAGCTCTCTGCTTTCTCCAAACTGGGAATCCGCACCACGACGGATAACCGCGCGGTTGCCCGGAACGCGGATATTCTGATCCTGGGCGTAAAGCCTCAGATGTTCGGCGATGTGCTCCCCGAACTGAAGGATCTTGTATCGGAAAAGTGTGTAATCTCTATTGCCGCCGGTATTTCAGCCTCTTATTTGAAGGCTAAGCTCCCCGGCGCTCATATCATCCGCGCCATGCCCAATACTCCGCTGATGCTGGGAGTGGGGGCTACAGCGGTGGCCCGTGCGGAGGACGTCGCACCGGAGCTATTTCAGACGGTACTTGAGCTCTTTCGGGCGGCCGGGGTGGTGGCGGTGATTGAAGAGAGTCAGATGGACGATATCATCAATGTCAACGGCTCCTCCCCGGCTTGGTTTTTTCGCCTTGCAGACATCATGGTAAAACGTGCCGTCTCTGTGGGAATCGATGCAGATACGGCGCTGCGGCTGACGGCGGCGACGATGGAGGGTGCGGCCCGTATGTTGGCGGAGTCCGGAAAGACACCGGAAGAGCTTTGTCGTCAGGTCTGTTCTCCTGGCGGTACGACCTTGGCGTCCCTCTCTGTTTTCGAAGAGCGGGACTTTGACGGGCTCATGCTGGACGCTATGGACCGGTGTACAAAGCGGTCGAAGGAACTCGGCAAGTAACATTGATATTTGGAACGCTTGTCTCATATGCTGTCCCAGAGGGGGGACAGCCATGAGAAAGCGAATCGTACGGATTTGGGATGTGCCTGCGGGCGGGCTGCTGCCCGCGCTGATTACAGTGGCTTCCGCTTTCTGTATTGGAGGACTGGCCGGTATGCTGCTGGCCGCCCAAGTGGGCGGCGGTGGGCATGACAGCCTGGCGGCATACATAGAGGGGTATCTGGCGGCGGCAAAGTCCGGCTCTGTTGTTCTGTCTCCCGGGCTGCTGTCCGTCTTGTGGGAGAGCGTCCGATGGCCTCTGTTTGCCTTTCTGATGGGGTTTACCGCCTTAGGCGTGCTGGGGATCCCCACTTTGTTCGCAGTGCGCGGTTTTCTTCTCTCTTTTGCAGTCTCTTCCTTTGTGCGCATGTTTGGAGGGACAGGGGGGATTTTGGCCTTTTTTGCGTTTGGGATCACGGGGCTTGCGGCTGTACCGGCGCTCTTCGTCCTGGGTGTCCAGAGCTTTGCAGGTGCGCGGGAACTTGCGGGCAGGGCCCTGTCCGGGAAGAAGGGCGTGTTTCCCTTTGGGAGGGCTTATTGGGTCCGCTGCGCTCTGTGTGCCGGCGCAGTTGCGCTCAGCGCGGTGCTGGAATACTGGGCGGTCCCGGCACTGTTGTGCTCGGTGGCCGGACTCTTTTGATTTTGGAGCGGTAAGAAGGGTTTGAGCGGATGGACTATTTAAAGGGTTATGAGGCATATCTCACAACTGAAAAAAAGGCGTCTGAGAATACGCTCAGCTCTTATCTGAGAGATGTCCGGCAGTTTTCCGAATACTGTCAGCGGGAGACATTGGAGTTGACGGAGACGACCACGGGGGACGTGGAACGATACGCCAAATATTTAATGAGCCGCGGAAAGTCGGTATCCACCGTTACTAGGGCGGTGGCTTCTCTCAAGTCCTTTTTTGGGTATTTGTATCGGGAGGGATATATCGACGCCAATCCGGCCCGCGGAGTGGCTCCCGCCAAGGTCGAGCGAAAGCTCCCGCAGATTTTGACCAGCAAAGAGGTCGAGTTGTTTCTAGAGCAGCCGGAGTGTACCGATGCCAAGGGATATCGGGACCATGCCATGCTGGAGCTGCTCTATGCCACCGGGATACGGGTGAGTGAACTCATCGACTTGGATATGGAGCATCTCAGCCTCTCCGGCGGTTTCTTGCGCTGTGTGGGGAAGGGAAAAGAGCGCATCATTCCCCTCTATCCCGCGGCAGTCAAGGCGCTGGGCGACTATCTGCGGGATGTACGCCCTCAATTGGTGGAAGACGAGACGGAGACGGCCCTTTTTGTCAATATGAACGGCAAGCGTATGTCCCGGCAGGGCTTTTGGAAAATCATCAAGCACTATCAGGAGAAGGCCGGAATCAAAAAGGAGATTACGCCTCATACGCTCCGCCACTCCTTTGCGGCCCATCTGCTGGAAAATGGGGCGGATCTGAGGTCGATCCAAGAAATGCTGGGACATGCGGACATCTCTTCCACACAGATCTATGCACAACTGGTCAAACAGAAATTAAAGGACGTCTACATCAAGGCGCACCCGCGGGCTTGAGAGTAGGGAAGACCTTTTCGGCTGATACGGGGCGCGCTGTTTGAAAACGGCACGCCCCGTATATTATGCCTATTTTGTGGTTGCGCCTCCAGTTTTGCCGTGGTACAATACACGATGTATGAATATTTGGAGGACGTTATGATCATTTTAGGCATCGATCCCGGCTTTGCCATTGTCGGTTTTGCCATTTTAGAGGCGAATCACGGGAAACAGCGACTAATCCAGTGCGGTGCCATCACCACCCAGGCAGGGCTCCCGCTGCCGGCGCGACTGCTCCAGATTGAGCAGGATATGGATGAGCTCATCGCTGTATTTCATCCGGAGGCGATGGCTGTAGAGGAGCTTTTTTTCAACAATAATGTGACCACCGGCATCGGTGTGGCGCAGGCGCGTGGTGTTATTCTGACGGCGGCCGAACGAGCCGGAGTCTCTATTTATGAATATACGCCCTCCCAGGTCAAGCAGGCTGTGGTCGGCTATGGCAAGGCGGAAAAACGTCAGGTCATGGATATGACCAAACGGATATTGAATCTCAGGACAGTACCAAAGCCGGACGATGCCGCAGACGCTGTGGCGATCGCCCTCTGTCACGCCCGCTCGCACGCCTCTCTGCTTGCCTCCCTAGACCCAGCCACACCCGGCAGCGGACGCTATGAAGTGCGAAAGAAGTAGGAGAAAACCGAATGTTTTATTATGTGAAGGGCCCTGTCGCCCATATTGCGCCCTACCTGGCCGTTATAGACTGCGGCGGGGTCGGTTATGCCTGCCATACCACCGCCAACACGCTTTCTTATTTGAAAAAGGGCGAGGTGACAAAGCTGTATACCTATCTCCACGTGCGCGAGGAATTGTTTGATCTCTATGGTTTTTCCACAGAAGAGGAGCGCAGTTGCTTTGAACTTTTGATCGGGGTATCCGGCGTGGGGCCCAAGGCGGCGCTCTCCATTTTGTCCGCCACGTCACCAGAGGGGCTTGCCATGAGCATCATCACAGGGGACGAGAAGGCCCTTACGGTCGCTCAGGGTATCGGCAAAAAAATTGCCCAGCGTATCATTCTGGAGCTCAAGGATAAGCTGGCGAAAGGCCAGCTCGGTACATCAGCGGGCGGCGAACAGTACGGGGGAACCGGGGTCACGATCATTCCGGAAAATAAATCTACTGAGGCCGCCGCCGCCTTGGCTGTGTTGGGCTACAGTCAGGCTGAAATTGCCGTCGCCCTGAAGGGAGTCGATATGGAGTCCCAAAAATTGGAGGAAATCATTCGTCAGGCCCTCAAAAGGATGGTCAAATAATGCCGGGGCCGGAGACAGATAGGGGAAGGGGCGAACGGAATGAGCATCGACTTTTCCAGTGACGGTGGTTTTGAGACGGAGGAGCCCTTGGTCGCGACTTCGCTGCTGAGGGAAGATGAGGGGGAATATTCCCTGCGTCCCCAAACGCTCAGTGAGTATATTGGACAGCAGAAGGCAAAAGGGAACCTATCCATCTTCATCGAGGCCGCCAAAATGCGTAAGGAACCCCTGGATCATGTCTTGCTTCACGGCCCCCCGGGGCTGGGAAAGACGACACTCAGCGGCATCATTGCCAACGAGATGGGTGTCAATATCCGGATCACCTCTGGACCGGCGATCGAAAAACCCGGTGATCTGGCCGCTCTGCTCACCAATCTCAATGAAAATGATATCTTATTTGTAGACGAGATCCACCGCCTCAACCGCTCTGTAGAGGAGATCCTGTATCCGGCGATGGAGGATTACGCCATTGATATCATCGTCGGCAAAGGCCCCTCGGCCAATTCGATCCGGTTGGATCTGCCCAAGTTTACGCTGATTGGGGCCACGACCCGCGCCGGGCAGCTCTCCGCCCCTCTCCGGGATCGTTTCGGCGTCACGCTCCGGTTGGAGCTCTACACCCCGGAGGAACTGTGCCTGATCGTCACACGTTCCGCCGGTATTCTGGGGGTACCTATCGAGGAGGACGGCGCTCTGGAGATCGCCAAACGCTCCCGCGGTACTCCTCGGATCGCCAACCGGATGCTTCGCCGTGTCCGTGATTTCGCTCAGGTCAAGGCTGGGGGCGTGATCACCAGAAGGGTGGCTGACGAAGCGCTCAGCGCCCTGGAGGTGGACTATTTGGGATTGGATGCCGTGGATCGCCGGATGCTTCACAGCATCATTGAAAATTACGGCGGGGGGCCGGTAGGGCTGGACACTCTGGCGGCCACCATCAATGAGGAGTCCGTCACTTTGGAAGATGTCTATGAGCCCTATCTCATGCAGATGGGCTTTCTCACCCGCACGCCCAGGGGGCGCTGTGTGACCAGAAAGGCGTATGAACATTTGGGCTTGTCCTATTTCGGACAGGAACAGCTCGAATTTTGAACCAGAAGGAGTTTTGACCCATGGGTAAACTGTTTGGAACCGACGGCATTCGGGGCGTGGTAAATGCCGGGTTGGATGCCGCGCTGGCTTTTCAGGTGGGCTTGGCCACGGCGCAAGTGCTGGGCGAGGGCAAGCCTGGAAAGAAGCCTTTGGTAACCATCGGAAAAGATACGCGTATCTCCTCTGACCTTTTGGAGGGCGCGCTGGTGGCCGGCCTTTGTTCGGCGGGCGCCGACGTCCTCCATCTGGGCGTCATTCCTACTCCAGCAGTGGCGTGGATCACAGTGGATCAGGGGGCGGATGCAGGCGTAGTTATCTCTGCCTCCCATAATCCCTTTGAACACAACGGCATTAAGATTTTTAACGGTCAGGGCTTTAAGCTCTCTGACGAGCTGGAGGGGAAAATTGAGGATATCATTCTCTCCGGCGCGGAGGTTTCCCTCAAAACGGGCGGAGAGATCGGACGTGTGACTTATGCGGAAGACCGGACGCGGGACGACTATATTGATCATTTGGCGTCCACAGTAGAGGACGGCCTGGCCGGACTTCGCATCCTTGTCGACTGCGCCAATGGCGCTGCCTCTGCGACGGCGCCTCAGCTCTTTGACCGCTTTGATGATCTTCACTGTGACATCATCAATGCCGATCCCGATGGCATCAACATCAATACAAACTGTGGCTCCACTCACTTGGAGGGGTTGGCGGCCATGGTAAAGGCAGGAGGCTACGACTTGGGTTTGGCTTTTGATGGGGATGCAGACCGGTTTTTGGCCGTCAGTGAAGCGGGCATACCCATTGACGGCGATCAGGTTATGGCCGTCTGCGGTCGCTATCTGAAAAGCCGGGGAAAACTGGCGGGAGACACCATTGTTGCCACAGTTATGTCCAACATAGGGCTCCACCGTTTTGCAGCGGAAAATAATATGGAAGTGGTCTGTACCGACGTAGGAGATCGAAATGTGTTGGAGCGGATGCTGGAGAATGGCTTTTCGCTCGGCGGCGAACAGTCCGGCCACATGATTTTTCTGGAGCACGCCACCACCGGTGACGGACAGCTTACGGCGCTCCAGTTTCTGAATATTCTTCATCAGTCCCGTCAGCCGGCTTCCAAGCTTGTTGCGGACTGTCGGCAGTATCCCCAGGTGCTAGTAAATGTAGCGGTTGCGGATAATGCCCAGAAGCAGGCGGTCATGGGCTCTGTACAACTGAAGAACGCGATCGCGGCTGGAGAGAGGGCACTGGCCGGGAATGGCCGCATCCTGGTACGCCCCTCCGGCACGGAGGCCCTGATCCGGGTCATGGTGGAAGCTGAAACGGAAGGAGTCGCCGACAGCCGTGCACAGGAACTGGCAAATCTCATAAAAAAGCTTTGATTTCATTGAAATTCCTAAAATAATCTGCATAAACACTTGACATTTCGGGTACTTCGGCCCTATAATACACAAGGAGCCTTGGAATGAAGCCAGCAGAAGAAACCCCCAATTCGCTCACCGACGAGATCCTGTGTTTGCAAGCCGCATCAGGCGACCGCATCGCAGAAGAGACTCTTGTGATGCGGTATAATCGTCTGGTGCGTATTTGTGCCCGCCCTTATTTTCTCGCAGGGGGCGACAGCGAAGATTTGATTCAGGAGGGCATGGTGGGGCTGCTGAATGCCATCCGGGAGTATGTACCCCAAAAGGGTACGGCCTTTCGGACTTATGCTGAGATATGTATCCGCAATCGTATCCTGTCCGCCATCCGGGCGGCATCTAGAGATAAGCACACTCCGCTCAACCACTATGTCTCTTTCGAACCCCCTCTTTTAGATGGGATTGCCGACAGTTATCCATTCAACGCGTCCCGGCAGCCGCTTCAAAATCCTGAAGATATGTTGATCAGCAGGGAGGAGCGCCGGGAACGTCTTGGAACGCTCAAGGGACAGTTATCCGGGTTAGAGGCCAATATCCTGGAACTCTATCTCCGCGGGTATTCTTATGTGGAGATTGCAGAACAGGTAAACCGTTCCCCGAAAGCGGTGGACAACGCCGTGCAGCGCATCCGGCGCAAAGTAGCGCGGCACCTTTTTTCCGGCGATTTCAGCGAGAGCTGAACGCAATATTACAGACCCAGCACTGTCGGTTTATTCCGGGCCTGGGCAAACGAGTCAAAGAGAGGGAAAAGATCATGTACGAAGACAAGACACTTGTATGCAAGGAATGCGGCCAGGAGTTCGTGTTCACCGCCGGTGAGCAGGAGTTCTATGCGGAGCGCGGCTTCCAGAACGAGCCTCAGCGCTGCAAGGCCTGCCGTGACGCTCGCAAGCAGGCTGCCCGCGGCCCCCGTGAGTACTTCACCGCCACTTGTGCTGCCTGCGGCGGCGAGGCAAAGGTTCCCTTCGAGCCCAAGTCCGATCGTCCTGTTTACTGCAGCGAGTGCTTCGCTCGCATGCGTGAGGAGCAGGGCCGCTAACTAAGGCCAATAAAAACAGGGGCGCTCAGAGGGCGCCCCTGTTTTTTGATTTGCAATCATACCGAGGTAGAAATGATCCAACATTTTGTTTCCCAGAAAAAACTGCGATTCCTATTGAAAAATAGGGAACGATAGGGTATACTAAAGCATATCCTAAATCCTAGTTTTTTGGAGGTTTATTTTATGGCTACCATCACCAAAGATACCATCATCGGCGATATTCTGGATATTGCGCCGGAGACCGCTCCGGTTTTCCTGTCCATCGGGATGCACTGCCTGGGCTGTCCCTCTTCCCGCGGGGAGACTGTAGAGCAGGCCTGCATGGTCCATGGCGTGGATGTTGACGCTCTGCTGGAGAAGATCAACGCGCTGGTGCCCGCCGCAAAATAAGATCGTCACATAAAAACGGGGCGGCAATTGCCGCCCCGTTTTTATGTGATCGAGATCGGGAGGATTCTCGTGCATCATGCATAAAGGAAGGTGGTCACTGTGCGCCCTGTTGAGTTGTCCCCCAGACTGCTGGCAATTGCCCACCAAGTTCCGTTGGGTGCGCGTTTTGCCGATATCGGTACAGACCATGCCAGGCTGCCGGTCTGGCTTCTGGAACACGGAAGAATCCCCAGCGCCATTGCGGCCGACTTGAAGGAAGGACCGCTTTCGCGTGCGCGCCAGACTGCTGCGCGTCATAATCTAACGGAGCGTATTTCATTCCGCTTGGGAGATGGATTGACACCTCTGGGACCTGAGGAGGCCGATGCCGTAGCAATCGCGGGTATGGGCGGTGAGACCATTGCTTCTATTTTGGGAAATGCTCCGTGGGCATCCGAGGGGACCTGCCTTTTTTACCTCCAACCCATGACTTCAGCGCCTGATCTGCGGCGGTGGCTATGGCGGAATGGTTTTGTCATCGAACGTGAGGAATTGGTCCGTGAAGACAAGCTCTATGTGGTGCTCACAGTTCGTGGAGGAGAGATGGCGCCGCTGACGCCCGCAGAAGAATGGTGTGGGAAACAGGCCCGCGACATGACGTCACCTTACAGAGGGGAGTATCTGTCGATGATGCTTTCCAGAGCCGAACGGGCCCTAGAAGGTTTGGGATGTTCTGCGCGTTTGAAGGACCAGGAGAGAGCAAAGCGTTGGAGAGGTCTTGTTTCGGAATTAAAACAGATGAAGGAGGAATGGATAGCATGGCAACGGTGAAGGATGTCTACGCTGCTGTGGATCAGATTGCCCCCTTTGCTGCACAAATGGATTTTGACAACGCCGGGTTTCTGGTGGGCAGGGGAGAGCAGCAGGTCACACGGCTGCTGGTGTCGCTGGATATTACGGAAGAGGTCGTCTGGGAGGCCGTGGAGCGGGGAGTTGAACTCATTGTCTCCCACCATCCCATTATTTTTCATCCTGCCCGCAGCATTACCGACGAGACCTCGGTAGGACGAATCGTATTGGCCCTGGCGGAGCGGGGAATTGCCGCAATTTGTGCACACACGAATCTGGACGCCTCGGTGGGCGGCGTCAACGACGCGCTGGCCGATGCCTTGGGCCTGACGGAGTGCACCGTGTTGGAACCGTCCGGCACAGACCGCGCGGGGGCGGTGATCGGGATTGGTCGCACCGGTGTGCTGCGGACTGGAACGGGCATGGATGCGGCAGCCTATGCCGCACAGGTAAAAAAGGCGCTGGGGGCAAATGGGGTACGCTATGTGGACGTGGGGCGTCCCGTCTATCGGGTGGCCGTTGGCGGCGGCGCCTGCGGGGATATGCTGTCCTTGGCCTGCAAGCTGAGATGTGATACCTTTGTTACCGCAGACGTAAAATATAATATTTTTTTGGACGCCAAGGCGGAGGGCGTCAATCTCATCGACGCAGGACATTTTCCAACGGAAAATGTGATTTGCCCGATTTTGGCCCAAAAGTTGCGCAATATATTTCCAGGCGTGGAGGTCATGCTTTCTCAGCGTCATAAAGAGGTTTTTTCCTACTTGTGAGGGGTTGCGTTACAGACGCCGGTATGGTAAAATATTTTAGCTAATTTTGAGATTTCTAGAAGGGGACGAATCCAATGTCAGGACATTCCAAGTGGCATAATATTCAGAAGACCAAAGGGGCAGCCGACGCGAAGCGTTCTCAGATCTTCACAAAGATCGCCCGTGAGATGATCGTGGCAGTGAAACAGGGCGGCAGCGGGGACCCCAACAATAACTCCCGACTGGCCACCGTGATTGCCAAGGCCAAAGCCGCCAATATGCCCAACGATAACATCAAGCGGACCATTGACAAGGCGCTTGGCTCCGGGAACGCTGACGATTTTGAGAGCGTGGTCTATGAGGGCTACGGCCCCTGCGGCGTCGCCGTGATCGTGGAGGCGCTGACAGACAACCGGAACCGTACGGCTCCGGAGGTGCGCCATCTTTTGGACAAGTACGGAAAGGGGCTGGGCGCTACCGGCTGTGTTTCCTGGTCCTTTGATCAGAAGGGTGTTATCGTCATTGAGAGGGAAGACTTGGATGAGGATACCGTTATGATGGACGCTCTGGACAGCGGCGCCGACGATATGCAGGCGGATGAGGAGTGCTTTGAAATCACTACTACGCCGGATTCCTTCGGCGAGGTCTTGGCTAAGCTGGAAGAGAAGGGATATGCCTTCCTTTCCGCCGGAGTGGATATGGTCCCGCAGAACTATGTGAAGCTGGAAAAAGAAGAGGATATCAAAAACATGGAGAAGCTCATCGATCTGTTGGAAGAGAATGACGATGTGCAGAACGTGTACCACAACTGGGAGCAGGACTGAGCTACTGAGCTTAGGGATGGATCTTTTTGCTAGAATGAAGAAGAGAAGCGGCGGGGATATGCTCCCCGCCGCTTCCTGTATGCAAGTAGGCCTGTAAGCCGGGTTCTGTCATTTAAGACAGCCATCTATCTAGACGCGCCGTTGCCAACGCGTTCCAGCCACCTCCCCGGGACGGCCGGGCCGGCCGTGTGTCCCTCCACGGTGTTGCTCCGGATAGAGTTTACATCGATGGGCAGTCTCCAGCCATCGGGTGAGCTCTTACCTCACCTTTCCACCCTTACCTCGCCGACGCATGTTCCCGCAAAAACAAAGTCCTTACAGAAAGCGCATTCAAGGGGCGAGGCGGTATCTCTCTGTTGCACTTTTCCTAGAGTTGCCTCCGGCGGGCGTTACCCGTTATCCTTGCCCTGTGGAGCCCGGACTTTCCTCATGAACGGCCTTTCGGCACTGTCCACGTGGCTGTCCAGCCTGCTTGCAGTGTTTTATTATATCGGAAGAGAAGCACACTGTCAATTCGATTGAAATATTCTGCGCAATAAGATATAATAAATTTTACGATATTACGATCAAAAGGGGGAACGGCAGTGCAAATGACGCTCAAAGAATATCTGGCCGGGCTCAAGGGGAAAACAGTGGCTGTGATCGGCATCGGCGTATCCAACACGCCGCTTATTAAAATGCTGTTGCGGACAGGAATCCGCGTTACCGCCTGCGATAAGAATCGCCGCGAGGATTTCGGCGGCTTGGCGGAGGAACTGGAGAGTCTGGGGGCCGAATTGCGCCTGGGGCCTGACTATCTGAGAGGTCTGGATCAGGATGTGATCTTCCGCACACCCGGGTTGCGCCCCGATGTTCCCGAACTTTTGTCGGCCCAGGCAAAGGGCAGCATGATCACCTCTGAAATGGAAGCGTTTTTCCAAGTCTGCCCATGCCATACCATTGGGGTTACAGGAAGCGATGGAAAGACCACCACGACGACGATCATTGCCTCGCTTTTAAAAGCGGCCGGCTATCATACTTTTGTAGGCGGCAATATTGGCCGCCCCCTTCTGGCCGACGCAGACGGGATGGAGCCGGACGATTGGGCCGTACTGGAGCTCTCCTCTTTCCAACTGATGACCATGGACCTGAGTCCTGAGATCGCAGTGGTCACCAATCTTGCGCCCAACCATTTGGATGTTCACACGTCCATGGAGGAGTATACTGCGGCAAAGAAAAATATTTTTCTGCATCAGGGTACAGCGGACCGCGCCGTATTCAACTATGATAATGAGATCACGCGTGAGTTTCTCGAGGAGACCCCCGGCCGGGCCGTCTCCTTCAGCCTCAGGCAGGAGCTCTCCCAAGGTGTGTATGGGAAGGATGGCGCGATCTGGGTCGCCAACGATCAGGGCAGGAGATCGGTTCTCCCCCTGGACGGGATCCTTCTCCCGGGTGAGCATAATGTGGAGAACTACATGGCCGCCATCGCCGCAGTAGACGGCATGGTGCCCGACGAGGTGATCCGCAAGTTTGCCGCGGAGTTTGGCGGGGTGGAGCACCGTATCGAGCTGGTGCGCACGCGGAACGGCGTGCGGTATTACAACGACTCCATCGCCTCCAGCCCCTCCAGGACCATCGCCGGACTGCGCTCCTTCCCGGACAAGGTCATTCTGATTGCCGGAGGGTATGACAAGCATATCCCCTTTGATGTGCTGGGGCCCGAGGTGGTCGCTCATGTGAAGCATCTGGTCCTCACCGGCGCCACGGCGGATAAGATCAGTGCGGCGGTCCGGGGATGCGCGGAATACCGTGGCGAGCCGTCCATCTCCCAATATGAGGATTTCAGCGCCGCTGTGATGGCAGCCCACGGTATGGCCCAGCCAGGGGATGTGGTCCTCTTCTCACCGGCCTGTGCCTCGTTTGACCAGTTCAAAAACTTTGCCCAGCGTGGCGAAGCATTCAAGAAGATCATCTATGAGCTGTAGGCCCGGTTCCAAGGGCACGTGGATATACGGACAATTCAGACGGCGGAACGACGAGTTTCCTGCCAAGGAGGGAAGACTTTGAATATCAGAGAGACACTTGGTACACTGAGTGCTATGGCAGGTCCTTCAGGCTTTGAGCACCCTGTAGCGGAGCAGGCGGCCGAGCTGATGCGGCCCTTTCTGGACGAAGCCAATGTAGACCGCTTCGGAAATGCGGTGGGGGTGCGCCTTTGTGGCAAGCCGGGAGCCCCCCGCTTGCTTTTGGATGCTCATTTAGATGAAATCGGCCTGATGGTGACCGGAGTTGAGGATGGATTTCTCCGTTTCCGCACCATCGGCGGAGTAGATCCCCGCATGCTGCCGGACCGGGAACTCACCGTGCTCACGCATCCCTCTATCTTAGGCGTGGTGACCTGTCTGCCGCCCCATGTGCTCAAGCCGGGGGATACCAAGAAGGCCATCCCAATTTCCGAGTTGCGCGTAGATATCGGTATGGACCAAAAAGAAGCCGAGCGTACAGTTCCCATCGGCACTCCTATGGTCTTTCGCGGCGGATGCTTCGATTTGAAGAACGGAAGGCTCTGCGGCAAATCTATGGATGACCGGTCCTGCTTTACCATCCTCCTGCGGACGGCGGAGCTTTTGAAGGACAAGCCGCTGGATGTTGACCTCTATGTGATGGGCAGCACCCGGGAAGAGGTCAGCGGAGCGGGGGCCAAGGTGGGGACCTACGGGATACATCCCGATTACTGTGTGGCGGTGGACGTCACACATGCCAAGACGCCCGATATGGGAAAGGGCCGCCGCAGCAATATCGGCGGCGGCCCACAAATTGGAGTGGGGCCCAATATGACGCGCTGGATGACGGAGCGTATGGTCGGCAAGGCCCGTGAGCTTGGAATTCCCTATGATCTGGAGGTCATGGAGGGGCACACCGGCACCAATGGCTGGCACATGCAGATAGTCCGCGAAGGTGTGGCTACCTCTGTGGTATCCCTGCCGCTGAAATATATGCACAGCCCTATCGAGGTGCTGGACCTGGCGGATATCGAGCAGACAGCGCAGCTCTTGGCCGCCTTTGCCGAACATTTGGGGAAGGAGGCCGGAAGCATATGCTGAGTCTTGTAAAGGAATTGTGCCTGCTCAACGGCGTCTCCAGCGGAGAGGATGAAGTCCGGGCCTTTATCCGTGAAAAGGCTGCCCCTTATGCCGAAGCGATGCGGACCGACGCCCTGGGCAACCTCATTGTATTCAAAAAAGGGGCGAAGGCCACCGGAAACAAGCTGATGCTGACCGCCCACATGGATGAAGTCGGTTTTATCGTCAATGACATCACAGAGGATGGATATTTGAAATTTGCTCCGGTAGGCGGGATCGATCCCAGGGTCGTGATCGGCAAACGGGTCAGCGTGGGTCTGGGACGGGTCCAGGGCGCAATCGGTCTCAAGGCGTATCATCTGGTCAGTGCGGAAGAGGAAAAGAACGTCCCCAAATTTGAAGATATGTATATTGACATCGGAGCCAGGGACCGGGCGGACGCGGAAGCCGCAGTCGCATTGGGGGCCCTGGTCTCCTTTGAGAGCGATGCTGTGGAATTTGGATGCGGGATGTTTAAAGCGAAGGCAATTGACGACCGGGTGGGATGTGCCGTTATGCTCAAGCTCCTGGAAGAGGAGCTTCCCATGGACTGTACCTTCGTATTTTCCACACAGGAGGAAGTGGGGACCCGAGGGGCTTTTGGGGCCGCCTTTTCCGTGACGCCGGAGATCGCGCTGGTCCTGGAGGGGACCACGGCGGCAGATCTGCCAGGAACCGACAGCCACAGACAGGTGGCCGTCCCCGGAAGGGGTCCGGTTCTCTCGTTCATGGACGGAGGCACGGTATACGACCGCGAACTTTTTGAGCTGATGCGGGAGTTGGGCGAAAAGCACCAGATTCCATGGCAGTTGAAAAGCGGCATCTCGGGCGGCAACGACGCATCTGCCGTCCAACGTACCAAGGAGGGCGTCAGGGTGGCGGCAATATCCGTGGCCGTGCGCTATCTGCACGCGCCATCCAGTGTGGCTTGCGTCCAGGATTTTGATCATATGCATGCTTTGGCGAGGAAGTGGATTGAAGCCGTCGCATGCTTATAATACGGGAGGATAGGAAATGAATATTTTAAAAACGCTGCAAAGCTTAAATGCCTGTCACGGCCCCTCTGGAGACGAAGCAGAGGTGGCTTCGCTGCTGGAGAAGCTGGCCATGCCCTTTGTAGACGAGTGCCGCCGGGACACCATGGGGAATCTGATTGCCCACAAGAAGGGGGCTGGGTCACGGGTCCTGTTTGCAGCCCATATGGACTCCATCGGCTTCATCGCCACCTATATTGAGAAGGAGGGCTTTGTCCGCTTCTGCAAAGTGGGCGGCCTCCATGCGCCTGACCTGATCGCCACACCTGTACGCTTTAAAAACGGAGTGCGGGGCGTGATCTGCCTGAACGAGGGTGTCGAGCCCAAGGAAATGACTTTGGAGGATCTCTATATTGACATTGGGGCCCATGACGAAGAGGAGGCACGCGCAATGGTGGGCATTGGCGATACCGCAGTCTATGATACTCCCACCTTTGGCGCGGGAGACCGTCTGGTCTCCCCCTACATGGACAATCGCATTTCCTGCATTGTCCTTCTGATGGCGATGGAGCAGTTCCAAAAGAGCGAGAACGATCTCTATTTTGTATTTACCGTCCAGGAGGAGCTGGGGCTGCGCGGGGCGAAAACTGCAGCCTACGCCATCGATCCGGACTACGGCATTGCAGTGGACGTGACCGTATCCGCCGATGAATTGGGCAGTAAGCACTCCGGCAGCAGCAGGCTGGGCGGAGGCGCGGCGATCAAGGTCATGGACTCCTCCATCATATGTCACCCTGAAATGGTCTCCAAATTATCGGCGCTGGCCGGGGAGCGGGGGATCGATGTCCAGATGGATGTCATCCGATCCGGCGGCACCGATGCCGGAAGCATCTATACCACGAAGATGGGGGTACTGACCGGTGGAATTTCCATCCCATGCCGATATGTCCATACTCCGCAAGAGATGGTGGACCGCGGCGATGTAGAGGCCTGTGCCCGGCTGGTTTGCGCTTTTGCAGAAGCCAGTCTATAATAAAACTATTAGGAAAGCAGAGTGTGAAAAGGGAAATGCCATTACAGATAAGCGATCACGTCCGCACATTGGGCAGGGAGGCGCAGGCGGCACTGGGGGAACAGTTTGCACGCATTGACGCCATTGCGGAGGAGAATACCCAGAAGGTCCTGGCCGCCTTCCAGAGACATCGGGTGGCGGAGTCCTATTTTGCCGGGACCACCGGCTATGGATACGATGACCTGGGCCGTGACCAGTTGGACGCCATTTTTGCGGACCTTTTTGGGACGGAAGATGCTCTGGTCCGAATCGGCTTTGTCAACGGCACACATGCCATCTCTTGCGCGCTTTTTGGCGCGCTGAAGCCGGGAGATACTCTGGTTTCGGCGGTGGGCGCTCCTTATGATACCCTTTTAGGCGTGATCGGAGTGGTGGATAAAGGCCCAGGATCGCTCAAGCAGTATGGCGTAAACTACCGTCAGGTAGATGTCACCCCCGAGGACCGCCCGGATGTGGAGGGAATCGTGGAGGCGGTAAAGGCCCCCTCCGTAAGTACGGTGCTGATCCAGCGCTCAAGGGGATATGCGACCCGAGCTTCTCTCTCTGTGGATGAAATTGGAACGCTGTGCGCCGCCATTCGCAGCGCCAACCCTGGGGTCAATATCTTGGTAGACAACTGCTACGGAGAGTTTGTGGAGGAGCGTGAACCAACACAGGCCGGGGCGGATCTGGTCGTGGGGTCCCTCATCAAAAACCCGGGGGGCGGTCTTGCGCCCACCGGGGGATACATCGCCGGACGCCGCGATCTGGTGGAGGCGGCCTCTATGCGCCTCACTACGCCTGGAATCGGCAGAGAATGCGGCTCTACTTTGGGAAACAATCGTCTGCTCTATCAGGGACTTTTCCTTGCACCCCACACCGTGGCTCAGGCGGTAAAGACCGCTGTATTTGCCGCCAAGACGATGGAACTGCTTGGTTATCGGGCTGAGCCCGCCTCCAGTGCGCTGCGGCACGATATCATTCAGATGATTCATTTCGGTGAGCCGGAAAAGCTGAAAAAGTTTTGCAAAGGTATCCAGATGGGGGCGCCGGTCGACTCCTACGTGACGCCGGAGCCCTGGGATATGCCGGGCTATGACTGCCCTGTCATCATGGCGGCTGGCGCTTTTATCCAGGGGGCTTCCATCGAGCTCTCCTGCGACGCTCCCATGCGTGAGCCCTATACCCTCTATCTTCAGGGCGGCCTCACCTATGAATCCGGGAAAGCGGGCGTGCTTTTGGCCGTGGAGGAACTTTTAAAGGACTGATACAAGCCGGTGTGCGCATAAAGTCTGCATATGGGGGTGACCTTATATATGCGGACTTGGCACAGATGGGGATTTCCCCGATTCAGGCGACGGGGACCGCCCCAAGCCCGAAAGGCGCATGGACTGCTGCTCAGCGGACTGCTCGGGGTGAGCCTTGCGCTCCTCCTCATCGGATACCTGGAAATCAGGCTGCATCCAATCCTGAACGCTATGGCCACGGCAAAGGTGACCAATACGGTTACGCAGACGCTGGATGGCGCCATCGCCAATGAGATATCCTCCGTTGGGATCACCTACGGAGATCTCATCTCTATGGAAAAGGACAGTACGGGGCGCGTGACCGCCCTTACCAGCAATATGGCGGAGCTCAACCGACTCCGGACGAGTATTCTCAGCGCTGTGGTCACAGCCGTGGATACCCTGGATCAGGAGCAGCTTGCAATTCCGGTGGGAAACCTGACAGGGATCAACTTTCTCTCCGGAAGAGGCATATCTCTGCCAGTGGAAGTGGTGGCCGTGGGTTCCGCCCATGCGGAATTTCACAATCAGTTCGACTATGCCGGGATCAACCAGACCCGGCATCAGATCCTGCTGGATGTGTCCGTCGCTGTGGACATCCTGCTGCCCGGGGATACCTTACGGACCGAGGTCACCGCACAGGTCCCCGTGGCGGAAACTGTTATCGTGGGTGCAGTACCGGACACTTACTTGCAGCTTGGAACATAAGAGAGGCGGTACTTTGCGCGAGATTGCAGTGATCGGAACTTATATGGTCAAAATGTTCCCCGCTGGGTGCTTCGGGGTGCTGTTCTGCGCGGCGACACTGCCTCTACGGCGCAGGAGACTTTCTCGAAACAATATGGGCACAAGCGCCGCGCATGAGCTTTGCTTGATGCTCTTCACCGCTTTTCTTGCGGGGCTTTTTGCGCTGATCGTGCAGTCCTCCGGAAAATCTTCCGGAGGACTGCACTACAATCTAATCCCGTTCCAAATAATTGCGGACCTGGCCTCAGAGCTGCATGCCGGAATCTGGATGGGATTTTGGATTAGTTTCCTGGGAAATATTGTTATGTTTTTGCCTTTAGGATTTTGCCCCGCACTGCTTTGGCACAGAATTACCTTTCGGATCGCACTGCTGATCGGAGCCTGCACCTCACTCACCATCGAGTTGTGCCAGCTTCCCCTGGGACGCAGCACCGATATCGACGACCTTTGGCTCAACACGTTGGGCACAGCAATTGGATATGCACTATATCGGACCTTGGCCGGACGGAGACCGCGGTGGACAAAAGCCTGTAAAGTGATATACAAGACAGAAGAGGAGACCTCCCATGGATGTAAAACAGGAGATTGAACAGTTGCGTGCCGCGCTCAACGAGGCTGGCTATGAATACTATGTTTTGGATCGCCCTACCATGAGCGATTACGATTATGATCACCGGCTCCGGCGTTTAGAGGAGCTGGAGAAGGCATACCCGGAGTATATCACACCGGATTCTCCCACCCAGCGGGTGGGGGGAGAGGCGGTCTCCGGATTTGAAGAGGTCCGCCACCGTGTTCCGCTGGAAAGTCTTCAGGATGTGTTTTCCATGGAAGAACTCTCCGACTTCGACCAGCGAGTCCATGAGAGCGTTGGGGATGTGGAGTATACGGTGGAGCCCAAAGTAGACGGCCTCTCTGTGGCGCTGGAATACCGGGATGGCCTTTTTGTCAGGGGCGCTACCCGCGGGGATGGGCTGGTGGGAGAGGATGTCACCGAAAATCTTCGTACCATCAAATCCATTCCCATGTTGCTGCCACAACGACTGCCCAGCCTCATTGTCCGCGGAGAGGTGTTCATGCCACGCACCGTATTTGCAAAACTCAATGAAGAGCGGGAACAAAACGGAGAATCCCTTTTTGCAAATCCCCGCAACGCCGCTGCGGGTTCGCTCCGGCAATTGGACCCTAAAATCGCAGCGGCCCGCCGTTTGGACATTGTCCTTTTCAATATCCAGTATATGGAGGGCCGCTCGTTCCAGACGCATTCAGAAACGCTGGATTTTCTGGAGCAGATGAAATTCAAAGTGATTCCCCGTAAGATCTGTCAGACGATACGTGAGGCCCAGAAACAGGTGGAAGATATTGGAGATAACCGGATTCAATTCCCCTACGACATTGACGGCGCAGTTGTAAAGGTAAATTCCCTTTCAGAGCGTGTAGAATTGGGCAGTACCGCAAAGTTTCCACGCTGGGCTGCAGCGTTTAAATACCCGCCGGAGCAAAAGGAGGCTACGGTCCTTGATATCATGGTCCAAGTGGGGCGCACCGGTGTTCTGACGCCAAAAGCCACTTTGAGCCCAGTGCGTCTGGCCGGCACCACAGTCACCAGCGCCAGTCTGCACAACCAGGACTATATTGCAGAAAAGGATATTCGGATCGGAGATACCGTTTTGGTCCAGAAGGCCGGAGAAATCATCCCCGAGGTAGTAAGAGTTGTAAAGGAAAAACGCCTTCCAAATTCAGCCCCCTATCATCTGCCGGGGAAATGTCCTGTCTGCGGCGCCCCGGTAGTACGGGACGAGGAGGGAGCGGCCATTCGCTGTACCGGCGCCGAGTGTCCGGCGCAGCTCCTGAGAAATCTAACGCATTTTGCATCTAGGGATGCCATGGATATTGAAGGGCTGGGACCGGCCGTGGTGGAGAGTCTGGTAAACGCCGGTCTGTTGAAGGCTCCGGGAGACCTTTACACCCTGCGGATCGATGAAGTTGCCAAATTGGAGCGAATGGGACCAAAGTCCGCGGAAAACCTGATCCACGCTATTGAGCGTTCCAAGCAGAACGACCTTTCCCGTCTCTTGTTCGCCTTTGGTATCCGACAGGTGGGACAGAAGGCGGCCAAGGTCCTGGCCGCCCGTTTTGGTACGTTGGACGCACTGCGCGGGGCGACGGTGGAAACCCTCACCGAGGTAAACGATATTGGTGAAATTACGGCGCGGAGTCTGGTTGCGTGGCTCCATAGTCCTCAGGCGGAACACCTAATCTCTGCGCTGAAGGATGCGGGTGTGAATATGGCAAGCAGCGCGCAGAGCACAGGAGATCAGCTTGCCGGAAAAACCTTTGTCCTTACGGGGACACTGGCTCATTTCAGCCGTTCTGAAGCCGGAGCATGTATTGAGGCGCTGGGCGGGAAGGTGTCCTCTTCCGTCTCCAAAAAAACCAGCTATGTGGTGGCCGGAGAAGAGGCGGGCTCCAAACTGGAAAAGGCTCGTACGCTGGGGGTCCCTGTGCTCTCTGAGCAGGAGTTTCTGGATATGATCGGCACATAGATCATATCCAGAAATCTTGCGTCCTGTGACACAGTTTCCCTGTTTTGTCTATGGAAGTCCTTAAAAATTCGCTTTATAATAGAACTACGAAAGCGAAAGCAGTTTCGAAATGTTTTTGCATTCAAAAAGGAGTGATTCTGCATGGGACTGATGGATCGGGTTAAAAAAACAGGCATGTCCATCATGTACGACTATTTGGACAAGGACCCGGATCGGAATCTGCCGAAAATTATGGACTGGGTAGATCAGTTTGCGGGAAAAGATGTCTTTGCTGCTGCCCGGAAGCAGGCCCGGAAGGTGATCGAGGATCCGGACAACAACTGGTATCGTCTGATTAAAAGTCTGTGGACAGACATCGACGACGGAGTTCGTAAGACGCTTTTTGAAAATTTTATTGTGAACTCGGCGCTGATCGGGTTCCCAAAAGAGTGTGACAACCGTGAGAAGTACGGCTGCAATATCCCATGGGCTATCCTGATGGACCCCACTTCTGCCTGCAATCTTCACTGTACAGGCTGCTGGGCGGCGGAATACGGCAATAAGATGAATATGGACTTGGATACGATGGACTCCATCATCCGCCAGGGTACGGAGTTGGGTACCTACATGTATCTCTATACCGGCGGCGAACCGCTTGTTCGGAAAAAGGATATCATTACCCTCTGCGAACGCCATCCCGACTGTGTATTTATGTCTTTTACCAACGCGACGCTGATCGATGAGGCATTTGCCGACGAGATGCTGCGTGTCAAGAATTTTGTCCCCGCTATCAGCGTAGAAGGCTTTGAAGAGGCGACAGATTCCAGGAGAGGGCATGGCACTTTCCAAGCTGTGATGCGCGCCATGGAGATACTCAAGCGCAAAAAGCTGCCCTTCGGCGTCTCTTGCTGCTATACTCGCGCCAATGTGGATGTTATCGGCAGCGAGGCCTATTTTGACAAGATGGTGGAGTGGGGGGCAAAGTTTGCTTGGTTCTTCACATATATGCCGATCGGCGCCGACGCGGTGCCGGAGTTGATGGTCACTGCCGAGCAGCGGGAGTTTATGTACCATCAAATTCGAAAATTCCGGGATTCCAAACCCATCTTTACGCTGGATTTCTGGAATGACGGAGAGTATGTGGAGGGGTGTATTGCCGGCGGACGGCACTACTGCCACATCAATGCGGCGGGGGACATTGAGCCCTGTGCGTTTATCCATTATTCAGACTCCAATATCCACAATAAAACCCTTCTGGAGGCCTATCAATCTCCGCTCTTTATGGCCTATCATGACAATCAGCCTTTCAATCAAAATCATCTGCGTCCTTGCCCGCTGCTGGATAACTATGGACGGCTGGCGGACATGGTGGATCAGAGCGCAGCAAAGTCTACGGATCTCACTGCACCGGAGGATGTACATACCCTCTGCGGAAAATGTAAGGATGCAGCTGAACACTGGGCAGTCACCGCTGGAGCGCTGTGGGCGGCTTCACATCCGGATGGCGTCCATAAGGCGGAATAGATTTCTCTTATTTCAAAGCGGCGCAAGGCGATCGGCCTTGCGCCGCTTTCGGCCTGAAGGGGATTATTTGTCTGTAACGGGATTGGTGAAGTAAATATTTTTCTGATCCATTTTTTCTTTTGCCAGGCGGACCGCTTCACCAAATCTCTGGAAGTGGACGACCTCCCGCTCACGGAGGAACCGGATTACGTCGGTAACGTCCGGATCATCACAAAGGCGTAAAATGTTATCGTAGGTGACTCTGGCCTTTTGCTCCGCGGCCATGTCCTCGGTAAGGTCGGCGATTACATCGCCTTTTACAGCCATGGAGGCGGCGCTCCAGGGAAAACCGGAGGCCGCAGTCGGATAGACCCCTGTGGTATGGTCCACAAAGTAGGGGGCAAACTCAGCAATACGAGCATCGGTGTCGCTGATGTTCCGCGTGAGCTGATGGACGATGGCGCCAATCATCTCTAAATGCCCCAGTTCTTCTGTACCAATATCGGTCAAAAGGCCTTTCAGTTCGGCGTAGGGCATCGCGTATCTCTGGCTCAGATAGCGTAAAGATGCGCCGAGTTCGCCATCCGGTCCGCCATACTGACTGATAATGAAGGACGCCAGTTTGGGATTGGGCGTCTTGATTTTCACTGGATACTGTAGTTTCTTCTCGTAAGAAAACATTTATTTGCCCTCCTTCTCTGTGTAGTTCCAGGGCCACGGATCCTGGAGCCAAGTGTAGGTCTTGCTCCTGGCGGTTTCGCCGCGCATAATGGGGCCGCCGATCTCTACATAGTCGGCCCGCGCGGTCTCCTCCAGAGCGGCATACTGGCGGAAAAGCTCGAAGGCCTCGCCGTCAGAGGGATGCGTATCCAGATAGAGCGCCAGCTCCTGGAGCACAAATTCCAGCGCTTGCAGTTCCGTCATAGGCGTCTGCGGCAGGCTGGCCGCGTTGACTTTGGCACGGAAGGGGAGATTTAAGCCGGGATAAAGCGTCCCATTATTGAGGGCATCCATTTGGGAATATCGCTTTGGATTGTTTTGCTGAAAGGGGACATATGGTACCGCCAGAGGGGCACATTCGGGCAGTGTGCCGCAGTTATCGCTGCATGTGGCGGGGTTCGGTGCATTGTCAGGGTACAATTCAGGATTCCTCCTTCTATGGTTTCAGAGAGAACACTCTGTACGGCAGAGTTCCCCTCCGTTTTATCTTATGTGACATGGTGCAAAAGGGAACCTGACGTTTTAAAGCCGGAAACCATTTTGCTTTTGAAGCGCGGGTGTGGTATAATGGCCCACAGTGAATATGATTTAGGGGAGAAAAAATTTTTGCAGCATGTAAATGACCTGGGCAGAGACGACATCAAGCAGCTTGTCCTGCGTGTAGCGCTGCCCTCCATGTTGGCGCAATTCGTCAGCGTACTCTATAGCATCGTGGACCGGATGTACATCGGGAATATCCCGGAGATCGGCGATACAGCCCTGGCCGGCGTGGGAATCTGCGGTCCAATTGTGAACCTAGTTGGCGCATTTGCCTTTTTAGTCGGGGTAGGCGGTGCCCCTTTGATGAGCATCAAGCTGGGAGAGGGAGACCGGGAGGGGGCGCAAAGAATCCTCTCCAATTGCTTTTTGATGCTTGCCGCCCTGTCCGCTCTGCTGACCGCGCTGGCGCTTGTCTGGAGGGAACGGCTCCTGATGTGGTTTGGCGCCAGTGCATTGACATTCCCATACGCAAACGACTATATCACAATCTATCTCCTAGGCACAGTCTTTGCCCTGATGTCTTCCGGATTGAATCAATTTATCGTCTGCCAGGGATTTGCAAACGCAGGGATGCGCTCGGTCCTTTTGGGCGCGGTGCTCAACATTATTCTTGATCCGATTTTTATTTTCAGCTTGGATATGGGGGTAAAAGGGGCGGCCTTGGCTACCGTTCTCTCCCAAATGGCGTCATGCACGTATGTACTTCTCTTCCTGTTCGGACAGCGCCCGCCGATTCGAATTACATTTGGCGGCTACCAGCTCAAGGTCGTCCGTTCGGTTCTGACCGTGGGCTTCACATCCTTTCTGATTATTGCCATCGATAATGGGATGATCATTGCCATGAATGCTGTGCTACAGCGATATGGAGGCCCTGGACAGGGGGATATCTTGATTACCTGCTGCACCATTATGCAGAGCTTTATGCTGATGGTTACCATGCCGTTAGGCGGCATCACGGGGGGCACGCAGAGCATCCTGGGCTTTAACTATGGAGCGAGGCGGCCAGACCGGGTGCTCAAGGCGCAAAAGTATATTATCCTGCTCTGCGTCTCCTTCACTGCACTCTTGTTCTTGTTTGCCCAACTGGCTCCTCACTTGTTTGTTTTGATTTTCACACGTGAACCGGAATATGTGGCGTTGGCTTCGCGCGCCATAAGAATTTATACATTGGGCATCATCCCCTTGGGGATACAGTATGAAATTGTGGATGGCTTTACTGGAATGGGGGTGGTCCAGGCCGCGCTGCCGCTCTCATTTTGGCGCAAGCTGATCTACTTTGTAAGTCTGTTTGCCCTTCCCGCCGCCTTTGGAGCGGAGGCAGTCTTCTTTACCGGCCCCATTTCAGATTTTGGAGGAGCGTTGGTATCTGTCGTGGTCTACCTGCTGACCATCCGAAAGATATTAAACAAGCGTTCCCCTGCGGAACCCCTGCCTGAGGTGTAATACATATCGGATGCCTCCCTCTCATAGAGTGCAGAGAGGGGGTGTCCACAGTGAAACAGATCTTTGAGAAACGCATTTTTTCTGTCGCCTTGCTGAGTATATTAACGTTAAGTACCTGCTATTATCTTTTTCTCTGGAAGGGAAACACGGTACCTGCCATGGCGCATCCCGACCGATTCTCAGCCGAGACAATCGTAATCGATGCCGGACACGGCGGTGAGGACGGGGGAGCCGTCTCGCCTTCCGGGACAGTGGAGAGCAGCATCAATTTGGCCGTTGCGAAGCGGCTGGACTCCATTCTAGGCCTTTATGGGGCCAATGTCATCATGCTTCGGGAAAAGGATGTGTCCCTTCATGATCCCGGCTCCGAGACGCTACGTCAAAAAAAAGTGTCGGATCTTCATAACCGGGTAAAAATCATTGAGGAAACTCCCAATGCAACCCTCATCAGTATCCACCAGAATACCTACAGCGGCAGTTCGAAATATCACGGTGCACAGGTCTTTTATGCAAGCGAAGCGTCGAGCCTGCCCTTTGCCAAATTTGCACAAGAGACACTGCGCGTGGTATTGGATCCTGAAAACGGGCGGAAAGCTGCTAAAATCCCAGATACCGTTTATCTCATGAACCACATTACCTGCCGGGCTATCTTGGTAGAATGCGGCTTTCTATCCAACCCGGATGAGGACGTCCTGCTTCAAACCAGTGGCTATCAAACCAAAATCGCAACTGCACTGGCGGGAGCTTATCTTGGTTATTCTGAGACAAATTTGGAGGAACCATTCCAAAATGAGGGCTAAAACGATTTTTTATTGTACGGAATGCGGCAATGAAACGCCCAAATGGGTAGGGAAGTGTCCTGCCTGCGGGAGCTGGAATACTATGGTGGAACAGCCCCAAGAGGCCAAAAAGAAAGGGAGTCCTGTGGCTCAGGGGATATCTGTCAGAGGGAGTTCTGTCAGTCGTCCTAAATCTCTTGCAGAGGTCGAAACTACAGATGAACTGCGATTCCCCACAGGCCTGAGTGAGTTGGACCGTGTCTTGGGCGGCGGAGCTGTTCAGGGATCTCTGGTTTTGGTGGGCGGTGCTCCGGGGATTGGAAAGTCTACGCTGATGCTTCAAATCTGCGATAATCTTTGCCGCTTTTCCAAAGTGCTCTATGTATCCGGCGAAGAGTCTGAACGGCAGATCAAGCTGCGGGCCGAGCGGTTAGGCGTCCGCAGTGAGAGCCTTTATCTGCTGGCTGAAACTAGTCTGGAGAATATTCTGGAGTCCGTCCATGAGTTAAAACCCGATGTACTTATTGTGGACTCTATTCAGACCATGTACGACGAGGAGCAGACTACTTCTCCAGGCAGTGTAGGTCAGGTAAAGTGCTGTACCATGTCACTGATGCAGCTCGCAAAAGGAGAGGGAATCACTGTATTCGTCATTGGACATGTGAACAAGGAAGGCTCCATTGCCGGGCCCAAGGTACTGGAACATATGGTAGACTGTGTTCTATACTTTGAAGGGGAGCCCCATATGTCCTATCGGATCCTGCGAGCAGCAAAGAACCGGTTCGGAGCCACCAATGAGATCGGTGTTTTTGAGATGGCCGACAGCGGTCTCGTCGAGGTCCCAAATCCCTCCGAGACACTATTGGCAGGCCGCCCCAAGGACACTCCAGGAACCTGTGTGACTTGTGTTATGGAGGGAAATCGACCTGTGCTGGCTGAGATCCAGGCGCTGCTTGCCCCTACAAGTTTTGGAAACCCTCGCAGGACCAGCAATGGGTTTGACTACAACCGCGCGATGCTCTTGCTGGCGGTTTTGGAAAAGAGGGGCGGGCTCATAGTAAGTTCTTGTGACGCCTATATGAATGTGATAGGCGGACTTTATCTGGATGAACCCGCTGCGGACTTAGCTGCAATTATTTCCATTGCATCTAGTTTTCGGGACAAGCCTGTACCGGGCGAATTGACTGCAATTGGCGAGGTGGGGCTTACCGGCGAACTCCGTTCCGTCAGCGCCTTGGGGCAGCGTCTTTCTGAAGTTAGGCGTTTGGGCTTTAAACGGTGTCTGATCCCAGCTCAAAACAGTATGAAGCTGGTGGAACCTGAGGGCTTACAGCTTGTCCGAGTCCGAAATATTCGGGAGGCGCTCAGTGCAGTTTTGTGAATGGTCTTTACGTGGTGCGAAGTTGACGCAGGAATTCAGATGACTGGGCGTTCCAATCGACGTCGCATGGGTGAGTACACAGTAGCCGTCCTGCTGGTAGATGCATTCGCTGGTACAGGCGATCAAACTCAAGGAAATCCCTCCAAAGCTTTTGTGTTTGGTTAGTCTGTCCAGCAATGATAAGAATATAAAAATATCAAAGAAGAGGAGGTGTCGCGGCGGCAGAGTTGGAGATTTCCAAGTAAACAAAATAAAGACTTTCTTGCCGTTGTTTTGGCATAGAAAAGGGGAGAGGCTTTTACCTCTCCCCTTTGTTTTATTCGATTACCTTTGGCAGCGGGAACTCTAGTACTTGGCTCGTCCGTTCCGCCCAGTCCAGGAGGGTATTTACTCCGGTACGTACTTCCTCCAGGTCCTCTCGGATCATGCTGATCTCTTCGCGGGTCTCTTCCAGGTCTTCTCTTATTGTGCTGATCTCTTTTTTGATGGGGTCGAGTTTTTCGTCCATCATTTTGCTCATTGCCTGGAGCATTTCCTGATCTGTCATTGTAACGCCTCCCTTTGGTGATCTGAGTGATTTGATTATAACATGGTTGTCAAGGAAGAGGGGAGGGGTTGGCCTCCCCTCTTTTATTTGAATGTACCGTTTATCAGCTTTTTGAGTAGTCTTTCGGCGGCTTCTGCTTTTGCTCTGCATTCGTTGGCTTCTTCTTCGTAGTATTCTCCTGAGCCTGGGCTGTCTATTTCTTCTTCTGCGTGTTTTCTGTTTTCTTCTTCTCTTTCCGCGAAGGATTCAATTCTTTCTTGCAAATGTTCCAGTGTTTCGCTTAGGATTTTTGCGTCTGCGATGCAATCACGGTAATTTTTCATTTTAGAATACCTCCCATTGATAATTTTGCAGTTTGTTTAGGAGCTCTTCGGCCCGTGCGTGTACCCACTTCATGTAGGCGCTGTCGTTTTTGGTTTCCTCCAGGCCGTCGAGGGTGATGCGTAACGCCAGTCTTACGATCTCCGCCTCGTTAGCCGGGAGGGCGTACCTTCTTTTGCGCAACCTGATCGCCTCCTTCGGTGCTGTGTATTGGTTTGTCAAGGTACATCTGGCAAAGCACAAAGAGCAGGCTGGAGGGCCGGATACAAGGGCGCCGCAGGCGCTCGTCTTGACCCTTGTATCCATAGGCCTCTGGCCTGCTATGGTGCAAAGCCCAGATGTGCCAAAACAATACCGCACGATGGCGGCGGTAGTGCGCATAAGAAAACCGCCTCCCTGGGCGGGGAGACGGCTTTTTTTTATTTTCCTTTTACCATCTTTATTATGGCTCCAATCGTTGCAAGTATAAAGCAGGGGACTATGAATTTTATTGCGCTGGTTATTAGTTCCATGTTTTTTTTACCTCTTTTCTTTATTTATCTTGGCCAGTCAAGTCCTTTGGGTAGCCCTAAGATGTAGTCTGCGGATACGTGGTAATAAAGACATAACGCTTTTAATTTGCTTATGGTCATTTCCTGTTCTCCTCGTTCGTGTCTTATATATTGTCTTCGACTGCATCCGGCTGCTTGCGCTGCTTGTTCTTGCGTTATGTCTTTGTCTTCTCTTGTGGCTTTTAATCTTTCGTATATTTCCATATTTTTAAGGTTCTCCATTTGTTTATATTGCTGATTTTATCATGTGACCTATTCTTCACTATTGATTTGTGACTAAAGCGTCACTATAATATTTTTTGTGAAGTATTAGTCACTGCTTTTTTAGAAGGGATGAATTGTATGTTTCGAGTAAGTTATGTTTCTGGGAAGTTTGAAGATCGACGGCATAAGGATTTTGCCTCTTTCGCGTCTGCGCAATACTATTTTCTAGCGAAGTTTCATGAGGAGCGTCCTGGTCTGCGTCTTTCGGTTTTTGCCTCCTGACCCTATCGACCGTATTGAATTGGAGCGTCAGTCTGATGACCCTGTTTCGGAGAAGAATAGTTAATCCCGCCTTTTGGCGTGATGATAAAAAATAGTAAGAAAGGAGTAGTTAGTAATGAATGATGTGTATGAGTTGGTCGGTATTCGTGGCGTGAGTTTCACGGGCTCCGATGGCAAGCAGGTGGAGGGTACAAACCTCTATCTTACTTATGAGGACGAATATATTGAGGGCGTAGGGGTCGAGAAGGTTTTTGTCACCTCTAGGCGGTTTTCCTCTCTGTCTTTTGTTCCTGAGATCGGCGCTCGGTGCCGGCTGCTGTATAACAAGTATGGCAAGATCGCGGATATCGTCCCGGTCTGATCTCTCGCCTTTGGTCTCTGCCTTGTCCCGGTTGGCGGACAGGGTAGGGGAGGGGCCTGTAAGCCTCTCTGTGAGCCTCACGGACTCCAATGAGGTTCTTTCCCTCCGTGCCCGGATAGAATCCCTTGAAAAGGAATTGGACGCTCTCCGGGCCTCCTATAACCATACTGAGTTCCTCTATCGCTGTGAGGTAGTAGTGAACACTGAATTGTTGGACCTGTGCCGTGAGCATGGGATTAAGGTACGGCGGTCCATGTTTGACCGTCTGCGTGAATGAACGTCGTGATGACATGCATTCTCCGCGGTGCTCCCGGGAGGCTGAGGCCTCCCAGTGGGGCACTTGACTCTGTAACATAAGTCGGGGAGAGTGCTTTTTATATGTTGTGTCCAGTCTATAGCGTCAAGTATTTTCGTGATGGGTATTATAAGCTGATCCGCTTTAATACGCCTCGTATCCCTCGGCTCCCGACTCCTCGTGAGGCTTTTGGTGATGCGGAGAAGAAGTTGTCTCAGGCGATTGCCCGTGCCCGGTCTGTAATTACTCAGGTCGCTATCTGTAATGATTGGGATTATTTCTTTACTTGTACTTTGGATGGGGCTAAGCATGACCGTTATGACCTGGACTCTTTTCGTAAAGTATTCCCTCAATGGCTCCGGGATTATAACAAGAAGTACCGTTGTAAGATACGTTATCTCTTAGTGCCTGAGCGTCATAAAGATGGCGCCTGGCATATTCACGGGTTTCTCCGTGGCGTTCCTTCTGATCGCCTGACGCCTTTTGTTCGTGGTATTCATCCTCGCGATCTGGTGGATGGCGGTTTTTTGAATTGGGGAGATTGCTCTTATAAATTCGGCTTTTGCAGTCTTGCCCGTATCAAGGATCCTGTCGCTGCTGGTCATTATGTGACCAAGTATATTACGGAAGATATGGCCGAGGCGTGTGTAGGCTACGGGCTTCACATGTATTACTGCTCTATTCGTCTGGCCCGTGCTGTCGCTATGGGGTATAGTTATGAGCGGTATGCTACTTTGGATGAGTTTATCCAGAATGATGGGAAGTATTGTTCTACCGGGTATGTGAAGGATGTTGATTGGTCTTTCTGGTTGGATTACCTTCCGGCTGAGCCGCTCCAGCTTCCGTGTTATGCGCCTGAGTCTCCAGTTCCTCTTTGTATGTCCAATGCGCCGTTGCAGTTGTCTATGTTTGATCCTGCGGGGTGGTGTAGTGGCTAACATTAGTCTCTTGTCATGACTGGCCGCTGGTTCGATTCCAGCCCCCGCACCCAGAATTTGAAGAGGGGAGAGGTAGAAGTGATTCGTCGTCTGTTGGTGGTTCTGTCGCTGTCCGCCTCTCTCCTTGTTGGTACGTGTTTCGCCTGGGATTCGGAGTCTTTTATAGGCAATGATTACAGCATGTACGCAATAGGGGATACTCCTGCAATTCGCAGGGCTTCCAGATCTGTTTCTGCTTATGCTGCGGAGTCGGGTTTTTCTGCTACTGTTTTGTCAGGTATTGACCTTTTTAGCCGGTTTTCTTTTGCTCATGATACGGTTTCCGCTGTCGTTAGGGTCTATCATGAATCTAAAATTGTTGCCGGTGTTTCTGTCCCTGCTTGGGAGGAATTCCGTAGTTCTCCGGTTGATGGTGTAGTACTTACACCTCATTATGATAAAAATAATTTTTATGTTAGTGCCGTTATTCCTACTCAGGATAATTTGAATAATGGTGATTATGAGGGGGTCTATGGTTTTTGTGTGCCTCCTTATAATAAATCTGAGCCTAATATGTCTTTTAGGTATGATTTGAGTTTGGAGGGCCTTTCTTCTTTTTCATCTTTTGAGTTGTCTGGTATTCTCTTTCCTTTTTATACTGATAGTCCTAGTACTGAAAGCCTTTCTCTATATGTTAATGGTGCTTTGATGGAAACTTTCTACCCTGATAGTAAGGGTTGGTATGATTTTGGGTCTTATATTTTCACCAAATCGGTTCCTATCACGTCTGTCTATTTTGTGGTTGATTATCCTCTGTCTTATGTTTCTGGTTCTGATGCTGTTTCTTCTTATTCTCTCTGGCTTAGTTTTTTTGGGTATGATTTTACGTTTTCTATCCTTTCCGGGTCTGATGCTTTAGGTGGCATATCCGATAATACTCAGTCTAAGATAGATGAAATGGAAGGCCTTGAAACTGACTGGGGTCAGAAGATGGCAGATAACTTTAATTCCTTGTCTGTTTCTGATTTCACATTTCCTACTGATTTTGAAAATGCGCCTGCTCTTCTTACAGGTATTTTTCAAGATATCTGGTATGCTTTCGGAGATTATAAGATACTTTTTGTGTTCCCTTTGACTTTGGCTGTCTGTTCGGTTCTTGTTGGTAGGCTTTCACGTTCTCGTTCTTCCTCTTCTGCTGGTAGTGGGAGGTATCCTTGATGCTTGGTTTCCTTTCTTCTTTTGCCCAGGCTATGGGGGTTGTTTTAAACGCTATTGTTTCTTTTTTTTCAGGTCTTGTTCAGGTGTTTATTTTAGTCGGTCAGTCTTTTACTTTTTTTGTTGTTGTTCTTGGGTATCTTCCTTCTGTATTGTTTGTTTTTGCGTCTACTTGTATAACGGTTTCTATCTTTTTCCTTCTGATAGATAGGTGATTTTTTTATGACGGATTGGATTGAATGGTGTATTGCCCTTATTCAGACTTCTGTTCAGTGGTTGGGCTCTGTTCAGCTTCTTGGTGTCTCTGTTATGTGGATTATTTTGGCGTCTATTTTTGTTAGTTTGATTGTTCGTGCTGCTATTTTCCATTTGTAGGGTGGTCGGTATGTCGCTTCTTCTGGGTGTCCTGGTCTCGCTCCTGCTGGTGGTTCCGGCTTCTGCTGCTGAGGCTGATCCGGTTTATGAGCTCTCTGAGCCGGTTGTTTTCTCCGCCCCTGCTCTGGCCTCTGCTGGTGATGGCTTCCCGTTTTATGGCTCCTCCTGGGTGAAGGGGACGGCCTCCGGCCTGGGTGAAGTCGCTCTGTTTTTCCCGATCAATCGTAAGGATGGCTATCTTGGCCTGGATTCTTCCGGCAGGCTCTTCAATGTCTCGGACGCCTCTTTTACTGGTGTTTTGTATGATTCTTCGGGGGCTTCTTACTATGTATCCTTTGGCTCTTTTGCTACTCCTCGTTACCGGCTTTATAGCGGCTCTAGTTATCAGTATTATGATCTTTATCTGGTACCCTCAGAGTCGAATCTGGTTTTGCCTGACTCTCCTAGTCCTACTTACTCTGTTTCTGATCTGTTACCGTTCATTGGTCTTTTGTTTCTTGGAGGTGTCCTTGTCGTATGCTTTATGAAGAAGTAGTCGCCCTCCTTGGTGAGGTCCCCCAGGGGTTTGAACCTCTTGTCTATGTGTTTTGCTGTCTCCTGCTCCTGTGGTTCCTCCAGTTTGTTTCCTCTGTCCTCTGGTCTGTGCTCAGCTGGATAGGGGGGAAGTAGTGTGCTGGATGATCTTACTCTGATGGTCGGTTCTATCTTTGACCTGCTCACGTCTATCTTTAATCTTTATACTGGCACGATGGTTCTTACGGGCGTTTTGGCCTTATGGCTCCTGCGTAAGGTCGTGAAGATATTTCGCCAACTCTATTAGAAGGGAGGATAGGAATATGGCTGCTTTGCTTACGTCTCTTGGAGAGGTTGCTACTAAGGTTTTGACTTTTGTTGCTTCCGTCTGTTCGACAATCACCAGTGAGCCTTTGCTTCTGCTGACTGTCGGCTTCCTCTTCATCGGTGGTGTGATCGGCATTTTTGGGCGGCTGCTCTCTCGCGGCTAGGATATGATTTTTGAAAGGTGGTCTTTTGACAGAAACTCCTTCCGCTATGACTTCTCTCCTCAGTGATCTGGGCACGGTCGGTACTTCGGTCCTTGATACTGTGTCTGATGTGGCCGGTGTTATTGTTGCTCAGCCCCTGCTCCTGCTCACGGTAGGGTTCCTTTTTATCGGCGGCGTGATCGGCATCTTTGGCCGTCTCCTGTCTCGGAGTTGAGTATAGAGGGGCCCCGGCCATAAACTTTAGTTTGGCCGGGGCCCCTCTGTCTGTATTTGAGGTGTTTTTATGAATGGACCGGATTTGGTTGAAGCTCTGCTTAATCTATTGTTTTTCCCTTTTTCTCTTTCTGATAATAGTCTTTTCCTTGTAGTTTTCGGTGTTTTCCTGTTCTGCTTTTCCTTTGTCCTGATTAAACGATTGATGAGGTCTTTTTGATGACTGCTTTTGCTGTTTTTGCGTTTGTTATTTTCCCTATCTTATTTTTTGTTTACTTCCGTTGTACTCAAAAGTATGTAAATCCCTATAAGCTGATTTTCATCTTCGGTAAGAAGGGGAGTGGTAAGTCTACTCTTCTTACAAAATATGCTTTAGATTACCTGAAACGTGGTTGGAATGTCTATTCTACAGAAAATTGTCCTGGTACATATCATATCCGTCCGGAAGATGTTGGTGTTGTTCAGTTTCCTCCCAGGTCTGTTATCATCGTGGATGAGGTCGGTATGATCTGGGATAATAGAGATTTTAAGAATTTCTCTACCCAGGTTAGAGATTATTTTAAGCTCCAGCGTCATTATCAGCATGTGGTGATTCTTGCTAGTCAGACTTTCGATGTTGATAAGAAGATAAGGGACTTGGCCGATGAAATGTATCTTGTTACTAAGAAACTGCGCGTATTTTCTTATGCGAAGAAGATTCTCCGTCAAACGGTTTTGGTGGAAGCTACGGGCCAGAGTCCGAGTAAAATCGATGAGAATCTTGTGTTTGATTCTTTGCTTTTGTTTTGGGCTGGTGCTCGGAAGTTTACTTTCATCCCTAGGTATACTAAGTATTTCGATTCCTTCAAGGTTCCTGAGCTGAAGCAGCGGGATTTTGAAAAGGTTCCGGAATTGAAAATCCCGGTGAAACGTGCTAGACTGTTTCCGAGGCTTAAACTCAGAGGGAGGAGGTAGGCATACGGATTTACCTCCAAGTAAACAAAATAAAGATTCTTGTTTCTTTCGATAAAAAGGGGAGGGCCTTACGGCTCTCCCTTTTTTGTGCC
>NZ_JBCOAQ010000001.1:0-182154 GCF_040226735.1 Intestinimonas sp. RTP31139st1_F5_RTP31139_211217 | reverse complement strand
GGGTGTTTTATTATGTGTGAGACTGGGGGTGCAGGGGCTACGGGTTCGGAGATTTCCAAGTAAACAAAATAAAGATTCTTGTTTCTTTCGATAAAAAGGGGAGGGCCTTACGGCTCTCCCTTTTTTGTGCCTTTTGTTCCTAGTAGCCAGTCTACGGATACTTCGTAGAAGTCTGCTAGTTTTCCTATTGTTTCTATATCTGGTTCTGTTCTTCCGGTTTCATAATTTGCAATTGTAGGTTGTGGTATTCCCAGTTCTCTTGTTATTTCTCTTTGTGTGAATCCTGTATCATTTCTTGCTTTTTTTAGTCGTTGTGCAAATATTTCCTTGTACATGATATCGTTCTCCTTTCTGATTTGATTTTAGCATATTAACTAAAAACTTTGATTTAATTTCAGCATATTTACGATTGCAAAATAGCATCAAATATGCTATTATTAAATCAGGCAAAAGGCAATGAACAATATATGGAAAGAAAGGACGATTAAAAAATGGATATTATCACAATCATCGGCTACAAGGATACCAATTTCACGGCGCAGGACGGGAATAAGATTGTAGGTACTACTTACTTTTTTACGATGGCGGATGAGCATACTATTGGGCTTATGTCTGGCAAGCTCTTTATGTCTTCCGAAAAAATCCAGAAGCTTAGTTATATTCCTCGGCAAGGGGATGTACTCAAATGCTATTATGATCGTTATGGTAAGCCGGTCGAGTTCGTTCCCTATGAAGGAGATGAATTTTAATGGATAAGCAGTCTATGAAAGATGCTCTCAGCGTCATAAGAAAAATCTCTAATCTCGTCACAAAATATTGTGGTGAGCACGATATTAAATCCTGTGATGAATGCCCTCTTCGCAAATATTGTCCTTCTGTCTGAAATCCTCTTACGCCACCCGTGGGCTGTAGTCAACTGCGGGTGGTTCCCCTTAAAGTAGATGTCATTTTAACTCCCTCTCAACAGGTACTATCACTTCAAAAACGTGTATCTGATTTAACTTATCGTATTGATGATATGCAGCGGAATTATGATCGTTTGGAGTACAAATATCGTTGTGAAGTCCTTGTAAATTCTGAGCTTATGGATATATGTAAATCTCATAATTATCCTGTCCGTGATTCTATCAAAAATTTAAATCTTTAGATATTGCGGGATAGTGTAGTGGTTAGCATACCTCTTTCGTCCAGAGGAGACGGCGGTTCAAATCCTCCTCCCGCACCCATGATTTTAAAAAGAAGGGAGGTTATTTGACGGAATCTAGTGTTCTTACTTCCTCTGCGTTTTCCAGCGTTATCACCGCACTTCAAGCACAGTTGTCTGTTACCACCGTGATTGAGGTCCTGGCCTATACTGCGGGTGTCTGTGTAGGTTTGGTCTTTGTCTGGTGGGGTGTCCGTAAGGCTTCTAGGGCTATTATGGGCGCTTTTAAGCGAGGTCGTCTCAAGCTTTAATCTTTGTTCTCCCCGAAAAGCGGGAGGCCGCTTAGCGGTCTCCCGCTTTTCTCGTCCTATGGCCCGCAGGCCATGAACAACCGTTTCTCCGGGGCCCTGTAAGGGCCTCCGCCTTGAACAACATGAAAGGAGTGTTACAAGATGGTAGTAGCTGATATTATTGCGCTGTACGTGGAGGTTATTCAAATTGCTCTTCCGTTCACGATTTGTTTTTATCTTTGTGATTTCATCGTGACTACTTTTTTGCGTGTCGCCTTTGGTGGCAAATTAACATTTAAGTCTTTTTAGGATGTGATTTTGTGAGAAATGATCTTTTAAAAGGTCCTGAAAATCCCGTTGGAATGGTTAAATCTTTACAGTATAAGGCGGGTTTTCGTCGGGAGCATCCTGAGTATTTTGATCCCGAAGGATTGATGATTTTTTGTGGTCCGCAGGGGAGCGGTAAAACGCTTTCGGCGGTGCAGTATTGCCTTAAGATTATAGATCGGTATCCGGGTTGTAAGTTTGTGACCAATGTAGCGATATCGGGTCTTCCGGATACGTTGGAGGTGATCGAGTATGATGGATTGGATTCTCTTTTTAATGTTTCCAATGGTTATGCCGGGGTCCTTTACTTGATCGATGAAATTCACCTGGAATTTAATAGTCTTGAAAGCAAGAATATGTCTATCGAAGAGATGACTGAGTTTGCTCAGCAACGGAAACAGCGGAAACATATTGTTGGGACTAGTCAGGTATTTATGCGGCTTGCGAAACCCCTTCGGGAGCAAATTAAGAATGTAGTCTTGTGTAAAAATTATTTGGGTCTTATACAGAGAAATCAACTCATTGACGGTACAACTGCAATAGAAAATAACGGTAAATTAGAGTGTACTTGTTTAGGCAATTACTGGTGGTTTCATAGTCCGGATTTGTACTCCTGTTATGATACTTACGCCAAAATGAAGCGATACAAGAAGGAATGGAGGGGGAGAAGCCATGCGCCGTCTATTTTGCCTTATGAGTCTTCTGGTGTCTCTGAGCGCGCTCAGTTGGGCCGGGGCCGTCGAGAGTGATCCGGTATATCAGATAGGAGATTTGCCGGTCTACGTGGAACAGGAAGGGGGAGAGATGCTTGAATATGCTCTTGTCGCTGTGCCTACAGGCAATATCAATTCTAGCTATGGGGTGGGTACCTCTAATATTGCTATTTTTGGTCCTATTGCTTCTAAGCTGTCTTATGGTACTCATTACGTATATTGGCGTGAAGATCAATACACCTATTGTTTTGCCTATTCGAGCACTATTTCATTTGAAAATGGGAGATTTTCAGGGCAAGATGTTACGGTTATTACATATGAAACGTACAATACCTATAATTCTCAAGCTACGTTCACGACTGCGCAAGAGTCGAGTTTCTCACTATCTCCGGGCAATTACCTTGTTTGGTCGGATTTAGGCGACTATCCTACTTTGTATGAGAGGGGAGGGGAAGACTATGCAAAAACGGCGTGTATTATCCTTGCTTCTTTCGGTCTTTATTATTTGTTCCACCACATGTGGGCGGACATTCGCCAGCGGTATATTGACCATTGATGATATGGGCATAGATCCGTGGGGAGATCTCGCGGAGATTCAGGACGGTACGCAGCTGCCCGGGCCTGCGGTGCAGATCGGCGTGGATGACCCGGTATATGCGCTGAGTCGATCTCCTATGGCGGTTATGTCGGCGGCGGCTGCGTCTAATACTGCGGCTGAGTGGCATATTGAGAAGACTGGCCAACAATATTTTGGTTTTAGTACTCGTTATACTGGACAATGGACTAGTATGGGGCCTGTTACTAAGGATGTTGCATCTGCGTCTGATTTATCCAGTGGGCTTATTCGTCTGGCTACTTATACTAATTCTAACAGTATGAAATCTACAGTTGCGTATCAGGCACCAAGTGAATTTTATGTTGATGTTTATAAGGATGTAAATTTTTCAGAAGTTGATATGTCTTATGTGTATGTTAATGGCAATCCAAATTTTTATTTAGAGGTATCTAATACTTTTGGCGCAGTTTTGATACCTCCTAAGTCAATTCATGTTCTTGTTAATGATTCTGAGTATGTGTCAGATATACAACCCGGTTCTAATGTACGTCAAGAAATTCCTTTGGGTGCCGAATTTCCTGAGATTACTAAGGTGGGTTTCCGTTTTCGTTTTGCCGCTAGTGAGACTCAAAAGGATACTGGTTCTGTTTCGGATGTAGTTTATTATAATTTTCTTCCCAGAATTGGTAATTTGTCCATTACTTCGTCAGATCAGGCCACAGGGCTTTTATCTGGTATCCTGGCTTTTTTGCAGACGATCTATAATGCTATTGTTTCGCTCCCTGGTAATATTGCCAGTGCGATTATAGAGGGTCTGAAAGGGCTTTTCATTCCTTCTGAAGAGGATATTACGGGAATTAAAAGTCAGTATGAATCTTTATTTTCTGAGCGGTTGGGTTTTATATATCAAGGTTTTCAATGGGTAGTGGATTTTGCTTCCACTATACTTAATACTTTGCAAAATGTGACTTCTTATTCTTTTGATTTTCCCGGCGTTTCTGTTCCATTAAATGGGATTACTTATCAAATTATACCAGCAACAAGGGTTTCTCTGGATAACGGTGTTATGGGTGTTTTGCGGCCTGTATTGGGTACTATTGTATCTTTTGTTTGTATTGTGAGTTTTGTTAATATGGCCTATGATATGACTTCTGCCTTAATCAGTGGTATAAGCTATTTTGAATTTATGAAGAGGGGGAAGGATGATGATAATTAGTGGATTGTTAAATTTAATTTATTCTGTTTTGTCTTTTCTTCTGGTCTTTGAGCTGCCTAATATGCCGGACACAATCCTTGCTATTTTGAATCAGATAACTGGATATTTTCAAACAGGTATCCAGGTTATATCTGCTTTTATCGGCTCTACTGCAATAGGCGTAATTGCTCTTCTTATTCAATTGGTGATTTTTCTTAATGCGGCTTATTTTTTGTGGTCGTTTGTCTTTTGGGTTATTCGGAAAATCCCTATGCTCAATGTGCGAGAGTGATAGCATATCGGCAATGCCAAACGCGCGGAGCGCGTTGGCATGCCGATTGCTTACTTGACAGTAACATCATTTAAATACAAAGGGGTTTAATCATGTACTATAATGTCAGGGTAAAGTCATATCCTGATGGGACGAAACAGTACATGTATAGCGAGAGGATGAAAGAAAAGGGGTATAAGGTCAAGGAGAAAGAAAAGACTGGTCAGGAAGTGGAGCGTGGAGAACGGCAGAATATGACACGTGCTGTACGGAAGGTGTATGACTTAGCCCGTAGCAATGTTTTTGACTGGTTTATAACGATGACCTTTGACCCTGCAAAAGTTGATAGATATGATTATGATGCATGTGCTGATGCCATTAAGGGTTTTACTCATAAATTGTGCTTGAATGGCAATCAATGGATTATTGTTCCGGAACAGCACAAGGATGGTGCTTATCATTTTCATGGTTTAGTTTCCGGTGATTTGGATTTGACCTATTATGCGGATGGGGTGTATAATCTCAATAATTACGGATATGGTTTTACAACTGCTACTAAGATACGAGACCGGGCGCGGGTGTCTACTTATATTGCCAAGTATCTTACTAAGCTAATTACGGTGCCTAAAGGGCGTAAACGGTATTGGGCGAGTCGTTCTTTACAATGTCCGATTGAGGAGTTTGTAGTCATGAGTACTGAGGAGTATGGAGAGATTTATAATTCAGCGCGTTTTCAAAAGGTGATAGATTCTCCGTTTGGGTGTTTTATTATGTGTGAGACTGGGGGTGCAGGGGCTACGGGTTCGGAGATTTCCAAGTAAACAAAATAAAGATTTTGTTTACTTGGGGAGAGGAATTCTTTGATCTGTATGCCGAAATACCTATGGATTATCGTGCCGAGGCTCCACCAATTCTTCGCGATTTTTTGATGTATCATGAGACCATTCAAGGTCATTCACGAAAAACGGTTGATGAGTATTACCTGGATCTGAGGAATTTCTTTCGCTACATAAAAATTGAACGCGGTTTTGTTCCGCGCAGTGCGGAGCTTGATGAAATTTCTGTTGAGGATGTGGATCTGTCTCTCGTCGCATCGGTAACGCTCACAGACGTATATTCTTATATGGCTTATCTCAGCCGGGACCGGGCCCAGCATCCCAACAGTTCTGCGACCAGCTATGGTTTGGGTGCGGCGGCCCGCGCACGAAAGGTTGCAGCGATCCGGTCGTTCTATAAGTACCTTTCCAATAAGGCAAAACTGATTCCGGAAAACCCTATGCAGGACTTGGATTCCCCACGATTAAAGAAAACCCTGCCGCGATATCTGGATTTGGAGGGCAGCGTGGCGCTTTTGCAGGCTGTAGATGGCGCTTTTAGGGAGCGTGACTACTGTATTTTGACGATTTTTCTCAATTGCGGTCTGCGGATTTCAGAGCTGATTGGTCTTAATCTAACAGATGTTCGAGAGGATACCCTCAGAGTACTAGGGAAAGGAAATAAAGAGCGCATCGTCTATTTAAACGATGCCTGTAAAACAGCCATCGACGATTATTTGGCCGTCCGCGGTCCGGAAGGCCAAATAATCGACAAAAATGCTCTTTTTCTCAGCAAACGTCGCACCCGAATTACAAAATCCGCTGTCGAAAAGCTGGTCAAGAAGCATCTCTCCGCAGCAGGATTGGACAGTGCGCAGTATTCGCCCCATAAGCTGCGCCATACGGCGGCCACATTGATGCTCCAGAACGGAGTTGATGTACGAACGCTTCAAGAAGTCTTGGGCCACGATCATTTGAATACCACGCAGATTTATACCCACGTAGAGAGCGACAATCTGCGTGTGGCGGCGAAGGCCAATCCTTTGGGGAAATTAAAAAAGAAGAGGAGCCCCCCGGCTCCTCCAAAGAGAGATTAGGACATAGGAGGTCCGTTCTCCGGAGGCGGTTCCATCGGCTCTGGAGAATATGCGCCCAAGATGTGTAGAAAACGGATCTCCTGAAAGAAATAGGTGCTCAGAGGTCTCCAGTCGGCATCGTAGGAGTGGGCGGCAATCAGTGTGTTTTCTAATGTGGGGGGATCTCCCATGGCCACGATGATCGGCGTATGTCCAAAAATCTCTTTATGAAATCGGAGCTGTACGAAATCTCCAGGCTCTAAATTCTCGAGCGTTGTCTCCAGTCCAAAAGGGCCGGGACCGTTCCAGTCCCGTGTGATAAAATTATAAAAATACGGAACCCCAGTCCACGCGGGCGCCTTCCGATTGGCATCGATATAATACCAGCCCAGGTCGGGGGTAAAATTCATAACGCCTGTGCCCGCATACAGACATTGCGAGGCGAAGTTGGTACAGTCCCCTCCCAGCTCTTCATAATCGTAATAGGCCGGGTTGCGGCCAAAGGCCCATTTATGGGCATAGCGCAGGGCTGCCTTTCGATCGTATGGGATAACAGGCTTGGGCGGCGGCATAATGGGTCCCTCCTTCCACACGAGTGTTTTCGCTACATTCTATGTCTCGGCCCACGCAATGTTCTCAGGTTCCCTCCCATCTTTGAATAGTATGGGCGCTCAGAAAGAGAGGAACAAAATATGCTTTTATATGATTCCGTCCTGTTTGATTTGGACGGGACGCTTCTGGACACCCTGCAAGACCTGGCCGAGAGTACAAACTACGCTTTGGTGAGTAGCGGCTTTCCAGCACGCAGCTTGGAAGAGATCCGAGCGTTTGTTGGAAATGGCGTAGCACGGCTGATCCATCTAGCTGTGCCGGACGGGACATCGGAGTTTTGCGAAGAGCGGTGTCTGGCACTGTTCAGACACTATTACCTCGACCATATGAGCTGTAAAACAGAACCTTATCCTGGAATTCGGGAACTGTTGACCGCACTTCAACAGTCAGGCTGCCGAATCGGTGTGGTCTCCAACAAATTTGACGGTGCAGTAAAGGGGCTCTGCAGGCAATATTTTGGAGATATCCTCTCTGTTGCCATCGGAGAGCAGGCCGGCATCCGAAAAAAGCCGGCTCCAGATCTGGTGGAGTGCTGCCTCCAGTGCCTTGATGCCGATCCGGGACGCACAGTTTATGTGGGAGACTCGGACGTAGACATTCAGACCGCCAAAAATGCAGGACTCCCCTGTATTTCTGTCTCCTGGGGGTTTCGCAGTAGAGACTTTTTAATAGAGCATGGGGCGTCCGTGGTCATCCCTTCCCCTTTGGAACTACAGAAGCTTTTGGTATACTAAAATAACATCCACCCCTGACGTGCACTATGCACGTCAGGGGTGGATGTTTATACCGCCGCTGTTTTGTTTACTTGAATAGGGACTTGGAGAGCGCTTTAGAGACCGCTGCGACAACAATGCAGGATACGATTGCTTCCGGAATACCGGCAGTGGTCGCAACCGTCATCACCATGGCACCTACGCCGCTTACGTCAATACCATAATAAGTGGCAACGACATTGCTGGCCAGCAGCCATAGCGCGCCCAGATAGAAAATCGTATTGAGCATGGAACCTACAAAGCCCGTAATAGCGTAGCCGACCATACCGCTTTTGTCAAACGACATTTTTTTCAGACCGACCGCCAGCAGCCCGGCCAGCCACCCCATCAGAATACGGGGAATCATGGCAATGACAATATAGAGGAAGGGACTGTAGGTCATGATGGTGGTGGCAAAGAGATCTGCGCCGGGCATGGTGATGACCTTTAAAAGCGCAGACAGTCCAAAAAAGCCACCCAGAATCGCACCGGCAGTCGGCCCCATGAGGACCGCGCCGATGATGACGGGCATTTGAATGGTGGTGGCGGCTATGGGCCCGATCACCAAATAGCCCAGAGGTGTAAAGGCCAGCAAAAAAATGATGGCCACCAGGACAGCCATACGTACCAGCCGCCTGGTATCATAATGGGTACGGGAGTGGGATACTGCTTTTTCCATGGTTTGAACCCTCCTGCTACCGCTCCCCTGTGGCGGGGATGCAGCGCAATTTATTTACCCACGGCATGCAGCCGTTGAGCACAAGAGAAACATGATATTAAATTTTGCGTCCGCCCTTCCCTTCGGTGTTCTTCCGATAAATCAGATAGAGCCCGTTCATGAGCAGGTCGGCATCATATAGAATGTCTCTTTTGCAATATTTTAAAACGTCGGGCGCATTTCCGCCTGTTGCGACTACAGCGGCGGAGGATATCCCGGCCTCCTCTTCCAATCTGCCGATCATTCCATCCACCATGCTGGCGTTTCCGTAGAGTACGCCGGCTCGCATGGCATCCACTGTATTGTGTCCGAAAATCGAGGGCGGAGGCGTAATGGAAATGTGGGGCAACGCGGCTGCGCGCTCCGAGAGCGCCTCCAGCGCCACTCGGACCCCTGGCATAATAACACAGCCTTCATAGACATTGCCCCGCAGAAACGACATAGTAATCGCCGTTCCCATATCGATTACAATGATGGGAGAAGGATATTTGTCAATCGCAGCCACAGAACAGGCCACAATGTCGCCGCCCATCTGAGTGTGGATATCCGACTTAATGTTAAGTCCTGTTTTCAGTCCGGGGCTCATCATCATGGGTGGCTTTCCGGTGAGCAGCTCCACACTGGCGCTAGCGGCATGAGTCACAGAGGGCACCACACTGGAGATGACGGCCCCGCCGATCGCGGTGAGGTCGGCATGATACAGGTCAAAAATACCCTTGAGCACGATAGCAAACTGGTCGCGCGTCGTATTCCGTCTCGTCGCAGTATCGGAGCGGAAAGCAGGCTTCCCATCTGGTCCGAACAGGGCGATTGTCGTTGTGGAATTCCCAATGTCGATTGCCAAAACCAATTCTGCCACGCTCCTTCTCCGTTGTCAACTAGGATTTTATCAGAGACAGCACAAATATGCAAGGGATTTCCCGCTGTTTAAAAATACCGGCACATCCGCAAGTGATCCAGCAGACGCTTTGAGAGGCGGGCCATAACGGCCCGCCTCTCAGCTCGATTCATTCAGATGTGCTCTCGAATGAGACGTCCCATCTCGCGGGTCCCAATGGCGGCAGTACCCGGTTCGGCGATATCGGGAGTGCGCCAGCCCTCCGCCAGAACAGCATCCACAGCGTGTTCAATGGCGGCGGCCTCCTCCGCACACTGGAAGGAGTACCGGAACATCATCGCCACAGACAAAATGGTGGCGATGGGGTTGGCTTTATCCTGACCGGCGATATCCGGTGCAGAGCCGTGAATCGGCTCATAAAGGCCCGGAGCGGCATCTCCAATGGAAGCCGAAGGCAGCAGCCCGATAGAACCTGTGACCATAGACGCCTCGTCGGAAAGGATATCCCCGAACATATTCTCTGTTACCACCACATCAAACTGTCCGGGATCACGGACCAACTGCATGGCACAGTTATCCACCAGCACATCCTCATACGCGACGTCGGGATACTCCCCGGCCAACCGGTGCATGACGGAGCGCCACAGGCGGGAGGTCTCCAGTACGTTGGCCTTGTCTACCGAAGAGACCTTGCCGCGGCGGAGGCGGGCCAGCTCAAAAGCGCGGCGCCCAATGCGCTCGATCTCTTTCTCGGAATAAGCCATAAGATCGGTACATTCCACGCCCCGGTCCTCTGTCTGATACCGGTCCCGCTTACCAAAATAGACGCCGCCGGTGAGCTCACGGACCATCATAAGGTCGATCCCCTTCTCTGCGGTCTCCTTTTTCAGGGGACAGGCACCGGCCATAGCGGAGCGCAGTGTGGCGGGACGCAGGTTTGCATAGAGTCCCAGGTCCTTCCGAATGGCCAGCAGCGCTGTTTCGGGCCGTTGTTCAGCCGGTTTGTCAGAGCCCCACTTGGGCCCGCCTACCGCGCCCAGGAGGACGGCATCACAAGCCCGGCAGACCTCTGCAGTCCCATCTGGGTAGCTCTTCCCCACCGCGTCGGTGGCACAGCCGCCCAGCAACACGTCCACAAAATCGAACGTATGCCCGAACCGCTTCCCGACGGCCTCCAGCACTCCCACGGCCTCGCCGACCACCTCAGGCCCGATGCCGTCGCCCTTGATCAATGCGATTTTGTAGTTCATTTTGCCACCCCCCGGGTTTTCAGAGACTTGAGCAGTCCCCCGCTCTCGATGATCTCTTCGATAAACGCAGGGAAAGGCGCGGCCTGGAAGGTCTTCCCCAGGGTCTCATCCGTGATGACGCCGGTCCCGAAGTCCACAGCTACCATGTCGCCAGCCCGAATGGCCGCTGCGGCCTCCGGACACTCCAGAATGGGGAAGCCAATGTTGATGGCGTTGCGGTAGAAAATGCGGGCAAAGGAAGCCGCGATCACACATTTTACGCCACAGGCCTTCAGGGCCAGAGGGGCATGCTCCCGGGAAGAGCCGCAGCCAAAGTTGGCCCCGGCCACCACGATATCGCCCGGCTCCACCGTTCCGGCGAACTGCGCATCGATATCCTCCATGCAATGCGAGGCCAGAGATTTTTCATCCGGCGCATTCAGATAACGGGCGGGGATGATAACGTCGGTATCCACATTGTCCCCATAGCGATAGACTTTCATGCCTGTGTACCTCCCATCACGGTTTCAGGATCTGCGATGACGCCGACCACGGCGGAGGCGGCGGCTACCGCGGGGCTGGCCAGGATGATTTCAGAGCTCACCGGACCCATGCGGCCCACAAAATTCCGGTTTGTGGTGGAGACCGCCCGTTCACCGTCCGCCAGCACACCCATATGGCCGCCCAGGCAGGGTCCGCAGGTAGGGGTGGATACGGCACAGCCGGACTCGATAAAGGTCTGGATGAGGCCCTGGGCCATGGCGTCCATATAGATCTGCTGGGTAGCCGGGATGACGATGCAGCGTACGCCCTTTGCCACCTGCCGGCCCTTCAGGATATCGGCGGCCTCCTGAAGATCTTTGAGCCGACCATTGGTACAGGAACCTATGACCACCTGCTGAATGGACATACCGGCCGCCTCGTCCACCGTCTTGGTATTGGAGGGCAGATGCGGAAGAGACACGGTAGGACGGAGCGCGGAGAGATCAATGATCACCTCGCGCTCATACACGGCGTCGGCATCGGGCTCTACGGCTTCCCAAGGGCGGTCCACCCTGCCCTTCAAATAGGCCCTGGTCCTGGCGTCCACCGGGAAGATGCCGTTCTTAGCCCCTGCCTCGATGGCCATGTTGGCGATAGTAAAGCGGTCGTCCATGGTGAGCTCCGCCACCCCGTCTCCCGCAAATTCCAAGGACTGATAGAGCGCGCCGTCCACGCCGATCTCACCGATAAGATGGAGCACGACGTCTTTTCCGCTGACATACTTTCCCGGCTTTCCCGTAAGGGTCACTTTGATGGCGGAGGGAACCTTGAACCAGGCAAGACCGGTGGCCATGCCGGCGGCCATATCGGTGGAGCCCACACCGGTGGAGAATGCGCCCAGGGCGCCATAGGTACAGGTGTGGGAGTCGGCTCCGGTGATGACCTCACCGGGGGCGGCCAGCCCCTTCTCGGGGATTAGGGCATGTTCCACTCCCATCTGCCCCACGTCATAGAAGTGTGTGATCCCAAAACGCTGGGCAAAGCTTCGGGCCTGGGCGCAGAGCTGCGCCGCCTTGATATCCTTACAGGGAGTGTAGTGGTCCAGGACGATGGCGATCTTGTCCCGGTCGAACACCTGTGTAAGCCCTGCCTTGTCAAATTCCGTGATAGCCACCGGTGTGGTGATGTCGTTGCCCAGCACCAGATCCAGCCTGCCCTCGACCAACTGCCCTGCCGTCACAGAAGCGAGTCCCGCATGCTTTGCCAGAATCTTCTGGGTCATGGTCATGCCCATCTTTGGGTCCCTCCTTGTTTTTGATTGTCTTTATTATGAAGCCTGTGGTAGAAAAAGAATGTAAAGTGTGATACAATCAAGAAAAAGAGGTGAAAAAGATGGCGTATCATTGGGCCCCACTGGCTGAGGGCCAGACGCCGCGGATCTATGCGCCAGGGCAGCTCATCTACCTTCAGGGCACGGAAGCGGATGTGTTCTATTATCTGCTCTCCGGTAAGGCACGCAGCTATATCAGCTCCGCATCCGGCGGGGAGCGGGTACTTGCCACCCACCGCTCCGGAGACCTGATGGGCGAGGCATCTTTTTTTGACGCTTGTCCCCGGGTGTCCTCCGCTGTGGCGGTCACGGAATGCCGTGTGGTCTCGGTGGACCGCGACCGCCTGGACCGCATCTTCCGTGCTCACCCGAGTCTGGCTCTCCCGATGCTCCAGTACCTGGCCCGCACGGTGCGGATGCTCTCCAGCCACGTGGATAATATGTCCTTCCTCCAGGCGGACCGCCGGGTGGCCCGCTGTCTCCTCACATTCCAGGAAGAGACGGACGGCGCCCTGCACTGCACCCATGAGGAGCTGGGCGCCGCCGTGGGCGTAAGCCGGGTGACGGTGAGCCGGGTTTTGAGCGAGTTTGCCCGCCGCGGCTTTCTGGAGACCGGTTACCGCTCTATGAGAATTCTAGACCGCGGGGCGCTCATCGACTTTGCAAGCCAAAGGGAGGATTAGGAGGTCACCCGCTCTTCCCTCTCAAGTGACACAGCCAAAAGACAAGGGCAACCGCCATACCGCCCAGAATATTTCCCAGCGTGACGGGAAGCAGGTTCCGAAGCAGGAAATTCTCCCAGGTAAGCGCGGTCAGGTCCAGCCCCGCCCCGGCAGCCAGCTCGGCATATCGCGGGATGCTCCGCGCAAAAAGGCCCGCCGGGATATAAAACATATTTGCGATGCTGTGCTCAAAACCACAGATTACAAAAAAGGCGACCGGCAGATAGGCGCCCAGCGCCCGACCGGTGAGGTCCTGCCCGGTCAGAGAGAGGAGAACCCCGAGGGTGACCAGTACATTGCAAAACAGGCCGAGGAGAACGGCGTTTCCAAAGGTCAGAGCACACTTTCCGGCGGCCGCCTTCATGGTAAAGACCGCCAGTCCACCGGCGGAGTAGTCCATTTGACCGGAAAAGGCACAACCGGCGGCCACGGCCAGCGCACCGGCAAAATTTCCGAGGTACACCAGCCCCCAGTTGCGGAGCATTCTCGCCGCGCTGGTCCTCTGATTCAGTACAGAGAGAAAAAGGAGCGTGTTTCCGGTAAAAAGCTCGGCGCCGGTGAGGATCACCATAGCAAGACCAAAGGGGAAGAGCAATCCTGAGACCAGCCGGCACAGCCCCACATTGGCGATACTGTGTCCGGCGGTATTGGTGACGGCCCCGCCCATAGCGATGAGAAACCCCGCCAGTATGCCCAGCAGCAGGAGTCTCCAAGCGGGGGCCTGTGTCTTGGCGACTCCAGCGGCAGCATAGTTTTCAACGGTTTCAGCAGGTGTAAACAGATTCACGACGCACCTCCAGAAGGAATTCCCAATAAGCATACCTGAATCGACAGGAGATTGCAATCCCGGCTTTTCCTCTTTGACTGAGGACAGTAATAAAAATGAGATACGGGAAATAGAAGGATGAAGGGCGGGAATTTTTCAAATTCCCGCCCTTCTATGTTTGTATCATACCACAAATCCGACTAAAATTCAAGTCTTGTCCCAAGTCCGGCACAGGTGTATATCTATATTTACTCTTTTCAAACGGGGTGGTTTTATGGCGCTGATGTGGTACGAAATGTCATCCTTTCTCCTTCAGGAACAGGCTGCGGAAGAAATCCTGCACTCAAACAGGCATTCTCTTCCGTTTGGCCTGCAACTCACCAAACAGCAGGCTCTGGAATTGGCGGAGACCCGCTCCAGAGCACTTCATGCCTGCGGCAGGGTGGAGTTCGGTGCGGGCATGATAGGAAAGCTCGCAGAGGCATTTTGCTCCTCTCCCTATCTCAGCAGAGAGACCTATGCGGAAACTTTGAACGAGTTGGTGGAGCTTTTTTATCTCTATAAGAGCGAGACCGGGGAGCGTGTCACAGACGACGGTCTGATCCGCTATATGCGCGCTGCATTTGACGGTCCCTGCGGCGGTTCACTGGAACTTCTGGGCGGCCGCGCGCTTTACCGCTTGGCCCACAGGCTGCGTTCAGGCGCATGCGAGGAGGACCAGGATGTCTGATCTGAAGCCGCATCGTGTCCTGCGGCGGGAATGTCTGGATGAGAGGCGATATTTTGACGCGCTGCTCTCCGTTTCGCTGGATCACGGGCTCCTCACGCAAAATGATCTTCTCAGGATGCAGGGAGAGTTTCTCGCGCTTCTGTCTCAGACCTGTGAGACCTATACCGGCGGATCCGGCAGTTCAGTACCTGTCGAGACAGCGGAAGAATTGAGCCGTTCCCTCCTCTTTACGCTTGGCATATGGCTGAAAGAGTTTCCCGATCCAGAGGATGCGCTGCATGCACTTTTGGAGACCAGCCTCGCCGAAGGTTACCGCAGAGGCAGCCTGAAGCTTATCATTCAGCTTCGGTCCACCCAGCAATTTTATCGCCAAGTGATGAAGCACAGGATTCCGACAGAAAACGAGCTCTACAATTCCACATTGCGGGACGGAATCCCCGCTTTTTTCGAACGATACCGTCCTGCATTCACCTCCCACCGCATTTCCATCACGGCGGACTATCCTCCCCTTCTCTACCCGCAGGGATATCAGGGACTCGACTTTATCCGTCTCTATCTGGGCCGCATCCACAGTGAGGACCTCCTGTGTCAAGCATTTGAAACGAGAGCGGTCTCCCGTGTTCTCTCCCTGCACGCCATTGATTATGGAGAGACGGTGAAAAGCATGGTCTGCAATCTGTGCGAACCGGTCCTTGCCTGTGCGCTGGCCTGCGGATTAGGCGGTGGGGAGTTGTACAGTCTTACCTTTTCCAAGGAACAGGCGCAGCGGGCATGGGAGCGGTTGGGCGGCGCGACGGAAGACCGCAGACTGTTGCTGGAGGGATTGGAAAAGATCCTGTCCTACGCCTCCCTCCAGACGTCACTGGGGGATTCGCCGAAGGCAATGCTCCGAGAGGCCGTTTCTATAAGCGTTGCCTCAATCAAACAAATGATTCATCTCTTGGCCGAACGATAGAGGAGGGCATAAAGATCCGGCCCAGGGGCGCGCCTCTGGGCCGGATGAATTTAAAATCCGATAACTTTATAAGATGATGCAAATCAAACCGCCGGACCCCTCGTTGATGATGCGCTGCAGAGTTTCCTGAAGCTTGCTTCTGGCATCCTCCGGCATCCGTTTGAGCTTGGTGTTCAGGTCCTCACTGACCAGCTCATGGAAGGACTTTCCGAAAATGTTGGACTGCCAGATGGCCTTGGTATCCCCTTCAAATTCCTGAAGGAGATAATTGATCATCTCTTCGGATTGTTTCTCATTCCCGACGATGGGAGAGACCTCGGTTTCGATATCGGCCCGAATCATATGGATGCTCGGGGCGCTGGCCTTCAGGCGTACGCCATAGCGTCCGCCCTGACGGACGATCTCGGGCTCCTCCAGATGGAGCTCATCGGTGGTGGGGACCACGATACCATAGCCGGTCTCTCTCACCTCTTGGAGGGCGGCGGCTACCTTGTCATACTCGCTTTTGACACCAGCCAACTCGGTCAGAAGTTCCATCAGGTCCCCGTCATCCTGGATGGTAAAGCCGGACTGGTTGGACAATGTCTCATAGAAAAGGCCCCTGGGCAGGTCCAGATCTGCCGCCGCCAAGCCGGTACCGAGCTGGATACCGCTAATCCGTGCGCTGCTGACGCCCTCGCAGGCGCCAATGGCGCTCACCGCCTGCTCCACATCCCGGATACGACGCATCCCAGCGGAGTTTTCACGGATCGCGGCGTACAGACCGCTCTTGATGGGGTGATCGTACGGAAGGGCATCCACCCAGGGAGGAAGGGACAGGTCCAGTTCCTTGAGGGGGAACTCATAGAGGACCGCTTTGATGATATCCGCCACATCGCCCTGGTCCAGCTCCAGGCAGTTGACCGCCATACATGTCACGTCGTACCGGGCGGCGATATCGTTTCGGATGGCCCGTGCCCGCTCCGACTTGGGGCTGGACGAGTTGAGCAGCACCAAGAAGGGCTTACCCAGCTCCTGCAATTCAGAAATGACCCGGTCTTCCGCTTCCAGATAGTCCTCTCGGGGAATATCCGTGATGGTTCCGTCGGTGGTGATGACAATGCCGATGGTGGAGTGCTCCGCAATGACCTTTCGGGTGCCGATCTCCGCCGCCTCCGTCATAGGAATCTCATGGTCGAACCAAGGCGTGGTGACCATCCGGGGCATATCGTCCTCGAATTGTCCCGCCGCACCCGGGACCATGTAGCCCACGCAGTCGATGAGACGGACCGATAGATTGGCGCCTCCGTCCATGGCGATTTCCACCGCTTCCTCCGGGACAAATTTCGGCTCAGCAGTCATGATGGTGCGCCCTGAGCCACTCTGGGGAAGTTCATCCCGCGCCCGCTCTTTGCGGTAAACGTTGTCGATGTGGGGAATCACCAGGGTCTCCATAAACCGCTTGATGAATGTGGATTTGCCCGTCCGCACCGGGCCCACCACCCCGATGTAGATATCACCCTCCGTGCGCAGGGCGATATCCTCGTAAATGTTCCGATCTTCCACTGGAAATTCCTCCTTTTTACCGCTTCTTGGGGATGAGCAGCAACTGACCCATGGGCAATACGTCCTCACCCAAGGCGTTGGCCTGAACGATATCGTCCATCGTCGTGCCGTAGGCCTTGGCGATATCCCAGAGCCGTTCCCCCTCGCCCACCATCCGCAGGACAATGGAGGGCTGACCGGCGGTATTGCGCAGTGCGCTCTCATCCAGACGGATATCGGATACTCCGGTCGTGTTATGCGGCATCAATGCCAGATAGCGGAAATCCAAAGGATAACGGACCTCTATGCCTCCGCCCGCTGGGGTGGCAAATCGTTCTCCGGGACACGTACAGCGGCAGGTGCAGGAAGCCCCCTCCGCCAATTCCACCGAACAGGAACAGGGCAGCGTCCGTGCGACCGTACAGAGGCTTCCGTCTTCGCCGCGATAAACCACGTTGACAGTGGTCTCTGCTGACAGATTGACCTGGCTCCCCTCCCGGCTCTGGCTCACAGCGCCCACGGTCACATAGACATCGCAGACCTCCCGGGCCGGTGTGACCGTCTCCAGAATCTCTCTTACCATGACCCTGCGCTCTGTGTGCTCCATAAGGCGATAGAAGGTATAGGGGCGGCGCTCGGCGTTCAGCTCGTAGACCGTGCTGTAGACATCGGATAGCAGTGCGATCTGCCGCTCCTCGCGTACCACCGCCTGGGCCAGCATGGCAAGAGAGACCGCGACCGTATGCCCCTCTCCTCCATCCAGGCTGCAGTCACAGCCCGTGAGGAGCACCTGGAGCGTACAGTCGGCATCCTCCTCTACACCAGAGACCTCCATAATCTGAGAAAAGGGCAGCTCAAAGCTTGCCGGACAGATCGCGCCGGAGGGCTCTCGGTACAAGAGCTGCAGCTCCGCCTCCCCTTTGAAAATCAGCTTGTTTCCAATGATCTTGGACTCGCTGCAGCGGAGGTCCACCCTGCTCTTCAAGAGCTCTTCCATCGCGGGTTTGGACCCCGAGAGGTTCAGGTCGTCAGAAAATGTAAAGGGTTTTTCCTCCACAGCTATGACCAGACAAGCGGATTGGGTCTCGCCAAGCTGCTGAATGCCGGCGGCGCTTTCACACTCCACCCCGTCGCAGAAGCTGGCGGTCCTGGGGGCGAATACCTGGACCTCTACGGCCAGACTCACTCTGGTGAGGACTTTTCTGGGGTTCAGACTGCGGGCATCCGCCGCCTGGACCCGGGGGACGGCCATCAGCCGACAGCTGCTCCCCAGGCCGGCGTGTTCTGCGGAGCAGGTAAAAGGGATACTGATGGTCATCCGCCGGAGCCCTTCGGCGCCATCGGGGACGTAGAGGACGGCGCACCGGGCGGTTCCGGCCACCTCGATCCGCCCCTCCTGGGCTTCTTTGCTCTTGAGACATACCACCGCTTCGGTATCCACGATGCGCAGGATATCCGGGCAGGCGTCGGGGACAATGCTCTCCAGGGTCTCCTCCTGATACAGGGTGGTGTCCAGAACGGTATCGTAACAGTTGAGATGGGTGGTCTTACATTCCAGCTCCATAGCGTTCCTCTCCTTGTACTGATTCTACAGGGAGCATATGTACAAGGTCTCGCCGCTATGACATCTTTTCATTTTTTCAGCGCAGTCCAAACAGCGCTTTCAAAATGCCGCACAGGCACTTCGGGGAACGTACTACGACGATCTTCAACAAAAACGCCTCCTTCCGACGTGGTCTGGTATCGCTATACCAGTATACGCGGAAGAAGGCGCTGCGTGTGCAAAAGTATATGGCAGTATGTTTATGGTTTCGTAACTCGCTCCCAGTCCTTGATCTCCCTTGCCTGCTCATAGAGGCGGACATAACTCTCATGGCGGCTGGGTGGGATCTTCCCTTCGGAAAGGGCCTGCAATATTGCACAGTCTTTTTCCTTTACATGTGCACAGCCGGCATATCTGCACATTCCCAGATAGGGCCGAAATTCCCGGAAAGCATGGGCCAGCGATTCTTTTCTCAGGGACTCCATACGTTCCGTGTCAAAGGAGGAAAAGCCGGGCGTGTCGGCTACAATCGCCCCATTCCTTAGGCGATAGAGCTCGACATGCCGCGTAGTATGCCTCCCACGCCCCAGCTTCTCGCTGACTTCTCCCACTTGGAGGTGAAAATCTGAGTCCAGCGCGTTCAGAATGCTGGACTTCCCAACACCCGAATTCCCTGTAAAGGCAGAAACCTTTCCTGCAATTGCAGCAGAAAGCTCCTGGATGCCCTCTCCTGTCTCAGCACTGACCCGCAGAGTGTGGAACCCAGCCGCGGTATAGATCTGATAGAGCATGTCGGCCGCATCCAAATCACACTTATTGATACAGATGAGACTTTCACAGCCCTCTTTGCTGTCTGCGATCGCCGCCACACGGTCAATTAGAAAGGGATCGGTGATCGGTATGGCACCGGAGACCACAATCACCAGCTGGTCGATGTTGGCAACTGCTGGACGTTGGAACTGGTTTTTCCTGGGAAATATCTCATCCAGAGCACCCTCGCCCCCGGAGAGCCGGGTGAATCTCACCCGGTCTCCCACCAGGGGCGTGATCTTCTGGTGACGGAATTTTCCCCTCGCGCGGCAGGTCACCAAGTCCCCTGTGCCGTCGTAGACATAGTAGAAGCCACTGAGCGCTTTTAAAATGATTCCCTCATCCATATGATTCGTCAGGTGTCAAAGTTGACGGTCACAGTACCGATAAAATCGCCGTCAATGTAGACTTTTATCTCCTGTGTTCCGGTTCCCCACACAGTAAAGTGAACATTTCCAACCCGGCGTTCGGCGCTCTTAGACTGGTCGATATCCTTCCCGGAAATGCGGACCTGGACGATATCCCCTGGCTCACCGTCACTGGGCAGAGAAACCTCCACATCTTTTGACTTGAGATTCCCGTTGACAGAGGGATCTTCCGGCTGGGAGCTGCTGCCAGGATTTGTGCTCTCGCTGGGGCTGGGCGTCTCTCCAGAGGATGTGCCGGAGCCGTTGCTGACCTGAAGGGTCACAGTAGTCCCCTCGTCCACCTCTGTGCCGGATGCGATGCTCTGGTACAGGACCAGACCCTCGGGCTTGTCGCTGTCCATCGTGACCACCTTTACCGACAGGTGCAGGTCCTCCTCCAGTGTCTTTTTGGCGTCGTCCACCATTTGGCCCACAACGGGTAGCATCGTCACCGGCTTGACCGCAGGACCGGAGCTGATCACCACAAGGATATCGTCGCCCGGCACCACGACCGTTCCCTCAGCGGGCGTGGTACGGATCACATAGTTCTCTGTAATGGTCTCAGAGGCCTCATACTGCGTTTCTGTGGGGCGCAGTCCATATTTTTGCAGTTCTACCAGGGCCTCGCGATACTCCTTACCCACTACGGGCGGCATGGTGATGGTCTCGGTACCGGCACTGATGTTGACCGTAATGGTAAGGCCGTCCTCTCCTACCTGGCGGTGGGCCGCTGGTTCCTGGGAGACAATCTGTCCGACCGGCACCGTATCGCTGGTCACTTTTTCTCCCTCTACAATGGTAAATCGCCCGACCACATCCGGGTCCTCCCGGGCCTCTTCCAGCGTCATCCCTGTCACTTTGGGGACGGTATAGGTAGTCGTGCTGGCAAAAATATTGCTGAAGAAGATGACCCACAGCAGAACGCCGATCCCGACCACAAACACCAGGATAGACGCCACTGCCAGCGGGACGGACATGCCACCGCCTTGGTCCTTGTGTTTTCTGGCAGAGCTGCGGTATTCCTCCGGGTCGTCGTCATCCTCCGCCTTGCGCTGTTCTCCGCGCGCCGCCTTACGAGGGGATTCCTGGGACGCTGGGGCGTAAGCTTTCCGCCGGTGCGTATCAATGATCTGAGTCGGCTCGTCAGTAACGCCTGGTGTAGGAAAGAGGTCGGAAGGCGTATACTCAAAATTGATGCTGGGATTTTTGCGGAATTCCTCCAAATCAGAGAGCATGGCATCGGCGCTGGCATAGCGATTTTCCACATTGGGTGCCATAGCCTTCATCGTGATGCTCTCGAGGGCCTCGGGGATATCGGGATTCAGCTCTCTGGGAGGCAACGGAATTGAGTTGATATGCTGAATGGCCACGGAGACAGGGGTATCCCCCTCAAAAGGGAGCCGTCCGGTAAGCATCTCATAGAGAACGACGCCGACGGAATAGATATCGCTGCGCGCGTCGATCCGGCTGCCCCTCGCCTGCTCCGGCGAGATATAGTGGACGGAGCCCAGCGCCTCCTGCGTCAGCGTATTCTGAGCAGCGGAAGCCAGCCGGGCGATCCCGAAGTCAGCCACCTTGACGCTGCCGTCCCGGAGGACCATGATGTTCTGGGGCTTGATATCCCGGTGTATGATGCCTCTGCTGTGGGCATGGGACAGGGCCTTCATGATCTGGGTAATGAAATGGAGTGCCTCCCGCCAATTGAGGGGCGCACCCTTCTTCTGCATATACTGCTTGAGAGTAATGCCGTCGATAAGTTCCATCACGATATATTCCACGTCGGAGGAACGGCTCACGTCATAAACGGCCATGATATTGGGATGGGACAGCATCGCCACAGCTTGGGACTCATCGTGGAACCGGCGGCGGAACTCAGCGTCCTTTGCCAGATCGTCCCGGAGGATCTTGATGGCCACCAAGCGGTTGAGCCGGTGACAGCGGGCTTTGTAGACCACCGCCATGCCGCCGGTGCCGATGACCTCCAGTATCTCATACCGGTTATCCAGCATTTTCCCTATGTACTGATCCATGAAGCGGTATCCTCCTTAGGTTACATCTGAAGCAGGACCACGGTCACATTGTCCGGAGCGCCCCGGGACAGTGCGATATCCAGCAGGCGCTGGCAGCAGTCCTCAGCCGGGCCGCCGTGCAGGACCTCATAGAGGACCTCCTGGTCGGTGACCACGTTGATGAGCCCGTCCGAACAGAGGAGCAGTACGTCTCCGGGACTGAGCTGTTGGCGGTACAGGTCGGCGCGGAGTTTGGCTTCCGCCCCCAAGACTCTGGTGATGAGATTTTTTTGAGGGTGCTGCCGGGCCTCTTCTGGGGTGATCTCTCCCCTGGCCACCAGGGCCTCCACCACGGAGTGATCCCGGGTAAGGCGGCTGATGCCGTCAGGTCGAATCAGATATGCCCGGCTGTCCCCGATGTTCAGCAGATAGGCCGTCTGCTCCACCACAAGCGCAGCCACCATCGTGGTGCCCATACCGCGGCAATCGGGGTCGATGCCGGCGCGGAAGTAGACCGCCTGGTTGGCCTGCTCCGCAGCGAAGTGAAGCACAGCCTCCGGTTCATTTTTCCACTGTTCTGGCGGCTGTGCCCCGGCCGTTTCGAGAAAGGTCTCCACCGCCATATGGCTGGCCACATTGCCGGCCTTGGCGCCACCCATACCGTCACAGACGACGGCGAGCCCCACATTCTCCTCGAGTAGCTCGATATGATAGTAATCCTGATTTTGTTCCCGGACCACACCTGTGTCGGTGATACCCCATATGTTCATATTGAACCAGTCCTTTCGCCCTAACAGGCACAGGCTGACTTATGTCTCACGATTCCTGCATGGCTTTCCGACGGAGCTGACCACAGGAGGCGTCGATATCCCCTCCCAGCTTCCGCCGGACCGTAACGTTGATACCCTGCTGCTCCAATCGTCTTTGGAATGCGGCGACCCTGCGGCTGGGTTTCAGCGGGCTCTCCTTGACCTCATTGAGGGGGATGAGATTCACATGGCCCGGCGTCCCCTTCAGATGCGCGGCGAGCAAATCGGCCTGCCAGTCGCTGTCATTCACCCCGTCGATCATGGCGTACTCATAGGAAATACGCCGTCCCGTAACTTCAAAATAGCGGCGGCAGGCGGCAAACAATTTTTCCACACCTACCGAGCGGTTCACCGGCATAATACGGCTGCGGGTCTCGTCGTCCGGGGCATGGAGTGAAACAGACAATGTCAATTGTAACCCATGTTCCGCCAATTTGTCAATTTTGTCTGTGAGCCCGCAGGTGGACAGAGAGATATGCCGCATCCCGATATGAAGGCCGTCCGGATGATTGACCAGCTCTAAAAAGCGGAGTACGGTGTCAAAATTATCCAGCGGTTCCCCTATCCCCATCAGCACGATATTGGATATGGGCACCCCTGCGTCCAGTTGGGTGAATAGCACCTGATCCAACATCTCAGATGGGGTCAAGTTCCGCACCTTGCCCCCCAGGGTGGACGCACAGAAGGCGCAGCCCATTCGGCACCCTACCTGGGAAGAGATGCATACAGTATTCCCATGGCGGTAGCGCATCAAAACCGTCTCAATGCAATTTTTATCTCCCAGACGCCAGAGATATTTGATCGTGCCATCCTGTGCGGAGACCTGTTTCCGCTCCACCTCCGGCTTCGTGATCACACATTCGCGGGCCAGCCTCTCCCTCAATGACTTGGAGAGATCGGTCATCTCCTCAAAGGATATGGCCCCGCGGTGGAGCCAGGTAAACACCTGTTTAGCACGAAAGGCCGGTTCCCCCAGCTCTTTGAGCCATGCGGCCATCTCCTCCTGGGTCATGGATTTGATATCGGTCATAGGTCCCTCCGCAGCTTTGCAATGTAAAATCCGTCCGTACCATGAATATGGGGCCAAAGCGTCAGCCTGCCCTCCGCCGCCCGCCCGATGGGGGCAGGCAGTTCAAAGGGCTCTGTGTGATACTCCGGATGCGCGTCCAAAAACCAAGACACCACATCCCCATTCTCCCGCTCCAGCAGTGTACAGGTACAGTATAACAGTACACCTCCCGGCTTTACATAGGCCGATACATTCTCCAAAATGGAACGCTGTACGGCAGGCAGCCCAGCCAGAGGCCCCGGCTCCTTGTAACGGATGTCCGGCTTTTTTCGGATGATGCCCAGGCCGGAGCACGGTACATCCGCGATCACTAGATCAAAGGCATCCACCCATTGCGCACAGGGGGACTTGGCGTCCTGCACAGCCGAGCGGATACAGGCCAGGCCCAGCCGCTGCGCACCGGCGTCTATGAGCTTTTTCTTGTGCGGGTGGATATCACAGGACAAAACTTCACCCCGGTCCCCCATCGCAATGGCGGTGCCAAAGGACTTGCCCCCCGGCGCGGCGCAGGCGTCCAGAACCCGCATCCCAGGCCTGGGAGCCGCAGCCATTACAGCGAGGCGGGCCGCCGCGTCCTGGATGTAAAATCGTCCGTCCCGGAATACCGAAAGCTGTTCCAGGTCGCCCCCTCCTGTCAGCGTAACACAGTCCGGCAGCCAGGGATGGGGTGCAGCGTCGGCCGCCTCTGCAGCCAAGGCGTTTAAGACCTCCAGCGTGGAGGCCCGGAGGATATTGATCTGGGCCACCGTAGCGGGTTCGCTGTTATCCGCCGCCAGCAGCCGCTCCGCCTCCTTTTCCCCCAGCGCGTCAAGGAACTCGCGTACCAGCCACAGCGGATGGCTGTATCGAATGGAGAGGTATCTGGCTGGATCTTTTTCCTCAATGAGCGGAAGGTGGTCCATATTTCGGGACACCGCCCTGAGAATCCCGTTGACCAGGCCAGGACTTCTGGGGTTCTTGCTGTATTTGCGGGAAAGGGTTACCGACTCGTTGACAGCCGCGCTGACCGGAATCCTGGTGAGAAACGCCATCTGATAGACGCCCAGCCGAAGTGCGTTGAGCACCCGATTTTCCATGCGCTCTACCCGCACGGAGGAGAACTTTCCAATATAAAAATCCAGAAGCATCCTGTTCTGAAGCACGCCAAAGCACAGACGGGTGGCCAGGGCGGCGTCCCTGCCGTCCAGTCCGACGGAATGGATATTTTTCTTGAGGGCGAGGTCGGACCACGCACCTTGTTTTTCACAGGCGGAGAGCGTCAACAGCGCTACTTCCCGGGCATTTCCAGCCATAATATCCTCACCCACTCGTCCCATCTACCCCAAACTCAGGGGGTGCCCGCGCAGATAGTCGGCGGCCTTCATCCGCTTGCCGCCATCCGGCTGCAACTCACAAATGCGAAGGAGCGTCCCTCCGCCGCAGACCATTACGATGCCGTTTTTCCCCGCTTCTATCACAGTCCCAGGCGCCTTCTCCATTTTGTCGTCAATCACGACAGTTGAAAGCACTTTACACCGGTTGCCTCCAAACTCCGCCACGGCTGCCGGCCATGGCAGAAGCCCGCGAACCTGATTGTGGAGGCTGCGGGCGTCCCGGTTCCAATCGATGGGCGAGAGCGCACGGCTCAGCATAGGCGCATAGGTGGCCAGGGCGGCATCCTGAGGCACCCTGGCGGGCCTGCCATCCGCGATTTGTCCCACCGCCTCCAGCAACAGCCCCGCCCCCAGCTGCGCAAGCCGCTGAAAGAGTTCCGGCGCGGTTTCATTCTCTCCAATCGGCGTGGCGGACTGACAGATGATATCCCCGGCATCCAACTCGGAGGCCATATGCATAATCGTAACGCCAGTCTCCGCTTCGCCATTCAAGATGGCCCAGTTGATGGGGGCCGCGCCACGATATTTGGGCAGCAGGGACGAGTGGACGTTGATACAGCCGTATTGTGGATATGCCAAAATATTATCCGGCAGAATACGCCCATAGGCCGCCACCACGATCAGCTCAGGGTCCGCTGCGTGCAGATACCCCAAGGCCTCCCCATCCCGCATTTTGCCTGGCTGAAACACTGGAACATTATGTGACAGGGCACATTCCTTTACAGGGCTTGTCTGGAGCTTCATCCCTCTGTTTTTGGGCTTATCCGGCTGCGTAAACACCCCGCAGACCTGATGGCCGGCGGTGAGCAGAGCCTCCAGCGAGGGGACGGCAAATTCCGGCGTGCCCATAAAGAGAATCCTCAACGCTTTTTTCCCTCCTCCGCCTCCATCATCTCGTCCAGCTCCTTTTGGGTGTAGAGGTGGTCGGTGAGTTCCGTAAAGAGATGCCCGTCCAGGTGGTCGATCTCATGGCAGAAGCATCGGGCCACGATACCAGCCCCCTCCGCCTCAAAGAATGCGCCGGTACGGTCCTGGGCCCGGACCTTTACACGCATAGGGCGCTCCACCATCCCCCACATCCCGGGTACGCTGAGACAACCCTCAAAGCCGTCCTGGATCTCCTCCGAGCGTTCAATGACCTCGGGATTGACCAGTTCCAGCATCTCATCATTCTCGTCCACCACAATGACGCAGCGGCGCAGAATTCCCACCTGGGGAGCTGCAAGGCCGGCGCCGCCCGCGTTGGCGAGGGTCTCTTTGAGGTCGTCCAGCAAATCATGGAGCCTGTCGTCAAAATTAGTAACGGGACGGGATGTCTTGTGCAGCACCGGGTCCCGGTCGGTCAAAATTTTTCTCAATGCCATGGTTGCATTCCTCCGTATCCAACTAATCATAGGGGTTCACATCCGCGAATATGGATACGCCCCTGTTTTCTTTATCACTGTTCGCTGCGCGCAGCATCTGCGCCAAGAGCCCCCGCACCTCCTTGGTATTTTGGCACATCAAGGTCAGGCGGTAGCGATAGCGGTGGTTGACCTTGGCCACCGCTGCAGGAGCGGGCCCCAAAAGTCTGGGGCGGTTTTCCGGGGAAGGCCAGACGGCGATCCATCGCTCCAGGCTGCGCCGAAGCTGCTGGCAGGCTCTGAGCACCGAAGCCTCGTTCAGCCCCGATGCCGTGAGCACGAAGAGGTCCCGGAAAGGTGGGTACTCCATCAATTTTCTCAGGTCGATCTCCTGTTCAAAAAAGCTGTCGTAATCCTGAGACGCCGCATATCGGATCACGTCGTTGTCGGGCGTATAGGTCTGAATGACCGCCCGCCCCGTCTTTCCGCCTCGCCCCGCCCGGCCGACCACCTGTGTAAGCAGAGAAAAGGTCCGCTCCGCGGCGCGAAAGGAATCGACATACAGGGCAAGGTCAGCCGCGATGACACCCACCAGAGTTACATTTTCGAAATCCAAGCCTTTCGCCACCATCTGTGTCCCAACCAGGATGGGAATCTTCTCCTTTTCAAACCTGGAGAGCAACGCCTCATGGGACTGAGAGGCGGAAATGGTATCGGTATCCATTCTCAGAACTTCCACCCCTGGAAACAACGACTCCAGCTCCTCCTGGACCTTCTGTGTTCCGACTCCGATAAAATTGAGGGCACCACCACACTCCGGACAGTGGTCCGGCAGCCGTTCAGAATGGCCGCAATAGTGGCACATCAGCCGCCCATTGGCTGAATGATATGTCAGATGGACAGAGCACCTTGGGCATGTGGGAACGGCGCCACACTCCCCACAGGAGACCATACGGCTGGCCCCTCTCCGGTTCAAGAACAGAATGCTCTGCTCTCCGCGTTCCAGATTGGATGCCAGTTCCCTGTGCAGGCGCGCACTGATGGAGGTACCGTTTCCGCTGCGAAGCGCCTCCTTCATATCAGTGACAAAGACATGGGGAAGGGCATGCTCATTATAGCGGCGGGAGAGGGTAACCATATGGTAGACTCCGCTCTTTGCCAGATACATGGTCTCTATAGACGGCGTGGCGGACCCGAGCACCAGCAGCCCTCCATTCCTGGCGCAACGATATTTGGCCACGTCCCTGGCATGGTACCGGGGCGTATTTTCTGATTTATAAGAGGCCTCCTGCTCTTCATCCAGGATAATGAGGCCCAGATCTTTCAGCGGCGCGAACACAGCGGAGCGGGTGCCCAGCACGACACGGGCCCGGCCGGAGCGGACCCGTTTCCACTCGTCATACCGCTCCCCTGCTCTCAGTGAGCTGTGAAGAACGGCAATATTTTCCCCGAAGTGGGCGGAGAAGATATGCAGGAGCTGGGGCGTCAGGGCGATCTCGGGCACCAGCACCATAGCAGATTCGCCACGGTCCAGCGCCGCACGGATGAGGCTGATATAGACCTGGGTCTTACCACTCCCGGTGACGCCGTATAAAAGCGCCACCGCCGGCTTTTCCGCCCGGGCAAGTGCGTCCAGGTGCAGAAAGGCTGTCTGCTGCTCCTGATTGAGGACCGGCGGCGCCGCCGGCTCGACTCCGTCCGCAGACACACGTCGGAATACCTCGCGCTTTTCCAGCGTCAAGATCCCGCTTTTCGCCAGGGCGCGCAGGGTGGCGGGGGATGCTCCGGTAAAATAGCAGATCTCCTTGGATGCCGCGCTCCCGAGCCCACAGAGAAGTTCTACCACAGCGTAACGCAGCGGAGCGGTCTTTCGCTTGGGCGTCACCAAAGCCAACGCCTCCTCCGCTGGAAGGGCCAGCGCGGCTACCTGTTCGGTCTTGTCCCCCACGCCGCGGGAGGCGCTGGTCTCCAGGACCAGTATCCCCTGCTCGGTGAGTTGGCGGAGCGCTGGATTTGGATCTTTGGTCCCCAAAGCCGCTCTGATCTGTCCCAATTCGGCGGAGCCGCCGGCGGCCCAAATCAGATCCAGAATCCGCCGTGCATGGTCGGAGCGGCCGGCCGCATCATAGGATCGCTCCCGGTCTACACCTTCCGCCACACGGTAACTGTCCTGAATGGAAAACCACAGTCCGGCAGGAAGCATGGCGCGTGCCGCGTCATAGACCGTGCAGAAAAAACGGTCGCGGACCCAGAGCGCCAGCTTGATGCCAGCGGCACCCAGCACCGGCGCATCATCCAAAACGGTAAGGACAGCCTTTATCTTCTTTTCCAGACGGGTTTCGTCTGTCAGGGCCAAGATCAGTCCCTCTGTGCGGCGGTTTCCCGCTCCAAAAGGGACAATGACCCGTACTCCAGGGGCGGCGCGTCCTTCCAGCTCCTGGGGAATCTGATAGTCATAGGGCCTGTCGATCGCATAGGTCGCCGCGGCAAGGGCCACCCGGGCGATACTGACATGCTCCATTCCGCGACCTCCTTCGTCCACAAAAGGCAAGTACCGGGGATAGCGGCCCCTCGGCACTTGCCTTGCATCCGTCAATGCTGTTCCGGTACGCTCAAATCCACCTTGCCCTCGGCAATCTCACGGATGGCGATGGACACCGGCTTATCGTTGAGGGGATAGCCCTGCTCGTCGGCATCGGCGGCGATCTCACGGGCCCTGTGGGCCACCACGTTCACCAATTGATAGCGGCTGGGCACCTGCTTGAGCAGATCTTTCATTGCGGGATAGAGCATCATACAAAAGTCACACTCCTTCTATGAGATGGATGCGGTTCTTGGTCCGGCAATCCTCCGCGATCAGGATGGAGATGATCTCCTCCGCAGCGGCGGATACCTTGTCGTTGACCACCAGATAATCGTATTTGGGTATCTGCTTATATTCTTCCCTCGCCTTTTGGAGCCGGCCGGCTATGACCTCTTCGCTGTCCGTATTTCGACCGCGGAGGCGCCGGGAGAGCTCCTCAAAAGAGGGCGGAATAATGAAAATCAAAACGGCGTCGGGACATTTGCTCCTCACCTTGGCCGCACCCTGGACTTCGATATCCAAAAGCACGTCGACGCCGGCGTCCAGCTTTTCCTGGATGACTTTCAGAGAGGTGCCGTAATAGTTGTTGACATACTCTGCATGCTCCAGCAGTTCGCCGTCAGCAATCATGCGTTCAAACTCGTCCCGTTCCACAAAGTTGTAGTTGACGCCGTTTGCCTCCCCCACCCGCGGCTTTCGGGTGGTGAAGGAGACGGAAAAGTGGATGTCCTGCCTCTGTCCGAGGAGTTCGGCGATCACCGTGCTCTTCCCCACACCGGAGGGACCGGACAGGACGATGAGCTGTCCCTTGGCTTTCTTTTTCAGAGCCATCAGTCCTCGTCCTCCTCCGGTATGGGATCCGCGGCATCCCTGCCGCCGCTCAAGCGGCCGGCCACCGTCTCCGGCTGGATCGCCGAAAGAACGATGTGGTCGCTGTCCATAACCAGTACGGCCCGAGTACGTCGGCCATAGGTCGCGTCGATGAGCACACCGCGCTCCCGGGCCTCCTGTATCATCCGCTTGATGGGCGCCGACTCCGGACTTACGATGGCAATCAGCCGGCTGGCGGAGACCATGTTGCCAAATCCAATGTTGATGAGCTTCATGCTTTCCGCCTCCCTCACTCGATATTCTGGACCTGCTCCCGGATCTTCTCGATTTCTGCCTTGATGTCGATGACATGTCGAGCAGTCTCCAAGTCATTGCATTTGGAGCCGATAGTGTTTGCCTCACGATTGAACTCCTGAATGAGAAAATCCAACTTCCGCCCCATCGGTCCGTCCTGCTCCAACAACGTGCGCAGTTGAGAGAGATGACTGTGCAGACGCACGGTCTCCTCATCAACGGCAACTTTATCAGCAAAAATGGCGGCCTCCGTAAGGATGCGGCTCTCATCGATTTGGGTGTTCTGGAGGACTTCCTTCATTTTGTTCTCGAGCCTGCCGCGATACTCCGCTACGGTTTTAGGGGACTGTGCCTCCACCTGGGCCGTCAGCGCCTCAATAGTTCCGGCGCGGGAGAGAATATCGGCAGAGAGCTTGGCGCCCTCCCGCTCCCGCATGCCGTTGAAGTCCTGCAGAGCCATATCCAGTACGGCACAGATATCCGCCGCGACGGCCTCCACGTCCTCGGGGGCCTTCTCCACAAAAAACACGTCCTGAAACCGAGACAGCAGGGACAGGGAAATGTCGTCCCGGAGCCCATAGGTGTCTCGAAGCTCTGTAAGCGCGGCATAATAGCCGTCGGCCACCGGCCGGTTCAGGCTGACGATCACTCCGTCCGCCTTGGTGCTGTTGATGGTGACGAAAATATCTACCTTCCCCCTGGAAATACTGCGCTGGACGGTGCTTTTAATCGCATCCTCCGCAAACATATAGGCACGAGGCATCTTGACGGTACAATCCAGGTAACGGTTGTTGACGGAACGGACCTCCACTGTAATGGTTCGGTCGTTCAAAACCGCCTCTCCCCTGCCATAGCCGGTCATACTGCGGACCACCGGCGGTCTCCCCTTTCTTCTTTCGTACTAATTTGCAGATCGCCCATTGCGCAGCGGTTTGTCCACCCGGGCGATATAAAAGGCAATTAACTTGGAAAAGCCGAAGTCATACATCAGAAATACGGCGCTCCCCCCCAGGTAGAGCAGGGGAAGTGACTGTGTGCTCAGTGGGATCGCGGACAAAAAAATGGTACGAAGTACAAACCAAAAGACAGACAGCATACCGTTAAAAAAGGCGAGCTTCAAGACCAGCTCCAACGTTAAGCGCCGAATTCGCTCTATGCTGTATTTCACCAGAGGATAAAGTCCAAAAAACAGCAGGTACAGGAGTGCGTTTCCCTTGTCGGGCAGCAGCAGAAACGCCAAGATACCGGTCCCGGCGTAACAGAGGACGCCGGAGCTTGGGCCGCCGGAAATCACCGCTGCTGCAGGCAACAGCCCCGCTAATCCCACCACGCCCGCGCGCCCCGTGGGGACGAGGCAGGAACCATAGAGGATCACCAGAGACAGCGCGGCCAGAAGGGCCGTATAGGCCACGCTGAAAGCGGCCTGTCGTTGTCTTCTCATATCAGTTGCCGCAGCCGCCGCACAGGCAGTTCAGACACAACATGGTGGTGCAGCAGTCACAGGAGTCCGCCCCCCCGGCATACCCATAGGGCCGATAGGCCTGTCCTCCCCGCTGCATCATGTTGTAGGCCTGCCGGTATTCCGGGTTCCCCGGCTCCATATTGACGGCAATCTGATACTGCTGCATGGCTTCATCCAGCCAGCCCTTGCGGTAGGCGATACTCCCCATGAGAAAGTGCCATTCGGCATCCTGTGTGGGAGCAGACTGAAGGAGCTGTTCCGCCTGACTCAAGTTTCCCAGATTGATGGATTGCCGCACGCGGGCGTAGATGGTACTTCCGGCGGAGTAGGAACGGCTCTGCTGCTGATAGGTCGTCTGCTGTTGGTAAGAGGACTGATAAGCGGATGAAGTTCCGCCCGAGCGCATTTTGTTGATGGCATCGTAAGCCTCGTTGATCTCCTTCATTTTTTCCTCAGCGAGGTCCGCCAGCGGATTGTTCTGGTAGTTATCCGGATGGTATTTTCGGGCCAGTTCTCGATAGGCCCGCTTGATCTCTTCATCACTGGCGTTGGAATCGACGCCCAGTACGCTATACGGATCGTTCATAGCTCATTCTCCCATTTGTTTCTTTCTTGCGCTTGCGCCATTCGCCCCGAAATACGGATTCCTCCACCATGGGAAGTCCCAGGCAGAGAATATTGAGGACGATTCCACTCCAGGGGCCAAAATCCGTTAAGTGGCAGGCAGACACCGCCAGGTTCAAGGAGTGGCGCAACGTGGTCCGCAATTCCTCTCTGTGTCCCTCCGGGCCGTCCGGCCAGCGGGCGGCCACGGGATTGTAGGTTCCCCGACTTCGGTCCTCCGCCAGGTCGTCCCAAGCATCTGTCAAATAGATCCAGCGGCCGACGTGGTAGAGAAGCTGCCCCACCGCCCGGTCACGGTCACTTGTTCCAGTGCTTGGCGCTGCCGCCCGCAGAATGCGGGCAAAGGTATCCGCCGTACGGTCCAAGGAGCCGGAGCGCTCTTTCTCCAAAAATCTCAGTTCTTCAAGACATGCCGCCGTCCGGCTGTCAAAATCGGGGCGCCGCTTGGCGGCGCGGTGATAAGACGGACGGAGCAGAAGCACCAGGAGACGCGAGGGCAGTCCCTTCCAGAAAGAGGCGTCCGCCACCCCGTCCATCAGCTTCCAATAGGTGAGAATCACGCTCTCATCGGCAGCGATATCCAAGCTGAGGCTTTCCCGGCAGACCTGCTTGCCCTTGATGGGGCAAGCGATACAGCGCCGCCGCTGCGTTATAGGGCGGGCGCTCTCTGTCGAAAGGAGCATCGCCAGAAATGCAAAATCATAGCTGAGCAGCAGCCGGGGCAAAAAGCCGTAACGGCGTCCCAACGTATGGCAGAGTCCGCAATAGGCCGCCTGATAGGCATCCAGCTCCCACACCTTGAGCTCTCCTCTGAGCGGGACTACATACCCGAACATCAGGCGCTCTTTAACCGGACGATCCGGAATTGAAGCGCCCTCCGGCGCTTGACAGAACGGTCCAAGGCTACCACCATCAAAATGCTGACGGCAAAGGCCGCCACAGAGGCCAAAATACACCAGCCCTGCGTCAGGCCGAACGCCTGGGCGGCCAAATATCCGGCCACCAGAAGAACCATGGGGACCAGATAGACAAAGGCGATAACTCCCATAAGATTGGCGTTTTCCGTCTCCACCACGACCAGCTCTCCTTCCCTGGCGCCTACGGTATTTTGGGCCAGAGCGGTAACCGTGGGCTGCTGAGCGGTCATGCAGCCGCCGCACTCTGAACAATTATGGGCACAGGCCCCCTGACGTACCACCGCCACAACTGCGGTTCCATTTGGGAAGGTCTGCTTTACTTGTGCAGTCTGTGTCATAGCAATTTCTCCTATTGCGATTGAATATTGACCACTACGATATATCCGTTTGCACCGTTGACCACCCCACAGGTGCTCTCCCCATCCAAATAGATCTTTGGCTGGAATGGGAACTGCGCCTGCCGGAGCGTCTCACCCTCGAGGTCCACCACCACCCGGAGCTGATAACCATCCACAGTTTCCAAAGCGTCGGCGGGGCCGCGGACCTGCACCTGCAGAGACTGAGTCACGGCCGACGCGGTGAATCCCTCGGGCACGTTGATGACCTCGATATTCGAAGTCTCCACGGTCTTGGTCTCCAGGCCCTTGACACTGATGGTCACAGTGGCCTCACTGATACCGCTGTCGTTGGAGAGTTCGGATGCAAGAACAATGGGGAAGGTATAGGTCTGATTCTCCTGGACCACATCCGCCAGATCGATTTTACCCAAAGTGATGGATTTCCCCTCCAGGGGCGTAATGTCGGATTCCTCGCCGGAAATCTGAATGGTGTTGGGTTGAATATCAACGTAGGGCTCTACATATCGCGCAAAGTTCTCTTCCGTGATGCCTCCGCCATAGATAAAATCCACCGTGAGAGGGATCTCCAGCGTTTTGACTACAGGCAGCACTACGCTGACGGTATTTACATTGGAACTGATCTCATCGCTCTTCAGTACTTCCCCATCGGAGGAAATCATGTCAAAGCTCATTTCACCGCTGACTGTCTTTGTAAGCTCCTCACCCGTTATGGTGACCTGCGCGTAGTCGATTTGATTGACCAATGCCTCAGGCCCCTGGATCCGCACCGTGCTGGGCGTGATCTCCACCGTATTGGTCCGATAGCCGTCTTTCACTGTACCGGTGAAATTGCCACGCACCTCGATGGTCTTGGACAGCATTTTCGTAACGACTACCCGAATGGTCTGGGTCGAGTCTCCATCCAGACGGACGCCGCTGGTAAGCGTATTTTCCAGTCCCAGTTTGCAGGGAAGCTCATACTCCCCTGCCTCGCTGATCTCGGACACATCCAGCCGAGCAGTGATGAACTCCGAGGAGTTGGAGGCAATGGCGACCAGCGCCGAACGCCCTCCCGTGATGCCCACATTGACCGTCAGCTTGGTGCTTGCGTCGATCATAAGCCCCTTGGAGTTGAGCACATCTTCACCCACCAGGGTGATGGGCACGTTCCGTATGGTCATGCTGCCCACCTGACCGATAATGGCGGTCACATAAACCCATAGCGCAAGGGCGATGAGGACGGCTAGGATGATATTGAAGGCTTTACTTTCCGTGAACTTCTTCCCCATCGTCTTTGTCACCTTTTTTCGACTTGAATAGCGAGGTCAGTATGGAGGACTTGGAGGACGACTCCTCCTGCGGGAGGAGCTCGTTGCGCAGAAGCCGCTCCAGAGTTTCAGGGGCCAAGTGCCGCTTGAGCATACCGTTGACCGCCACGGAAATAGATCCCGTCTCCTCAGATACAATGGCGACTACCGCGTCGGAATTTTCGCTCATGCCGATTCCGGCCCTGTGCCGCATCCCCAGGTCCCGGGAGAGATTGACGTTCCCGGACAGCGGCAGTACACAGCCCGCGCCCACGATATGTCCGTTCCGAACGATCACCGCGCCGTCATGCAGCGGGGCCTTGTTCCAGAAAAGATTCTTCAGCAGCTCCGCCGCCACGGTGGAATCCAGCATGGTGCCGGTTTTGATGATATCGTCCAGCGGGACCTTTCGCTCAAAGACCATCAGCGCGCCCACCTTATCCTTGGAGAGGGACGTATAGGCCTGTACCGTCTGTGTGATGGCGTTCTCCACGTCGGGCGGCGCCTCCTCGCGGCTGAACATATCCCCCAGCCTGCTGCTGCCCAACTGCTCCAGGAAACGGCGGATCTCCGGCTGAAAGACCACAACCAGCGCCAGCGTTCCCATCTCTACCATACGGCTCAGCACGAAGTTGATCACTCTGAGCTGCAACAGGTAGGAGAGACCCAGCGCCACCAGCAGCAGCAAAATGGCTTTCGCCACCTGGGCGGCCCGGCTGCGCTGGACCAACATCAATACGCGATAAACGATGTAGGCGATGATCGCCACATCGAGTACGTCAAAAATGGAAATGTTAAAAGTCAGGATGTACTGCCACATCCCCCACAGCAATTCAGTCATTTCCAATGTCTCCCACATCTCAGAGTGTGCACGATGGGCGGTGCCAAAACGCTACCCGCCCATTTCAAATATTATACTGTATCCTCTTGCAAATGGCAAGAACTCCGCCCATTAATTTTCCCTTAATTTCATAGAAAAAGCCTGAAAAAAAGAGTACGAGGGCGCGCGGCGAAGAACCGCGTGCACTCGCACAGACAATACGCTTTGGAATGCTTTTATTGGCGTCTGGGCAGCCGCGCCACAGCTCCGGCCAGCGCGTCCACATCTCCGCTGGAGTTAAAGGCGGAAAAACTGACCCGTACGGTCCCGACATCCAGCGTCCCTGCGGAGCGGTGCGCCAGCGGCGCGCAGTGGAGCCCGGAACGGACGGCAATCCCCTGTTCTCCCAGTGCCTGCCCCACATCTTCACAGTCCATGCCGTCCACCTGAAAGGAGAGCACCCCCGCTTGGCAGAAGAGGCGGGGCGCCGCAAAGACGCGCACACCCGGCAGAGCTGACAGGGCATCCGCACACCGGGCAGCCAGGAATCTTTCATGATTCAGGATCACCTCGGGGCCTTTGCGCTGGATAAAACGGAGCCCCTCCAGCAATCCGGCAATCCCGGTCACATTTTGCGTTCCGGCCTCCAGCCGATCCGGCAGAAAGTCCGGCATCTCCTGGCGGGCAGACAGCGACCCAGTCCCACCTTCCAGCAGGGGGATGACCTCGTGATCGCAGAGCAGGATGCCGGTCCCCTGGGGACCGTAGAGCCCCTTGTGGCCCGGCATGGCGATAAAGGAGGCTCGAAGCTGGTCCATGTAGATCGGCATGCTCCCTGCGGATTGGGAGGCGTCTAGGACGAAGGGGACTCCTCTCCCGGCGCAGAGATCGGCAATTTCAACCACCGGCAACACATAACCGAAAACATTGGAGACATGGTTGCAGATGACGCAGTCGACCTCCGATGTGAGCTGCTCACGGAACTGGCGCAGAATCTCCTGAGGGTCGAAAAGCCGCGAGGTGGCCACCTTCACGCGCACATTGGGAATCGCGGCCAGCGGACGCGTGACCGCATTATGCTCATAACCGGAGATGAGTACGGTGTCCCCGGGCTTTACAATGGACTTGATGGCAATGTTGAGCCCGTGGGTGGCATTCATAGTAAAAACTACATCGTCGGGTTCCCTCACATGGAAGAGCTCGGCCGCCCGCTCCCGACAGGCAAAAACCGTGTCTGCGGCCAGCATGGCGGGCGGATGGCCTCCACGGCCCGGGCTTGCCATATGCCCCATAGCGTAGCCGGAGGCACGGGCGACGGCGGAAGGCTTTTGCAGCGTTGTCGCTGCTGCGTCCAGATAAATCATAGCCCCACCTCGCGGTAGCTTCCGTCCTCTTCTGTAATATAGACCCGTTTCGGCTTCAGCTCTGCCCGGTTGAGGAGCACCAGTGCCTCGGCAAGACGGCGCTCAGACACCTTTACTGCATGGCTGCACCCCTCGCCGGCGATGCTTTTGGGAGAACGTAGGATCCGAGCTGTAATTCCAGCACGCTCCAAAACGGCGGCCGTACGCTGGGCGTAGGTCAGCGAGCGGCATATAATGAGATAATAGACCATTGGCATTACGCTCCTCTCTGGAGCATTGTATGCCGTGCTGCCGCCAGATGGGACAGAAAAGCGGCGGGGCATTTCAGCCCCGCCGTTCATCGTCGTATCAGTTGCACTCCAAAAGAGCCACGGCGTGGGCCGCCATTCCCTGGCCCGTACCCGTAAAGCCAAGCCCCTCCTCAGTGGTGGCTTTCACATTCACCTGGTCCTGAGGAACACCCAAATGCTTGGCCAGATTTTGGCGCATCTGTGGGATAAAGGCGGCCAGTTTGGGCTGCTGGGCCACCAGAGTAGCATCCACGTTTCCCACACGGTATCCGGCCTCTCCAAGCCGCTCCACGACCCGGTCCAGCAGCAGCAGACTGGAGATCCCCGCATAGGCGGGATCATGATCCGGAAAAAGCTTACCGATATCCCCCAGCCCGGCAGCGCCCAGCAACGCGTCCATGACGGCGTGGGTGAGCACATCAGCATCGGAATGCCCCAGGAGTCCCCGGTCGAACGGGACTTCCGCCCCGCCCAGAATGAGCTTCCTCCCCGCTGTCAGGCGGTGTACGTCATAGCCGTGCCCAATCCGAAATGCATTCACACGAACTCCCCTCTTCCATTGAGAATACCCAGCCCCAAATCCAGATCAGTAGGGGTGGTAAGCTTTATATTGGCCCGGTCCCCGCGGGTGAGGGCTACCTTCATGCCCAGCCGCTCCACTGCGGCACAGTCGTCGGTCAAGGTGACCCCCTCCTCCACCGCACGTTGCAGGGCAGCCTTGATCAGAGATGCCTCGAATACCTGAGGGGTCTGCACCGCAAACAGCGTATCCCGGTCCACCGTCTCTTCCACTATGCCGTTCATGGCACGCTTCACCGTATCCGTAACAGGAACGGCCGGTGCCGCTGCACCGCACTGCGCGGCCCGGTCAATGACCTCTTCCAGCACCTCCTGCGTGACAAAAGGACGGGCGCCGTCATGAATGGCAATCAGCCCCGCCTGAGGGCTTGCTTCGCGGATACCGTTGAGTACAGACTGCGTGCGGGTAGTGCCTCCGGTCACGATATGGGTGACCTTCTCCAGAGCAAAATCCCGGCACAGCTGGCTGACCGGAACGATGAGATCTTCTCGGGTCACCACCACGATCTCCTGAATCCGCGTACAGGCCTCCAGGGCCTGCAAAGTACGGACGAGCACAGGATAATCTCCCAAAGTGAGCAGTATCTTATCCTGTCCCTCCATGCGGGTAGAGGATCCGGCTGCGGGCACTACTGCAGTACAGAAGGGCATATCCGCCCTTCTCCGCCGCAGACGGTCAAAAATCGGGGCCATAGCCGCAACTCCTTTCGCAAAAAAGGAGCCTCTCGGCTCCTTTTAGACATGCGGGGATCGCCAGAAAAATCCTATTACGCCAGCGCCGTATTTATGCGGGCCTCTACATCTTCGTAGCTGGTATTTTGAGAGAGGACCAGCTCGGAAATCAAGATCTGTTTTGCCGAGTGGAGCATCTTCCGTTCCCCTGTGGAGAGTCCACGGTCCACATCGCGAAGCATCAGGCCCTTGACTACTTTGGCAACTTCCAGCAGATCGCCGCTTTTGATCCGCATCATATTCTCCCGATAACGGCGATTCCAATTCTGGGTCATGTCCACCTCGATGTCAGGCATGGAGGCAATGAGCCGATCCGCCTCATCCTTGTCCACCACGGGGCGGACGCCAATTTCCTCGCTATTGCTGGTGGGAATCATGACCAGCATCCCGCCCACCGGAAGCTTCAAAATATAATACTCCCTCACAACTCCATTGACCTTTTTGGTGACGATGCTATCAATGACACCGGCACCATGCATCGGATGAACGATCTTATCTCCTACCTGAAACATGATAACCACCTCCCTGATCGTGCGAAAAATAACTTGACAAATCTTCTTAACAAGTTTATTATAAAGCATTTGCCATCTGTTTGCAAGTAAAAAGCAGGGGCAGCCCCAGTAAATAATAGATAAAAATACCCCGTTTCTCTAAAGGAAACGGGGTATTTTTATCTATTTGACTTTTTTATTCCTCAACAGCGCCGGGAGCCACTTCGGTACCCTCGTCATCAGAGGTCGCGACCACGGCGTCATCGCCCTCCTGCGCCTTGGCCTCGCGGGCGTCTTCCAGCAGGGCGCGAATGGACAGAGAGACCTTTTTATTCTCCATATCGATGTCGGTAATTTTGACATCCACCATCTGTCCCTCAGAGAGCACATCTCCGGGCTTATCGATACGGTGGTCGGCGATCTGAGAGATATGAATCAGCCCGTCCACGCCAGGGACGATCTCAGCAAAAGCGCCAAAAGTCATCAGCTTTACGACCTTGACGGTCGCCACGTCACCCACACCGTACTTAGAGGTGAATACGGTCCAGGGGTCCTGACTCCGATCCTTCATACCCAGAGAAATCTTCTTCTTCTCAGGATCGAAGGAAATCACGTACACCTCTGCGGGATCCCCCACACTCACCACCTCAGAGGGGTGCTTGATGCGGCTCCAGGAGAGCTCGGAGATGTGGACCATGCCATCCACGCCGCCGATGTCCACAAAGGCGCCGTAAGAGGTCAGGGACTTTACCACACCGGAATAACGCTTCCCATTTTCAATCTCAGCCCACACTTTGGCAGACTTCTCGGCACGCTCCGCCTGCTCCACAGCACGGATAGAGCCCACGACACGGCGGCGGGCCCGATTGACCTCTGTAATCTTCATGCGGACCTTCTTCTTCAGCAGGTCGCTCATGGCGGCGTCACGGGGCAGCCCGGTCTGAGAGGCGGGAATGAACACACGAACACCCTTGACGGAAGCGACTACGCCACCCTTATTCTCCTCAGTGACGACGCCCTCGACAATGGTGCCCTCCTCACGGGCCTGTTCCACGTCGTCCCAGCTCTTCACAGTATCCAGACGCTTCTTGGACAGGGTGACCACGCCCTCGGCGTCATTGACGCGCATGACATAGGTCTCGATCTCGTCGCCGATCTTCACGATATCCTCCACTTTCACAGTGGGATCGTCGCTCAGCTCGGATACAGGGATGTAACCGGCATGCTTCGTGCCCAGGTCCACGTAAATCTCTGTGGGCGTGATCTCAGTAACGACACCGGTGACCTTCTCTCCTGTATTTAAAGTTTTGATCGATTTCTCCAGCAGATCAGCAAAGGACTCCTCGATCTCCATGATTTCGTCGCTCATTTTGTCATAGACCTCCTTTATAATCCACCCGGGCGTGGAAGCGCCCGCAGTGATTCCAATAGAAGCCATCCCCTGAAAAGAGGAAGGTTCCAGCTCCTCCGCCCCCTCTATAGCGACCACTCTGGGGCAGAGTGCGCGGCACAGCTCGGCCAGCCGTCTGGTATTGGAGCTTTTTCGGTCCCCGATGACGATCATTGCATCGCAGCGGGCGGCCAGTTCCTGTGCCTCCGATTGCCGTACATACGTAGCACTGCATATTGTATCAAAAATTTCAGCGTTTGTACACTCTTTTTTTACTTTTTCTCTGCACGCATCCCAAATTTTCTGTGTTGAGGTCGTTTGGGACACAAATGCCAGCGCTTTGCTGCGGCGCTCCGGGCACTCATCCAGCCAGCCCCCCAGGGCGTCCGCATCCTCCAGCACGACGGGAGAGCGGCACCATCCGGCAATAGCGACCACCTCGGGATGGGTAGGGACGCCGATGATGACAGGCTGCCTGCCGCTTTCCTCTGCGCGCTCCACAAGGCGGTGAATCTTTGTGACATTGGGGCATGCGGCGTCAATGGTCTTGCACCCCTTGGCCGCCAGTGCGTCGTATACCGCCCTTCCCTCTCCATGGGAACGGAGAATCACAGCGGCGCCCGGAGGGATATCCCTGACGTCCGGAAGGCAGACAATACCCTTTTCCTCCAAATGCGCCGTCACATGATCGTTATGGATAACAGGGCCAAGCATATAGCATGGCTTCTCACGGTCGGCAGCCAACTCGGCCAGCTCCACCGCCCGCCGGACGCCGTAACAAAACCCGGCGGACCTTGCGAGTTCCAGCCTCATATCGTCTGTACCTCCAGCGCCCGAATCCGCGCCATCAGGTCGGCCGTGATGGCCTCATACTCCTCCTGCGTTCCCTTGCGGGACTCCACATGAGGCAGATAGGGCTCGCCGATAACCACGGGCGTCCGTCCAAACCAGCGCTTTTTTTCCGGCACATACACAGGGAGGATGGGGACGCCGCACCGCACCGCCAACATGGCCGCCCCGGTTTTGGGTTCGCTCTCCTCTCCGCGGCTGGCGCGGACCCGGGTCCCCTCCGGGTAGAGGAGGACCTTCTCTCCCTCTTTCAGATATTTCATGGCCTGCTTGATGGCGCCCACGTCGGATTTGCCCCGTTCCACGCCGAACACGCCGACCCGCTTTAAAATCCATCCGATAAACGGTACCCGCAGGAGCTCCGCCTTGGCCATCGGGCGGAGTTGATACTTTTTATGAAAGGCAAACGCCAGGAACAGGGGATCCGACAGCGATGTGTGATTGCCGCAGACCAGTACGCCACCCTCCGGGATACGCTCCCTCCCAATGGCGCGATGGGGATGAACCAAGTTGAAAAAAGGCCAGATGATCGTGTAGATCACCGCATAGAACATTCTCATGCTTCCAGCTTCCTCCTGATGGCGTCCAGCAGTATCGCAAAGCTCTCATCCAGGGATTTCCCCGTGGTATCCACCAGAACGGCATCCTCCGCCCTTCGGAGCGGAGCCGCGGCACGTGTGCTGTCCTTGCGGTCCCGCTCCACGATCTCCGCCAGCACCGTCTCATAATCCTGAGGCGTGCCCCGATCCTCCAGCTCGGCACAGCGGCGGGAGGCCCTGTCCTCTGGGGTCGCGGTAAGAAATATCTTGGCCTGTGCATCCGGAAGAACCACCGTGCCGATGTCTCTTCCATCCATGATCACATTGAAATGCTTTGCCATGTCCCGCTGCATGTCCAACAGGAAAGCCCGCACCGCCGGCTGGGCCGACACTGCCGAGGCATACTGGGATATCTCGGGCAGCCGGATCTCGGCCGTCACATCCTCCCCGGACAATAACATATGCTGCAGCCCATCTGCTTCGTAGCGGAGCTGGATATCTGCCCGCTTCAGCAGTTCACTCACTGCCTGCGCGTCCTCCGGATCTGTACCGCTTCTCCGGGCGAGAAGGCCCAGCGTGCGGTAGATCGCCCCTGTATCCACGTATACATAGCCCAATGCCTCGGCCAGACGTTTGGCCATGGTGCTCTTCCCCGCTCCGGACGGACCGTCTACCGCGACACTTATAAAACCCATTCTTATGCCTCCCGCATCAAAAGTATGCCCGCTGCGTCACCGTTCCATGTCCGCAGCCGCCTCCCCTGCCGCCCTGCCGGTGGCCCAGGCAATTTGCAGGTTAAAGCCTCCGGTGTAACCGTCTGCGTCAAGGAGCTCCCCGGCAAGGAAAAGCCCCTTCACCAGTTTGGATTCCATGGTGTGCGGATCGACTTCAGATACCTTGACGCCTCCGCTGGTCACAATGGCGTCTTCCACGCCTCTAGGGCCCTGGACTGTAAAATTGAGCCCCTTCAGCAGCTCCAACAGGCGGCGGCGTTGGCTCCTGGTAATAGAGTTGGCCGGCGTTTCCTCCGGAATCTCCGCGCGCTCCACCAGGATGGGGATGAGCAGCCTGGGAACAAGGCGTTCCAGCACATTGTGAAATGCCCGATTGGACTGTTCAGCAAACTCTCGCACCAATCGGGCATCTAGGGTCTGCTCGTCCAGTGCCGGCTTCAGATCGATGCTCACCGTATAATGTTCTCGCTCAAAATCCCGCATATGCGCGCTGGCGCTGAGGATAAGAGGGCCGGAAAGGCCAAAGTGGGTAAAGAGTAATTCTCCCTGCTCCTGGTAAATGAGTTTCCCTTTGTGGCTTTTTACCTTGAGACCCACATTCCGCAGGGACAGTCCCTGCATTCTGGGACACTCTTCTCCCTCCATGATCAGAGGGATCAAAGACGGCTTGGCCGGCAGGATCGTGTGTCCCAATTCGCCGGCCATTTCATAGCCGTCTCCGGTGGAGCCGGTCAGTGGGTAGGAGCAGCCTCCGGTGGCGAGAATCGCGGCGTCACAGCCATAAGTGCCGTGCTCCGCCTTTACGCCCCGAACCCGGCCCTCCTGAACTAGGATATGCTGCGCCCTGTCCTGCACAATGGAGACCCGCTGTCTCCGCAGGGCAAAGAAAAGTGCGTCGATGATGTCCGCGGCCCTATCCGACTGCGGAAAAACCCGATTGCCCCGCTCCGTCTTCAGCGGAACACCCAAGCTGGAAAAAAGCGCCTTTACCTCGGAAGGTGGAAAACGGGTGACGGCGCTGGTGAGAAAGCGGCTGTTTCGGGGTATGTTGGCAAGGACCTCCTGAACGGAGCAGTCATTGGTCAGATTACACCGCCCCTTACCTGTGATATAAAGCTTCCGGCCCACCTTCTGGTTGCGCTCCAGCAGCGTCACGGAAGCCCCTTTCTGAGCAGCAGTCAGCGCCGCGAGCATGCCCGCGGCGCCTCCCCCTATTACGACAATCGTTCTTTTTTGTCCCGTCAATGATTCTCTTCCTCTACCTGTTCATAGACGCCATATTCCGACCAGATCTGCTCCAAGTCGGCAAAAATCTGCTCCACGTCCTCATTCCTCCGACGGCCTACCGCCACAATGAGGGCGTTAACCAAGCTCAGCGGGGCCACCAGCGAGTCCACAAAGGAGGCCATATCGCTCTTGGCCAGCAGGGTCTCGGTGGCCGCTTCAGCCAGGGGCGACGCCTCGGAATCGGTCAGGGCAATGACGTTGGCCCCCCGGTCCTTGGCAAAGCGCATGGCCTTTACCGTTCGGCTGGAGTAGCGCGGAAAGCTGATCCCGATGACCACATCTTCCGGCCCCACACGGAGAAGCTGTTCAAAGATCTCACTGGCGGAGGTGGTATGTACCAAAACGATATTATCAAAGATCAGATTGAAATAAAAGCCCAGGAAATCGGCCAAAGCTGCCGCTGAGCGCACACCCAAGATATAGATCCGATGGGCGGAAAGAATGGCGTCCACCGCCTGGCGAAAGCTGGCCCGGTCTGTCTCCTCCAAGGTCATCCGGATCTTCTCAATATCCGACTGCATGACCATGGACAGGATATCCTGATTCCCGATCCTGTCGTTCGCCACCTCAATGCGCTGAATAGAGGTCAATTTATTGCGGATCATTTCCTGCAGTGCCTTTTGCATGCTGGGATAACCGTCATAACCCAACTCGGCGGCAAAGCGCACGACGGTGGACTCGCTGACATTGACCGTCTTTCCCAACTTGCTGGCCGTCATGAACGCCGCTTTGTCATAGGACTCCAGGATAAAGCGCGCGATGAGCCTTTGCCCTTTGGAGAAGGTAGGCATACTATTTTGAATGACTGAGAGAATATCGCGTGTCATGGATGACACCCCCAGGCTTCCTTCCCCACCCTTGGGGAGTGATTGGACGGCTAAACCTTAAGGCGGTCTCACCGCCAGTCCCTATCATAACGGGAAACCAGACGAAAAGCAAGATATTTTTGCAAGTGACGGTTTTTTTCTTGCATAATTTACAAGGAATAGAGAGCGGATATCTCTTCTTCCGTCAGATGCCGCCACTGCCCAAGTTTCAGGCCACCTAACTGAACACCCCCCTCACGGACCCGGCGCAGGGCCTTGACGGTGAGCCCAGCCTGATCGCACATCCGGCGGACCTGACGATTGCGCCCCTCGTGAATGGTGACCGAGAGCACATTAGGCCCCAGCCTATCCACCTTGGCAGGCGCCAGAGCGATGCCGTCCAGCTCCATGGGCCTGGACAGTATGGGCAGCGCCGCCTCCACGTCTCCCGCAACCATGACAAGATACTGCTTGTCCACCTCATGGCTTGGATGAATAAGCCGGTGTGTCAGCGCCCCGTCATTGGTGAGAATCAGCAGTCCTTCGGAATCCAGATCCAGTCGTCCCACAGGCCATACCCGAACTCCGCAGCCGGAGACCAGTTCCGCCACCGTCTTCCGCCCCTGTTCATCGGCAAGGGTGGTGACATACCCCCTGGGTTTGTTGAGCATCAGATAGACCGGCTCCGCCGCAGGCCCGATCTCCGTGCCGTCCAGGGCCACGGTGTCCCGACCCAAATCGGCCTTGTCGCCCAGTTTGGCGGCTCGACCATTGACGGTAACCCGCCCGGCCTCGATGTATTCCTCCGCTGTCCGCCTGGAACACAGCCCGGCGGCAGATAGCAGTTTTTGCAGGCGTTCCTCCATGAGGGCACCTCATTTCTGTTATGTAGCGCGCGGGCGATTCCCGCGCAGGGTATTTCAAGGGAAGAAGAACTTCAGGAGCTCCCGGATTGGGGGCCTTTTATCCGCAGCGTCCCGCCGGACCGAGGAAGCATAGACCAGTGGCGTCTCTCCCACAGGTTCTTCCCCCACATAAAAGACCAGCCGCCCTGCCGGGACCTCCGCCTCGATTGGAGCTTGGACCTGTTCCGGAAGCTCTATTTCAGCCCGGACTTTCTCCCCTTCTGTCAGTGGAAAATAGACGTCTGACGCTGTTTTTACACCCACAAAGCGGACCAGGCTGCCCGCCACAGGCAGCATCCGAAAGTCTCGGTTTCGGGTGGCCAGCACTTGGCGCGGGTATGTGGAGAAGCCGTAGTCAAAAAGGGCGGCGTGATCCCGCCAGTCATCGGGATCGCTCAGGGTCACGCAGACCAGCAGTTGGCCGTCTCGCCGCGCGGCGGAGACCAAGGTCCGCCCCGCCAGTTGTGTGTAGCCAGTTTTCATTCCGACACAGCCCTCATACTGACTGAGAAGCTTGTTGTGGTTGACAAACGTCCGGTTTCCCAGCGTGATCGAGCGGGTGGCGACGATTTTGGCCACAGTCTCATTCTCCATACAGGCGATCCCCAGACGGGCCATATCCGCCGCAGTGGAGTAGTGCCCGTCGGCGTTAAGCCCGTTGGGATTTTCAAAATGGCTGTCTGCCATGCCCAGCTCCCGGGCCTTTTGATTCATCTGTTCCACAAAGGTCTCCACATCTCCGCCGCAGTATCGGGCAAGGGCAAGGGCCGCGTCGTTTCCGGAGTGGAGCAGCAGGCCATAAAGAAGCGCCTCCACGGTGATCTGCTCCCCTACCTGCAAGTACAGGGAGGAGCCCTCTGTACGCGTATCGGCGTACTCCACCGTAACGTTCTCACCCAAGTCGATGCACGACTCTGCCGCCACCAGGGCAGTCATGAGCTTGGTGGTGCTGGCGATGAGCCGCCGGGTGTGGGCATCCTTTTCATAGAGGACCCGACCGCTCTCCGCATCCACAAGGATCGCGGAAGCGGCGGAGACAGAAGGCGGACCGGAGACGGCAGCAGCATGGGGGAAAAGCAGCAGGCAGGCGGCCAGCCCAGCCGCGCAGACACGTTTCATTCAGGCATCACCTCAAACCACAGAGATGACACTAGTATGAAACTTAAAAGGTGTCTTTATCCTCTTTCTTATTCTTCTCCATATAACCAGTGACCTTATCGAACATTTCCGGCACCAGCTCCACCACACGATCCACGGTGTTTCCCGCCGGTGGTGCCACGGGCAGCAGCTTTACAGTATCTCCTTTGACAATGAGAAAGGCCACCGGGGAGATATTGACTCCGGCCCCGCTGCCGCCGCCGAAGGCATTGTCGGCCTCCGGCTTCTGATTTTTGGTCATAAAGTCGCTGCCGCCGGAGGCAAAACCAAACGACAGCTTGGAGACCGGAATGAGCGTGATCCCATCGTCGGTGCGGATGGGAGTCCCAATGATCGTGTTGACGTCCACCATCTCCCGGATCTTCTGCATCGTTGTGGACATCAGGTCGCCGATGGGATGATTCTTTTCCATAAAATATCGCCCTTTCTTAACTTGTGTACAGTCAGCTCGGCTTTCAAGCGGCTGTCTTTGCTTTTGCTTCCCGGTTTCTTTTTATCAGAAGGCCCAGTGCCCGCAGTCCAAAATGGACGGCAAAGGCGATCCCTTGCCCAATGGAGAGCGAAAGCGCCGCCCGAATGGCAATGACCGGGCTGTACCTGTCGAAATCCACCGCAGTGCGGATTTTCCGCTCTCTGATATTAAAATTGTTCTCCAAAAGTGGGATTACCATACCAAGTATTGCGTTGGCGCCGCCAAAGGCAGCCGCAGCCATGGCTGGATCGGACGCCGCCATCGTGAGTGTCAGATCCAGATCATCCACTCTTATCCTCTTTTGGAGGCTCCCAGCGGCATCAGCCGCCAGAGGCAAAAATTGCCGCACCAACTCCAGGGTGTCCTTCGGCTCCGGCACCGCATCTGCATCCGCTTTGCGCTTCCGCTCTGGTTTTGCCCCTGTGCCTGGGCCAGATGGTCTCTCTTTCTTCTTTTTTACAGGGAATACCCGTATGCGCAGAGGCCCTACCCGTATCAGGATCTGAAGCCCCTGCTCTGCATACGCCACGGTTCCGCCCACGCGGACCTGGGAAAAAAGCAGCAGCCCAAAGAAGACCGCGCCTAGAATCAGCAACGCCTTCACCCCGCTTCACTCCTCCGCTGCCGGGATATCTGCTTCGGTGGCGGAGAGTTCCCGCGCGGCTTCCAGCAGCTCCTCATCGGTTAGATTTTCCGTCTGCTCACCCCGTAGCTTTTCCAGCGCCGCCTGCATTTCCAGTGTGATCTGTCCATCCTCAGGGCCGGCGCTGGGGAGTTCCGGCAGCTCCTCCAGGCTGGAGAGCCCAAAAGAGCGTAAAAAGGTAGTGGTCGTGCGGTATAGGATCGGCCTTCCCGGCACAGCCAGGCGTCCGCACTCCTCAATGAGCTCTCGGTCCAGCAGCAAGCTCACGGTATACGAGCTGTCCACGCCGCGGATCTGGTCCACGTAAGCTCGCGTCGTGGGCTGATAGTAGGCGATAACAGACAGCACCTCCAGAGCAGGCGGAGAGAGTTTGGCCGGCCTGCGGCTCTCAAAGGTTTTTCGAATCAGTTCGGCATACTCCGGCGCAGAGCAGAGCTGATAGCTGCTGTCCAGCTTGATGAGGCGGATGCCCCGGCGCTCATAGCTGTACGCATCCATCAGTTTCTGGGCCACCGCATCCGCCGTGGCCCGGTCGATTTCCAGCGCCAGACAAATCCGCTCCACTCCCACGGGCTCTCCTGCTGCGAACAGGATGCCCTCCATAGCGGACTCAATTTCTTTCAGGTCCATATGCGCTCCCCTTCTCCCGGCCTCAGTATGCGTCCGTGGAAAACTCCAGCTCTGCTTCGCCCTCTCCGGTGCATGTTACGGTACAGTCCTCATCGGTCCCCGCCAAGCGAATTCGCTTGGCCTTGCACAATTCCAGCACGGCGATGAAGGTGGCCACTACTTCGGACCGGCTCCGATTTCCCTGAAAGAGGGAGCGGAACCGAGTCACCCCCAAGCGCATAAGGCGGCTCAACAGCTCCCCCGCCTTGTCCGCTACCGGATAGGGCTCCCTACCCACAATCCCCTCAAAGGCGCTCATGGGAGGCGGCATCTGACTGCCCATACGTTCCCGGACTGTCATCATGGCCCGGCGCAGGTCATCCTTGTCATGGACATAGCGATAGGCCCGATTCACCGGAAGTTGTTCCGGTCCCTTTGTGATATAGTCGCGGCCCAGCGCATAACGACCGGTGAACTCTGGGATCACCGACTTGATCTTCATATAGTTTTCATGGCGCTGGTGGGCCTCCAGGGAGGCAATGAGCTGTTCCATCTCAGAGAGGGCCTCCTCGTCATGGATGGACAGGAGCATCCGGGATTTAATGAAAATAAGCTGGGCCGCCATGGTCACGAACTCGCTGGCCACTTCCAGATCGAGTTTCTTGCGCCGCTCCATCCAGGTCAGATACTGCTCCAGGATCACCGAGATCTGGATATCCTTGATCTCCATTTTATTTTTGCTCAGAAGATGGAGGATAAGATCAAGGGGGCCGGTAAAGTCCTCCAAAGCCTCCGCACGGGCCTTTACCACTTTTTCCAGGTGATAGATGGGACTGTCCACAGTGCGCTCCCCCTCTCCTATCCAAGCATCAGCGTCAATGGCCAGGAGGACCCCTTCACCAGCAGATCCAGTACCCAATCTCTGGCAATGGCCAACGGCGTGCTGAGAACGCCGGTCCACAGGATCGCCATAAGAAGAAGCATCCCCCACCGCTCGTAGCGGAGGATACCGTAGTAGATCCGGTCCGGCAAAAAGCCCTCCACTACCTTGGAGCCATCCAGCGGTGGGAACGGAATGAGGTTGAATAGCCCCAGCCCCACGCTGAGAACAGCAGTCATGGCCAAAAAGTCAATGGCTGTGCCCAGCCCTTCAGGGCCACCTGTGTAGTAAGCGCCGATCAGTGCGGCCCTCAAAGTGAGCGCCGCATAGGCCAACAGGAGATTGGAGACAGGACCTGCAAGCGCCGTGACCGCCATTCCTGTCTTGGGGTGCTTGAAATAGCGCATATCCACCGGGACCGGCTTTGCCCAACCGAACCCCGCCACAATCATCATCAGCGCACCGAAGGGATCGATATGCCGCAGAGGATTCAGCGACAGCCGGTGCTGTGCTTTGGCTGTGGGATCCCCCAGGGAATAAGCGGCGAGACCGTGGCAGGTCTCGTGAACCGTCAGGCACAGCAGCACCGCCGCCACTTGGAGCAGCAGATCAGCGAGACCGGCCCAGTCCATATTCTGTGCAAAATCTGAAAAAGAACCCAAAAGAAGGTCCTCCCTATTCTCTAATATTGTCAGGCCAGAACCTTGGCACGAAGTGCGGCCATTTCCCGCTCAGAGAGTCCGACCGCACGGAGATAGCCGGACACAGAGCCATACGCCTCGTCCAGCAGCGCCAGGCATTCGGCCATATACTTGCTTTTTGACATCCCGGCAAAGGGGACAAGATCTGGAACAGACATCCTGATCCGGCGAATGATCTCCGCCAGATAGATCTCAGATACCTGATAATCTGCCAGGATATCCTCCCGGCTCACTCCGGCCAGAGAGAGCAGCAGCGCGGCCACCATTCCGGTGCGGTCTTTTCCCGCCGTACAGTGAAAAAGCACGCCTCCGGGCGCCTCCACAATGAGGCGCAAGATCCGGCAGGCACTCTCCTTTCGATCCAGGACCTGGAAGTAGCCACGTCCCACATCTCTCTCCAGATTCGGCATTCTCTCTCCACCCAGCATGGGGGCATGAAAGTAACGAAAGTCCGTTTCTCCCGCCAACTGATCCGGCTTGCGTTTTGTCTCCTCCTCGCTGCGGAGATCAATGACGGTGGTGATATCTCGGTCCACCAGCCATTCGATGTCCTTTTCCGTCAGACCAGTTGGATTGTCCCCGCGCAGCAGTCGCTCCCAAGCGGTGACGCGGCCTCCTGCAGCCGGATATCCACCCAGGTCCCGCAGATTATTCATGTTTCCCAAGGGAATATGGCGCAGCAAATGGACCGCCTCCCAGACATTTTGGATTTTAGTATAGCAGATTTTCCCGAAAAGCACAAGGAGGAGCAGAGGCAGTCCCCTCTCCCAAATCATTCGTTGAAAAGGCCCAAAAAGGGCAGTCACCATAAAAACTGGTAACCACCCTTCAAATGAATCCATTATATTTTTTCTATGGAATACGTATCATAAAGATCCCAATATTTTTTATAGACTCTGTCCTTCTGACCGTCAAGACTCAACTGGTACATCCTAAATGTGGCCCAAAAGTCTTTGGGCTGCCACTGTTTCTTCCTGCACCCTTTTTTCATAAAAGGCTTCCAGCCCCGGCTGTGCGCCAAAATACAATATAGTTGGGGTATTATTTTGGAACAATTACAGAATTGCTGGTACTGCCGGAATACCGGAGACAAGGAATAGGGAGTAAACTTCTCCATCTCGCCAAAGACAATAGCCATCGGAAAGGATTCGCAGGCAGCCAACAAGGACGACAGGACTGATGACCGGGAATTGAATGCCTCTATATTCATCCCATTTGTCAATAGAATATGGCCAGGGCGTTATGATATGGCCAAAACACAGGTCGCATTGTCAAAAACACGGGATATTTCTGCTGAGGGAATGCGTTTCAGGATGGGGTGTCGAGGTGTAGCACCAGAGATGCTGCGAAGCATATAAAAATTTTAAATTTTGCGGAGCGGTAATGCAGCAAATAGGCATGAAATATTGCTATTCCTATGAGGAACACAATAAACGCAGCCTCTTTTTCAGGAAAAGATGGTTAGGGATCGGACTGTATGCTCGGGGCAAGCACAAAGCAGAGTATGCAAAAATGCAGGTCTTTTTTCCTAACGCAGAGCAAAACAAGCGCTCTCCATCATGGATTTCATTTGGCATAAGCAAAATGGATGACCGGCAGGATCAAGCATCACTCTCCAGGCGTCGGAAAATTGTTCCTCCGCCACCGCCGCTCCACAGCGGACGGCATGTTGAACAGCCTTTTCCAGATCATTCACGGCAAAGTCCAAATGCGCCATTTGCTGCTGCATTCCCGACCTTTCCGGCCATACGGGCGGTTCATACTCTGAGTTTTGTTGGAATGTAATACCGGGGTATCCCCCCTGCGCCGTTCCCGGCGCGCCGATACATGCATATTCCTCACTGTGAAATGGTATTTCCCATCCGAGCAGCTGCGCATAGAATTTCGCCAGTTCATAAGGGTCTTTGCAGTCCATCGTGAAGGAATACATTTTGATTTTCAGTTCGTCCTCCATCGCGGTTCTTTCCCCCCAATTAACGCATTCCGGCATATCGCCTTATTGCGACACAATATGGTTTCTCAGTACGCCGATGCCCTCGATCTCCACTTCAACGGTATCGCCGGAGCACATGGGACCGATCCCGGCCGGCGTACCGGTGGACACCACATCCCCTGGCTCCAGGGTGATCCCGGCAGTGATGAAAGCCAACATATCAGGGATCTTCGTTAGAAAAAGCGCGGTATTGGCGCTCTGGACCGTATTCCCATTCAGGCGGGTCTGGATTTTCAGCGCCGTGGGGTCCACTTCATCCGTGATCACAGGTCCCATTGGCGCAAAGCCGTCCATACACTTGCCTCTGGTCCACTGGCCATCCGCCGCCTGGATGTCCCGGGCAGTCACATCATTGAGGCAGGTAAAACCCAGAATATACCCCCAAGCGTCAGCAGCTTTCACTTCTTTGGCCCGCCTCTTGATGACAAATGCCAGCTCGCCCTCATAATCCAGGCGCCCAACAAAGGCTGGGATACAGATATCTCCTTCCGGGTCGTTGACACAATTGGGCGTTTTCATGAAGACAATCGGGGTCTCTGGAGCGGCCCCGCCCATCTCCAGGGCGTGATCGGCGTAATTTTTACCCAAGCAGACGATTTTACCCGGCGTACAGGGTGCCAGCAGGCGGCAGTCTGAGAGCGGCCACCGCTTGCCGTCATAGTACTCGGTATCCCCAGCATAGGGCGGATATTTCAATGTGTGTACGGTATCCCCGTTCAAAACGCCCCAACTGATCTTTCCCATCCTCTCCACACGTACGTACTTCATAAGAGCCCCTCCCCCAAATGTGCTGAAATCTGGCCCAGCAGGTCCGGACGGCCGGTTCCCTTTTCGGCGGAGAAGGGAATCACCTCTATATCGGCGTCAATTTCCAGCGTATCCCGGATACGCTGGAGGTTGGGCTCAATTTCACTTTTTTTAAGCTTATCCAGCTTATTGGCCACCACCACAAAAGGCTTTCCCGCCTGCTTGAACCACTCGCCCATGGTACAGTCATCCGCCGTGGGCTTGTGCCGGGCATCTACCAACATACATCCCAGGGTCATCAGGCCCGGATCGTCAAACCAGGATTGGATCAGCCTGGCCCAACGGGCCTTCTCCGCCTGTGACACCTTGGCGTATCCATACCCGGGAAGGTCCACCAGATAAAACTTGCCGTCGATCCTGAAATAATTGATGTGAGAGGTTTTTCCCGGCGCGTTACCCACCCGAGCGAAATTTTTCCGGTTCAGAATGCGGTTGATGACGGAGGACTTTCCCACATTAGAGCGGCCGGAAAAGACAATTTGAGGCAGCCCGTCCCGGGGAAAGTCCTCCTTTTTCGCCGCGGAACGGACAAATTCCGCGTTTTGTAAATGAATCATTTCCGCACTCCCGTTACTGTTTCAAATTGAGGGTGGGCTCCACCCCTTGATGCCTGCCTGCCAGCCCGTCCAGATCCGGCAGCGTCTGCACGGCCTCGAACTCCAGCGCGCTGGAGAGCACCTCGTCCACATGCTCCACCGGAATGAAATGGAGGGCGCTCCGAACCGTCTGGTCGATATCCTCCAGATCACTCAGATTGTCGGCGGGCAAAATCACCGTCCGCATACCATTGCGGAGCGCGGCCATGGTCTTTTCTCGCAAACCGCCAATCGGCAGCACCCGGCCTCGGAGCGTAATCTCCCCCGTCATGGCCACATCCTGCTTTACAGCTGATCCGGTAAGCGCGGATACCATGGCGGTAGCGATCGTGACGCCGGCGGAAGGCCCGTCCTTGGGAACTGCTCCTTCCGGAAAGTGGACATGCAGATCTTTTGTCTTGTAGAAGTCGGCCTCAATCCCCAACTGAGCGGCACGGCTGCGAATATAGCTCAAAGCAGCGTGGGCGGATTCCTTCATGACATCCCCCAGGTTGCCGGTAAGTTCCACCTTGCCGGAGCCCGGGACTACATTTACCTCGACCTGGAGGATTTCTCCTCCCACAGAGGTCCAGGCCAGACCGTTGACCACGCCGATCTGCCGCCCCGTCTCCCGCTTTTCAGGGTGATATTTCCGTACCCCCAGATATTGGGAGACGGTATCTCCTGTTAAGGAGATACGCTTTTCATTCCCTGTCACAATGCGCATAGCCGCTTTTCGGCACAAGCTTGCCAGCTCCCGCTCTAAGACGCGCACCCCGGATTCCCGGGTATAGCCCGTAATGACCTCCCGAATGGCGTCATCCGTGAGCTTGAGCTGAGACTTCTTCAGTCCATGGCGTTTGAGCTCCTTGGGCAAAAGATGGTTTTTGACGATCTGGAGTTTTTCCTCGTCCGTATAGCTGGAGAGCTCAATGACCTCCATCCGGTCCAGCAGCGGCCTGGGAATGGTATCGGTCGTATTGGCGGTTGTGATAAACAGCACGTCGGAGAGATCGAAGGGCACTTCCAGGAAATGATCACGGAAGGTGGCATTTTGCTCTCCGTCCAGGACCTCCAACAGTGCGGAGGCCGGATCTCCGTGGATATCCGAGGCCAATTTGTCGATCTCGTCCAGAAGCAGGAGAGGGTTGGCGCTTCCCGCATGCCGAACGCCGTCAATGATACGCCCCGGCATGGCTCCCACATATGTTTTTCTATGTCCGCGGATCTCCGCCTCGTCATGGATCCCGCCCAGCGAGATCCGGGCCAGCCTGCGCCCTGTGGCCCTGGCCACAGACATAGCGATTGAAGTTTTGCCCACTCCGGGAGGGCCCACCAGGCAGAGCACCTGTCCTTTCAGTTCGGGTGCGAGCTGTTTGACCGCCAGGAACTCCAGGACACGTTCCTTGACCTTATCCAGCCCATAGTGATCTGCATCCAACACTTTACGGGCCGCCTTCACATCTGTCCTTTCCCGGGTCCTTTTGCTCCACGGGAGATCCAGACATACATCCAAATAATTGCGGATCACGGTGGCCTCAGCGGAGCCAAAGGGCTGTTTGGAAAGGCGGTCCAGCTCTTTGTTCAGCTTTTTCTCCACCTCTTTCGGGAGCTTTGCCTTGGAGATCTTCTCCCGGTACTCTCCAAGCTCGCCATCGCCGGTCTCTCCCTCCCCCAGCTCGTTCTGGATCACCTTGAGCTGCTCCCTGAGATAGTAATCCCGCTGATTGCTGGTAAGCTGGTCGCGGACCTTGGACTGCATCTCCTGCTCCAATTCCAGCACAGACACCTCTCGACCCAGTGCCTGTGAGAGCTTTTCCAATCTGCGTACCGGGCGCAGTTCCTCCAAGATTCCCTGCTTGTCCGAGGCGCGCATGGCGATGTTCTGGGCAATGTAGTCCGCGATATAACCCGGATCATCGCTGGCCAGAACGCTGATGAGGACATCCCCCGTCATGCGTGGTGAGAGCCCTGCATAGCTCTCAAAGAGCTCATAGGTGCTGCGGATCAGCGCCTCCGTCTTAGGGGTATTGCGAGTGTGTTCAGGGACGGGCAGGTATTCCACCGCTCCCTGAAGGAAGGGCGCGCTCTGGCTCAGCCCCAGCAGACGGCCGCGGCTGCTCCCCTCCACCATGACCCTCACATTACCACCGGGCAGGCGAAGGATCTGTTTTACATTGGAGATGGTACCGATATGATAGAGGTCCTCCTGGCCGGGCTCTTCCACAGAGAGGTCGCGCTGAGCTACCAGGAAAATGGGCAGCCCCTCGCTCATCGCCTGGTCCAGGGCCTTGATTGAAGTGTCCCGGCCCACATCAAAGTGGAGGAGCATATTGGGGAAAATGGTAAGTCCCCGCAGCGCCAGGACGGGCATGGTTACAACTGTATTCGGCTCAACAGCCATGGAATCACTTCCTTTACAAAAAGCAGGGCGGGAGACCGGCCCCCGTCCTGCTTTCCTTGACAGAATCTGTTTTAAGAGACGTTGCTCTGGGTCCGAAGTCCACCGTGTTCGGCCCGCAGAGACGCGCCGCCCAGGCGGGGACGGGCGGGACGGTCGGAGTCGCGGGTGATCTCCGGATGGGCCCGTTCGGTGACGCACTCGGGCGTAATCACCACTCGGGCAATAGAAGCGTCGGAGGGCACGTCATACATGACCTGTGTCATGACCTCCTCCAGCACAGCCCGAAGGCCCCGGGCACCGATTCCGCGCGCAATGGCCTTCTCCGCGGCCGCTGTCAGCGCTTCCGGCTGGAATTCCAGATCCACATTGTCATATTCCAGCAGCTTCTTATATTGCTTGACCAGCGCATTTTTGGGCTCCGTCAGAATGCGGACCAACTGCTCCTGATTCAGGGACTGAAGCGCTGTAATGACAGGCAGACGGCCTACCAGCTCGGGAATGATGCCGAACTTCAGAAGATCATGGGGCTGGATCTCCCGCAGAAGGGCCGACATATCCTTCTTCTTTTTGCTCTCGATCTCTGCGCCGAACCCGATGGTCTTTTTGTCCAGGCGCTGCTCAATGATCTTTTCAATGCCGTCAAAGGCTCCGCCGCAGATAAACAGAATGTTTTTGGTGTCGATCTGAATGAACTCCTGGTGAGGATGCTTCCGACCGCCCTGAGGCGGGACATTGGCCACGGTTCCCTCCAAGATCTTCAGCAGCGCCTGCTGCACGCCCTCGCCGGACACATCCCGGGTAATCGAGGTATTCTCACTCTTCCGGGCGATCTTATCGATCTCATCCACATAGATGATGCCGCGTTGGGCCAGCTCAATATCATAGTCGGCAGCCTGCACCAGGCGCAGAAGGATATTCTCCACGTCGTCGCCCACATAGCCCGCCTCTGTCAGCGTGGTGGCGTCAGCAATGGCAAAGGGCACCTTCAGGATACGGGCCAGCGTCTGTGCGAAGAGGGTCTTGCCGCAGCCGGTGGGTCCTATGAGCAGAATGTTGCTCTTTTGAAGCTCCACATCATCTCCACCGCCGAAGTAGATACGCTTATAGTGATTGTATACCGCCACAGAGAGGGCCACTTTGGCGTCTTCCTGGCCGATGATATACTCGTCCAGCACATCCCGGATCTCTTTGGGAGTAGGGATCACATCGGGAATATCCGGGCGCTCCTCCTCCACGTCGTCTCCGGCATCCTCCAGGATACTCATGCAGAGCTGGACGCATTCGTTGCAGATATATGCGCCCGGGCCCGCAATGATGCGGGAGACCTGCTCCTGATGTTTGCCGCAGAAAGAGCAGCGGACCGGACGTTTGTCGTCGTTTTTGGGCATAGGGCTTCACCTCGAATCGGACGGAATACCGTCCACAAATACTAAGCGGCGCAGGGGAGCGGAACGCGACGGCCCCGCTCCCCTGTCAAATCCGTTTTTACTGCTTGGTAATGACCTTATCGATGAGGCCGTATTCCATGGCTTCATCGGCAGACATAAAATTATCGCGCTCACAGTCGGCAGTCACGACCTCCAGCGGCTTTCCCGTGTTCTCGGCCAGGATCTTGTTCATTCGCTTTTTGATGATCTCCAGACGCTTCAGGTGGATGGCCATGTCAGTGATCTGACCCTGTGTGCCGGCGGAGGGCTGATGGATCATGATCTCTGCGTTGGGAAGCGCGAATCGCTTTCCCTTCGCTCCGGAGGAGAGCAAAAAGGCCCCCATACTGGCTGCCATGCCGATGCAGATGGTGGAAACATCACACTTTACATACTGCATGGTGTCATAAATAGCCATGCCGTCGGTGACAGACCCGCCGGGACTGTTGATGTAAAACTGGATGTCCTTGTCCGGGTCCTGTGCCTCCAGATAGAGAAGCTGTGCCACCACCAAACTGGCCGTAGTGGCGTTCACTTCTTCCCCCAAAAAGACAATACGGTCGTTAAGCAGACGGGAGAAGATGTCGTAGGACCGCTCTCCGCGGTTGGTCTGTTCAACAACATAGGGTACTAGGCTGGATTGAATCATGATGCGCAAACTCCTTTTCCATTGACAGACAGTCATGCTTAGAAAGTATGCCCGTCGGGAGGAAGGTTATTCCTACAGATTGTTACTCGGCTTCGCCGACCTTGGAAGTGCCCTTTTTGGCCCGGGAAGCGGTCTTCTTCTTGGGTGCCTCTTCCGCAGACGCACCTTCCTCCTCCACGTCTTTCTTGGCGCTCTTTTTTGCCGCCTTCTTAGGCTTCACGGCCTTGACGTTTTCCTTTACCACACCCATGGCCTTCCGCCGGAGAAGCGTGGTCTTTACGTCCTCAGCGGGGGCGGCTGCCTTCACCTGCTCCGCCTCCATACCATATTGTTCGGCGAGGGACTTGTACTCGTCCGCCAGTTCCTCCTCGCTGATCTCCAGCTTCTCCGCTTCGGCCACAGCGTCCAGAGCCATTTCAGATTTGATCTGGTGCTCAGCGGCAGCCTTCGCCTGTTCCTTCATGGCATCCAGCGTCTGTCCCGTCATCTGCAAATACTGCTGGAAAGGCAGGCCCTGACGCTCGAAGCGATCTGCGTATTCCTGAAGCACCTGGTCAGCCCGGAAATCCACCATGGCCTCCGGGAGCTCCACCTCCAGCACGCCGATCAGGGCATCCGTCACCGCGTCCTCGAAAGCGTGCTCAGCCGCATGCTCACGGCGGTCTCTGAGTTTTTCCGCCAGATCCTTCCGGAACTCCTCCAGAGTATCGAACTCGGAGACATCCTTGGCAAACTCATCGTCCACCACCGGAGCCTGGGGTTCCTTGACCTCGTGGACCTTAATCTTGAACACGACGGCCTTGCCGGCAAGCTCAGGGCTGTAGTCCTCGGGGAAGGTCACGTCCAGATCCTTCTCATCACCGGGCTTGAGTCCGACCACGCCCTCTTCAAAGCCGGGAATAAAGGAGTGAGATCCCAGCTCCAGAGCATAGTTCTCCCCCTTGCCGCCTTCAAAGGGCACTCCGTTGTCAAAGCCCTCGAAATCAATGAGAACAGTGTCGCCCTCTTTGGCCTCGCGCTCCACGTTCACCAGGCGGGTGGCACGCTGAATGAAAGGCTTGAGCTCATTTTCCACGTCCTCGTCGGTGATGTTGACTTCCTCTTTCGACGCAGCGAGTCCTTTATACTCGCCGATCTTGTACTCAGGCTTTACGGTAACCAAGGCTTTAAATGTAAAGCCGTCCTTGCCGACCTCCAGGACTTCCACCTTCGGATAGGCCACGGGGTCCAGGCCCTCCTGCTCCACAGCCTGGGCATAAGCGTTAGGATAGAGCTCGTCGATGGCGTCCTCATAGAACACGCCGGAGCCATACATACCCTCGATGATCTTGCGGGGAGCGTGACCCTTCCGGAACCCGGGAACGGCGATATTCTTCCGGTTCTTCCGGTAGACCTTATCCACCGCGGCCTCAAACTCCTCGGCGCCGACCTCGATGACCAGCTCGATGGCGCTATTCTCCTGTTTTTCTTTACTCTTGACGTTCATCTACTTACTTCCTCCTGAATGTGTAATACGACATTGCCAGAATCCTACCTATATTACCAGATAATTATGAACATTTCTACTCTTTTTTTCAAAAACGAAAAAATTTTAAGGCAGGATGCGCTTGGGCGCAAAACGGAGATAGTCTGCTGCCACCAGATGGTACTCCACCTTCCCCCGGACTCCTTCCACCGCAAGGCGATGGCTGCCTCCATGCAGGTGTCCGTAGTAGCAGATTTTTACCCCATACTGTTCCAAAAGTGCGATGATCTCCGGGCAGGTATAGCCCTCATAACAGGGCGGATAGTGCAGAAAACAGAGCTTGGGATGCTCCCCCGCCGCCTTCAGAGAGGCTTCCAATCGGATCAGTTCCCGCCGGAACACCTTTTCATTATGGCCCGCCTGATCCTCCTCATAAAACCACCCCCGTGTGCCGCACAGGGCTGTCTCGCCATAGAAGTGGCAGTTATTGTGGAGAAGCGCCAGCGTCTGAAAGCCGTTCTCTGCAAAAAAACGGTTCATTTTCGCCGCTGTGGTCCACCAATAGTCATGATTTCCCTTTAAGAGGAGCTTTCTCTTCCCGGGCAGGGCATCCAGAAACGCAAAATCCCTCCGTGCCTCCTCCAGGCTCATCCCCCAGGAAATATCGCCGCAGAGTACCACCGTGTCGTCGTTCCCCACCGCCTGAAATCCGGCGGAGAGCTTGTCCACATACCCGCTCCACGCTCCGCCGAACACATCCATCGGTTTGTTCGACCCCAGGGACAAATGGGGGTCGCCAATTGCAAACAGGGCCAAACCATCACCTCAGTCTCTTTATTTCAGCATCTCCAGCACCCGGTCGGCCATGTGCTCCTTTTCCGTCACCTGGTCAAACCGTACCGCCTTATCCTTGAGGGCGGCAAGAGGAGCCGGAACCGGTTCGCCCGTAAGCGCGGTCAGTTGGTCTAGGATGCCTGTGCCCTGCACCAGCTCGGTTGCCCCCAGTGCGCCCAGCACGCTGTCGCAAAACTTGAAGGGGCTTGCCGTAGAGACCACCACGGTGGGCGTTTCGTCCCCCGTCTCAGCCCGGTATTGATCCAGGACATGGAACGCCACGGCCGTGTGGGTATCGATGAGATAGTGGTGATCCTTCCACATCTGTGCGATCCTGGCCTGTGTCTGGGCATCATCACAGCAGCCGGCTGCAAAATGGCGGCCGAGCTGCTTTTTGACCTTTTCGCTCACCTCGTAGCGGCCATTGGCAGACAGCTCTTCCATATAGGTCTTGACCGCCTCATCATCCCGCTCTGTAAACTCAAAGAGCATCCGCTCCAGGTTCGAGGAGATGAGGATATCCATGGAGGGCGACATGGTGTTGTAAAAACTCCGGTTCCGGTCGTATACGCCGGTTTGGATAAAATCCGTAAGGACGTTGTTGCGGTTGGAGGCGCAGATCAGCTTGCGGATGGGCACCCCCATCTCCTTTGCGTAATAGGCCGAGAGAATATTGCCGAAGTTGCCTGTGGGCACACACACATTGATGGGATCCCCTTTCTGGATCCTGCCCTCCTTCAGCAAATCGCAGTAGGCGGAGATGTAGTAGACGATTTGCGGCAGGATACGGCCCCAGTTGATGGAGTTGGCGGAGGAGAAAAAGAACCCTTGCCCCGCCAAGGTATCCCGCAGGGCCGCATCGGAAAAGAGCCGTTTCACCCCTGTTTGGGCGTCGTCAAAATTGCCTACCACGGCACAGACGCCCACGTTGTCTCCCTCCTGGGTCTGCATCTGAAGCTGCTGGATATCGGAGACGCCGTCCTTGGGATAGAACACCAGGATACGGGTCTTATTCACGTCCTTGAAGCCCTCCAGCGCGGCTTTGCCGGTGTCGCCGGAGGTGGCCACCAGGATGCACACTGTCTTTTGCTCCTCATTTTTCACCAGAGAAGCGGAAAGGAGATGCGGCAGCATCTGTAAGGCCATATCTTTAAACGCGCAGGTGGGCCCGTGCCAGAGCTCCAGACAATAGGTGTTCTCATCCACACGCCGGACCGGCGCCACGTCCTTCTCATCAAACTTATCCTGTCCATATGCCCGGGAGGCAAAGGAGGAGAGTTCAGAGGCCGTAAAATCGTCCAGATATGCGTTCATAACATAGACCGCCCGCTGCTGATAGGACATGTCCGTCATGGTCGCCAGCCCGTTAGAGGATAGCTTCGGCAACACCTCCGGTGTCAGCAGCCCGCCATCCGCAGCAAGCCCCTGAGCAATGGCCTGGGCCGCGCTGCACTTCTGATTCTTGTTTCGCGTGCTTACATATTGCATACTTCGTTCACTACCCTCATCAGATTGGTATAAAAGAGGCCGCGCACCAGCTCTTCACTGTAGTTGCGCCGAAGCAGGGCCTCATAGAGCTTGTCCATATCCTGAATGCCGCCGATGCCCTCCGGGAGCCGGGTACAGCCGTCCCAGTCCCCGCCCAGGGCCACGTTCCGCTCACCGCCCAGAGACAGGAAACGCTCCAAATGGGCAATCACCGTGTCTATGCCCGGGGCTTCCCCGAGAAAGCCCGCATACATATTGAGTCCGGCTACGCCATTCTTTTTTATTATCGCAGTAAATTGAGCATCGGTCAAGTTTCTAGTGTCGAAAAATACGGACCTGGAATTGGAATGTGTGGCGATAATGGGGCGTGTGGAGACCTCTATCACATCCCAAAATCCCGGATCGGAGAGGTGGGATACGTCCACCAGCATCCCAAGGGCGTCCATCTCCCGGACAAAGGCCCTTCCCTGCTCCGAGAGTCCCCGGTCCTGCTCCTTGGCGTTGGTGCCGGAGAGAGCATTGGGATGGTTCCAGGTGAGATTCACGGCACGGACACCCATCTTATGGGCAATGCGAAGCTTTTCCAGGTCACAGTCCAAAAGCTCCGCCCCCTCGGCGGAAAAAAAGGCGGCCGCCTTTCCCGCTTGAAACGCCGCTTCCGCTTCCGCACCGGTGCGGCAGAGCGCCACACGGTCCGAGTTGGCCTCCAGCTCCCGCTGAAGCAGCGCGGCCTCCTCCAGAAATACCTCCCACAGGGCACGCCCCGGCATGTCCTCCGGAGATCCAAACGCCGCAAAAAATTGAGCGTACCGTCCAAATTTCCGGGTCCGCTCCAGATCCAGATGACCGGGGCTGCGGCACATAGACATCCCTTCCAGATAACACTTCAATATGGTGTCGCAGTGCCCGTCAAACAGATCAATCACATCAAAACGCATCCTCTATGTAGATAATTTCCGGCGCTCTCGTCGCAATCCCGTCCGGCGCGTAAACCTCCGCCACATCAAACCTGGGCTGAAGGTCCGTGGGGTGCTGAGAGAGATACAGTTCCGCCGACGTACGCAGCCGCTCCTGTTTCCGCCGGTCTACTGCCGCCCGTGCCGGGGCAAAATCGGCATTTTTCCTGAGCTTGACTTCTATAAAGGTAATATACTTGCTATTTTCTGCAATCAGGTCGATTTCCCCAAAACGGCACTGCCATCCGGCGGCCACCAGCCGCCACCCTTTCCTCCTCAGATCCTCCGCCGCCACGGCTTCGCCCCATCTGCCCAGCAGCCTAGCCCCGCCCCCGTTCATCCGCTTTCCTCCGCATAAAATTTTTTGAGAAAGCTCTTCCGGTGGATGGGTGAGGGCCCGTACTGCCGAAGCAACTCATAATGCCGCTTGGTCGGATAGCCCTTGTGTCGTTCAAATTCATATTGCGGGTACCGCCGGGCCATCTCCTCCATATATCGATCCCGGCTCACCTTCGCAAGGATAGAGGCCGCCGCTATGTTGGCGCTGATACTATCTCCTTTGACGATCGTCCTGTGACGGCATGAGATGCCCTTGCCGCAGTTTCCGTCAATCAGGGCAAAGTCCGGCGCCGGAATCAGCGCGCGGATCGCCCGGTCCATTGCCAACAATCGGGCCGCCAAGATATTGATCTCATCGATGACAGCGGGGTCCACCGACGCCACCGCCCACGCCACAGACTTTTCCTGAATCACCTGGAACAGCCGCTCTCGGTTTTTGGGGCTGACCTGTTTGGAGTCGTTGAGCCCATCCGGCATAAAACCGTCCGGCAGAATCACCGCCGCAGCATATACGTCTCCCGCCAGGGGCCCCGCCCCCGCCTCATCCGCTCCGCAGATCAGGCGAAATCCATCTGCACGGCATTCCCGCTCCACACGCCAGAGGTCAACCCCTGTCATTTTGCTCTGTCCCTCCCGGTATCTCAAGCGTAAAACGTCCCAGCTTGCCACCTCGGAACTCGTCCAGCAATACCCTGGCCATACGCTCAGTGTCCACTTCGCCGCCTGAAATCAAAAAGCCGCGCTTTCTGCCCGCGGCCTCCAGCAGTTCCCATCCCCGCGTGTCAGGCTCCGGCTGCAAATGATACCGCTCCGCCAGGGCCTGAGGATACCGCTCTGCCAATGTCTCCATCAGCGCACAGGCCAGCGCCTCCGTATCCATGATCTCATCTTTGATGGCTCCGGTGAAGGCCAGCTTCCTCCCCACCTCTTGGTCCTCGAACTTCGGCCAGAGGATGCCGGGCGTATCCAACAGATCCAGCCCCGTATCCACGGACACCCACTGCTTTCCCCTGGTCACGCCAGGCCTGTCCTGAGCCTTGGCTGACTTCTTCTTTGCCACCTTATTGATAAAAGTGGACTTGCCCACATTGGGAACGCCCACTACCATCACCCGCACCGGACGCCCCACCTGGCCTCTTTCTCTCCAACGGGCGATCTGGTCTTTGAGCGCCGTTTTAATTACGGCGGAAAACTGGTTCACCCCGACTCCCGACTTGCTGTCGGTCTCCAGAACCGAATAGCCACGCTCACGAAAATATCTGCCCCAGGCCCTATTCAACGCCGGATCGGCCTGATCGGCGCGATTCAGAATGATGAGCCTCGGTTTGATGCCTGCCAGCTCGTCAATATCGGGGTTCCGGCTGGACATAGGGATGCGGGCATCGATCACTTCAGCCACCAAGTCCACCTGTTTCAGGTCAGACTCGATCATTCGCCGGGTCTTTGTCATGTGGCCCGGATACCACTGAATGTTCAGCTTGTCCACCGCCTTTTTCTTATCGCACTATTGCATAAAGTTCATTATACACAAGATGTAGCGCAAAGAAAAGGGTTGCGGCACATTTTTTGAAACAAATACAAAAAAGGAGCGGCTTTCCGCTCCTTTTTTGTATTCGCCTTCTTACAGCTTCTCCTTGATCTTGGCGCTCTTGCCCACGCGGTCACGCAGGTAATAGAGCTTGGCCCGGCGCACCTTACCGGCACGGACGGTCTCGATCTTCTCAATGATGGGAGAGTGGAGGGGGAACACCTTCTCCACCCCGACGCCGTAGGAGACGCGGCGCACGGTAAAGGTCTCGGCAACGCCGCCATGCTTCTTGGCAATGACGGTGCCCTCAAAGACCTGGATACGCTCACGGTTGCCTTCCTTGACCTTGATGTGTACCCGGACGGTGGAACCCACCTCAACCTTGGGCGGTTCGGCTTTCAGGTACTTCTCATTGAAGCTCTGCATCAGATCCATTTTTCTGTTTCCTCCTGTTTATAGGCGTTCGTGCCGGCACTGCACCGCTTTTCACTGAAAACGGAACCGCAGAGGACCGCCCTTTATTGAGACCAAGATATGATACCACAAAAAAAATGGAAAAGCAAGTCTATTTTTTGACCGGAGTGCGCCCCTCTTCCCGCCGTGTCAGTCCGCACAAAAGCCAGAGCGCCATGCCTGGTAGCGTCAGATTGCGTCCCCCGCGCCAGAGAAGGCTCATGCCGGCCGCCAGCAACAGTGCGACCAGGATCACCGAACAGCCCCATACTGCCTGCCGCGCCCGGCCAGGTGTGGTAAAGGCGGAAAGGATCAGCAGCAGTGCCCTGCCACCGTCCAGCGGATAGATTGGCAGCAGATTGAACCACCCCAGCGCCAAACTGAGGCCGGAGAGTGCATAAAGCGCCTCCCGCTCCCCTCCCAGCCGGGCGCAGAGCAGCGCCAGGAGCAGGTTGACGCCCGGTCCAGCCAGAATGGCGGCAAGCTCGCCGCCATAAGTCAGAGGGCGCCGATGGTCAAGCTCCATATTGCCCCCTGTAACGGTGAGGCGCAGCACGCGGACCTCCCCCCCCATCAAACGGACCGCCGTCCAGTGGCCCAGCTCATGGAACCCCGCAGCCAGCGCCGCCAGTGGGATGAGATCCCCCGGGTCCATATAAAAAAGCAGCGCGGCGGCCAGCAGAAACCCTCCGCTGCACTCCAGTTTCCCCAGCCGCAGCATACCTTATCTCACTCCGTCTCAATATAGTAAAGCGGATTGAGCAGCTCTCCGTCCAGCCGCAGTTCAAAATGGAGATGTGCACCGGTGGTCTCCCCCGTGTCCCCTACCTCGGCAATTTTTTCTCCCAGCGTCACCGTCTGCCCCTGCTGGACGCAGAGTTTACTGCAATGCGCATAAAAGGAGGTCACACCCCCGTCGTGGCGGAGCTGAAGATAGAGTCCGTAGGCCGGGCTCTCTCCGATATAATCCACCACTCCGTCCGCAAATGCTCCAATGGGATCTCCGTAGGGCGCTGCCAAATCCACTCCCGCATGGAACTTCTCTCCCCCCTCGATAGGATGTTCCCGCCAACCATAAGCAGAGGAGACTGCCGCCATAACAGGAGCGGCGGTCTCCTCCAGGCCCAGTGGGAGCTGTTCCATCGTGGCGTTGTCCGGAAGTGCGGGGCCGGTGTAGACCGGGGCCGGTTCAGGAGGCAGCGTCGCTTGGGCACTGCTCTCCGGTTGGGAAGTCTCTAATTCCGGCTCTTTTGTAGAGGTAGGCGTCTCCGAAGCCTGAAACGACAGCCCCAACCTCCGGGCCATGCTCTGCAGTGCGTCTGGATTTGAACGCAGAAACTCCCGCTCCTGCTGATAAAAGGGAGTATTCTCCATTGTCGCCACATAGGGCTCCCGGCCTCCGCCCGCCGAGAATATATCCGTCCACAGTGTGCCCAGCGCCTCTGCAACTGGTTCACGCCGTTCTATGGCTCTCCCCAGATTTGCAAAAGCCGCCTCAAAGTCGGCGTCTGAGCGGATCACCTCCAGAAGCTCACCGCGAACCACCTCCAGCCGCTCAGGAAAAACGCCTCGCCCGAGAAATACGACCAGGAACAGGACCGTGCAAATACAGAGCTGAAGTAGCCTGCGGCGTTCACGCGGGGCCAAGGCCACGCCGCTGCGCCGTTTTTTCCCGTGTACTGACGCCCGGGCGGCCGACCGCCGCCGGACCGTCTCTCTTGTATACACGCTTTCCATGATGCAGGCCCCTCTCCGTCTTGTTACCTCAGGTACTCAAGTATATTCGGACGGGCCTGCCGATATGCGCGCTCAAATTGAAACTGAAATAGAACGGGCGGTCCCGCCGATTTCAAATCGGTGGGACCGCCCGGCGCCAAGTGGTAACGGCGGTATTGGGGAGCGTGCTATACCCAACTGTCCTCAATTTCGTGTTTCTTCTCCCGTGTCATCAGCTCTGTCAGCACCGCATGCGGATCCTTCCCGTGATACAGAACCTCGTAGGCCGCCGCTGCGATGGGCATTTCGACCCCCATCTTGTCGGCAAGCGCCTTCGCGTTGGCGGCGGCATAGTAGCCCTCCACCACGGCACCGATCTCCTTTACCGCCTGCTCAGGAGGAGTTCCCTTCCCAATCAGAATACCGCAGCGGCGATTTCTGGAGTGCATGGAGGTACAGGTGACGATCAGGTCCCCCACGCCCGCCAGTCCGGCAAAGGTCTCTTTCCTTCCGCCCATGGCCACGCCCAGCCGGGCGATCTCGGTAAGTCCCCGGGTCATAAGGGCGGCTTTTGTGTTGTCGCCACAACCCATGCCGTCGCAGCAACCGGCACAGAGCGCGATCACATTCTTCAGGGCGGCGGCCAGCTCCACTCCCACGGTGTCGTCGGAGGCATAGACGCGGAACCTGGGGCTCATGAACACATCCTGCACCAGCTCGGCCGCCCCCTGATCCTCTGAGGCAGAGACCACCGCTGTAGGCACACCACGCCCGACCTCCTCGGCGTGCGAGGGGCCGGAGAGGGCCACCACAGGATGCTCCGCCCCGACTTCAGCCTGAATGGCCTGCGTCAGTGTCCCGGAGGTCTCCTTCTCGATGCCCTTGGATACCGAAACTAAAACCGTCTCCGCGTCCAGGAGCGGCGCCACCCGGTGCGCAGTGCTCCTCACAGCGAAAGAGGGCGTGGCCAGCACAACGATCTTACAGCCCCTTACACAGCTCAAATCAGTGGTGAGTCCCAGCCCTGCGGGCAACGCCACCCCCTTGAGCATGGGGTTTTCCCTCGTCTCGCACAGAATGCGGGATTCCTCCTCGGCATAAGACCACAGTGTCACCTCATGGCCGTTTTCCAACAGCAGCAACGCCAGTGCGGTCCCCCAGCCGCCGGAGCCGACCACAGATATCTTCATTTGCTATACCCCCTCTTTTTTCTTATGAAAGGATAGTTTAGACTCCTCGCCTTTGAGCATACGCCCCATGTTGGCCCGGTGTTTCCACAGGATCAGTCCTCCGATGAGAATGGATAGCGCCAACAATACGGTGTCATGGTAGACAAACCAGGTGGCAAAGGGGAAGGAGGCTCCCGCCCAGCAGGACCCCAGTGAGACCCAACGGGTCAGCGCAGCGAGGACCAGAAACCCTCCCCACACCACCAGGGCGACGCGCCAATCGATCATAATGGCAATGGTGCCCCCCGACAGGATACCCTTGCCGCCCTTAAAGCCGAACATGCAGGGGAACATATGCCCCAGCAGGCAGAAAAGTCCCGCCCAGTACTTGCCCAGAACAGCGTTTTCCAGGCACAGCCCAAACAGTCCGGAGCCAATCAGGACGGCAAGAACGGCCTTCAGGACGTCGCAGAGGATGACCACAAATGTCAGGCCCCCGCCGAAGACACGGTGAAAGTTGGTAAGGCCCGCATTTCCGCTGCCATGATTGCGGATATCATTGCGAAGGATATACTTGGAAACAATGACCGCACCGTTAAAACAGCCCAGGAAATAGGCTGCGATCGCTACCATGATATAAATTGGGACCGGCGATCCCAGATACATAGCAACAAAGTCGTTCATCCCCGTCGGCAAATACTCCAAGCCTTATCCCTCCTTATCGCCCTTTTGCCGGATGGTCAGCCGTATCGGCGTCCCCTCCAGCCCGAAGGTATTCCGGATCTGATTTTCGATATAGCGCTGATAGGAAAAATGGAAAAGCTGGGCGTCGTTGCAGAAGCAGACGAAATGAGGGGGCTTGATCCCCACCTGTGTCATATAAAAAATCTTGAGCCGCCGCCCCTTGTCCGAAGGAGGCTGTACCCGAGCAGTGGCGTCAGCTAGGACAGAATTGAGCATGCCCGTGGTGATCCGCATGGCGGCCTGATCATTGACATAATTGATGAGCTCAAAGAGACGAGGCACCCGCTGTCCCGTCATGGCGGAGATGAATACAATCGGGGCATAGGTCATATAAGAGAGGTCCCGGCGGATATCTTCCCGCATCCGGTCCATGGTCTTATCGTCTTTTTCAATGGCATCCCACTTGTTGACCACGAGGATGGACGCCTTCCCCGCCTCATGGGCAAGGCCCGCTACCTTGGTATCCTGCTCCGTGACACCCTCGTTGGCATCGATGAGGATGAGGCACACATCGGCCCTCTCGATAGCCATAGTGGCCCGAAGTACGGAAAATTTCTCGATCCTGTCATCGACCTTGGACTTTTTTCGCATTCCCGCGGTATCGATGAACAGGTATTTGCCGGTCTCGTTTTCGAAATAGCTGTCCACCGCATCCCGGGTGGTCCCCGCCACATTGGAGACAATGACCCGTTCCTCCCCCAGAATGCGGTTAATCAAAGAGGACTTGCCCACGTTGGGCTTTCCGATGACGGCCACCTTGACCACATCATCCGGCTCGTCCTCCTCCCCGTTCTCCGGGAAGTGCTGCACACAGGCGTCCAGAAGGTCCCCTGTGCCGTGACCATGGACGGCCGAGACGGGAATGGGGTCTCCAAGTCCCAGATTATAAAACTCGTAGATATCCGGGTTGGTGGGCCCCACCTGATCGGCCTTATTCACCGCCAGCACCACCGGTTTCCGGGAACGGAGAAGCATGTTGGCCACTTCCTGGTCGGAGGCGGTGAGGCCGGTCTTAATGTCGCAGAGGAACACAATGACCGTGGCGTTTTGGATGGCGATCTCAGCTTGTCTGCGCATAAAAGTGAGAATCTCGCTGTCCGTCCCCGGCTCAATACCGCCGGTATCCACAATATCAAAAGTGTGCCCGCACCACTCCGCCTCAGCGTAAAGTCGGTCCCGGGTGACCCCCGGGGTGTCCTCCACAATGGACAGGCGCTGTCCCACCAGCTTATTAAAGAGCATGGATTTGCCCACGTTGGGCCGGCCTACAATGGCAACAAGAGGCTTAGCCATGGGAACGTCCTCCCTCATGATATTCAAAAATCGCGTCGCACAGATCGAACCCGTCCTGATTGACAGGGGTCACCTTGACGCCCAGTTCCCGCTCCACATCTGCCAGCGTGACGTCGTCCAAAAACACGTCCTCCCCGTGGCGGAGCATGTTGACAGGAAGCAGCAGCCGTTCCCCCAGCTCCCGACCTCTCAACTGACGGATCAGGTCGCCGCCGGTAACCAACCCGGAGACATTGACGCTATGGCCGAAAAAGTCATTTAAAATGGGGTACACCGTCCCCTTAGTATGGCATTTCTCCGCCGCTCTGTCAACGATTTCCCGTATCCACGGTGCTGCGGAGGTCCCGCAGGCTGTGGAGAAGGGCGATACCGGCTTCTCCGTCGGGTCCATCAGTCCCAACGCCGCGTCAAATTCCGTTCGCAGAAGCCGCAGCATACCGACGCCGTTTTCCAGCTGCGTATAGTCCTCATAATACTCGTCCGCCGGGATATCACGGCCCGCCTTCAGATAAAATTCATCAGAGCACCAGAATACAGTGGTCCCAAATCGCTCTTTGCAGTCTGCGCCGTATGCCTCCACCATATCCACCACAGCAGCGGCCGTATCAGCCTGATAGGGCTCCAGTGGATAAAGCCCTCCGCGGTGGCGTGTCAGCCCCACCGGGACGATGGAAACACTGTTTACCCCCGGATACATGCCCGCCAAGTCCTCCATGCTCTTACGGAGGGCGGGTCCGTCATTGATCCCGGGACAAGAGACAATCTGGCAGTTCATCGTGATGCCGTTTTCTGCAAACCGCCTCATCAGCTCCAGGCCCCGCCCGCCGTTGGGAAAGCCCAGAAGCATAGAGCGTAGCGCCGGGTCCGTAGCGTGGACAGAGACGTTGATAGGCGAGATGTGCAGATCAATGATCCGTTGGGCCTCCCGGTCCGAGAGATTGGTCAAGGTAATATAGTTGCCCATAAGAAAAGAGAGGCGGGCGTCGTCATCTTTAAAATAGAGGGTGTCTCTCATTCCCTTCGGGAGCTGATCCACGAAGCAAAAAATACACTTGTTGGCACAGGAGCGGGCACAGTCCATGAGATAGGTCTCAAAATTGAGCCCCATATCCTCCCCTTCCCGCTTGCGCAGCCTCACCGTCCGTGTGGTTCCGTTCTCCGCCCGCAGGGTCAACGTGAGCCTGGGATCATACCCGTGGAATTTGTAGTCCAGCACATCCACCACACGGTGACCATTGATCTCCAGAAGGGTCTCACCGGCGTGTACTCCGGCCCGTTCCGCCGGGCTTCCCGCATCAACCGACTGTATCTTTGTGCTCACAGGCTCACATCCTTTGCTCCTCATCTCTGATATTCTACCCAAATTGCATACAAAAAGAAAGAGGGGTCTCCCCCTCTTCTTTTTGCTGCCTGTTTAGTTGGCCTTTGACTCGGTCGTCTCGACCTTGCCGAACTCGCGGCCATTGTAAGTCATGCAGGACTTGCAGAGCCGGTGGGGCAGGCGGTAAGCGCCGCACTTGGGGCACTTGGTGAGACCGGGGGTCTCCAGCTTCCACACGGAGCTGCGGCGCTTATTGCGGCGCTGCTTGGATACTTTAGACTTAGGGACTGCCATTTGTGACACCTCCTTGGCTGCCCATTCACGGGCACTGCTAGTTTACTCGCTCTCTTTGTCCTCCAATAGCTTGGCAAGCACTGCCAGCCGGGGGTCTACCTCGGGCCTGCACTGGCACACGCCGACATTCAGGTCGACGCCGCAGCCGGCACAGATACCCTTGCAGTCCTCTGAGCAGAGGTTCTTGGTATCCATCGCGAGGACAAATGCCGTGGTCGCCACCTCGCCCAGGTCCACCTCATCACCGTCCAGCAGGACAATCTCACCATCGTTGGCCTCATCGGCCAGTTCGGTGGCGAGGAGTGTAGAGATGGGAACCACCTTCTCTCTTGTAAACGGCTTTGCACACCGGTCACAAACCAGGTGGAGCGTGGTGGAGGCTGCCCCCTCCAGCACCAGCGCACCCGCCATATTCCGGACCTGTCCCGTTACAGATATGGGACGGTCGATAGGCCGGATGCCGCTGAACTCCAAGTCGGACAAGTCCAACTGGAAAACGAACGGACGGACCGCCCCGGGTACGTGGATGATGTCTTTCAGGTTCAGTCGCATGGCACACCTCGCATAATGGCACGTCAAATATTATAGTCAAGAGTTTTGTCAATGTCAAATACTTTCTTCACTTTTTTTCTTTTTATGATACAATATCCTCAGTGGATAAGGGCCAGCAGGGTTTTTCGGGGCAGAAATCACATCCAGCCTCGTTATCCTCGTTGCCGGGCGCCGGTCCGGCCGCCTCGTCTGCCTTGCGCTGCCGTACCATTCAGATGTTCAAAATTATGACTGCGGAGGTCCCCCTGTTTTATGAAAGAATTCACCATTGGAAAAAATGACGCCGGACAGAGGCTGGACCGCTGGCTGGGCAAGGCTGTTCCTCTTCTCCCCGCTCCACTCGCTCAGAAATACATTCGTCTCAAAAGAGTGAAGCTCAATGGAAAGGGAGCCAAGCGGGATACACGCCTGAATTCGGGAGACCTGCTTGCACTCTATATCAATGATGAGTTTTTTGACGCCCCTGCGCCGGAAAACGCCTTTCTGTCCGTCTTTCAGCCCCAACTGGATATTGTCTATGAGGACGAGAACCTTCTCTTGGTCAATAAGCGCCCGGGCCTTGTGGTCCACCCTGACGAGCATGAATATGTCAACACGCTCATCACCCATATACAGGCCTATCTATACCAGAAAAATGAGTGGAATCCGAAACAGGAAAACGCCTTTACACCAGCTCTCTGCAACCGGATTGACCGCAATACCGGCGGCATCGTTATCGCTGCAAAGACCGCAGAGGCCCTGCGCATCATGAACCAAAAGGTAAAGGATCGGGAGATCGAGAAATATTACCTCTGCGCCATCCACGGAAAGATGGCTCCTCTGTCCGGAAAGCTGGAGGGCTACATCGTCAAAGATGAGGCCAGGAACCAGGTGACGGTCCACTCTCATCCAGTCACCGGCGGACGCACCGCCGTGACCCTTTATCGGACCCTTCAGATGAAAAACGGACTGTCCCTGGTAGAGTGTGAGCTGGTGACCGGACGCACTCACCAAATCCGCGCCCAATTCGCCGCAGCAGGCCACCCGCTGTTGGGGGACGGAAAATACGGCCGGAATCGGGACAACCGGCGCTACGACCGCAAATTCCAGGCGCTGTGGTCCTACCGTCTGGTCTTTTCCTTCACGACAGATGCCGGTATTCTGGAGCCCTTGAACGGCCGGAGCTGGCAGGTCGATCATGTGGATTTTGTGGATGAGTATTTCGGCAAGGCGCTTCCCGGTGCGTCATTCAACGGCAAAACTCGCACACTTCCAAACAAATGAGCCGTGATAAAGCGCCCCCTGACGCAGAAGAAGCACTGCGTCAGGGGGCGTTGCTGCGCTGCCCTTTTGTTCCGGAATTCGACAGCCAATCACGCCGGGTACTTCAGGGCCACTAATTCCTCCAGGTTCTCACAAAGCCTTCTTCTCTTTGTGGGCGGTTGCTGTTTATCTACCTGTGAGCGGCGGAGCCGCTCCGGATCGAAAGCCAAAGAAAAACGTACCTTTTCCCTCTTGTTTCTCAGCCCCTGTACAGGCGAGATGAGATGTAATAAACCCTGGCCCAAAATCCTTCAAAAATTTACTTGGAATTGCATTGACTTTTCCGGCGATACCATATATATTGAAGCTTGCTATATTTCGTGCGATTTCGGGGCCTGTGAAGGCAGGCCTCCTGACAGAACGGGGGAGGATAAATGTCCAAAGAGCTCATCCGCTTGTCGGATCTCAGAATGGTGTTTGATGATGAGGTCGTGCTGAACTCCATCAACCTCTATATCAACGATAAGGAATTCCTCACGCTGCTCGGCCCCAGTGGCTGTGGCAAGACAACCACTCTGCGGATCATCGGTGGTTTTCAGTCGCCCACCTCTGGAGACGTGTTTTTCGACGGCGTGAGGATTAATGATGTTCCTCCCCATAAGCGGAAGGTCAACACCGTATTCCAGAAGTACGCTCTGTTTACCCATATGAACCTTTTTGAAAACATCGCTTTCGGCCTGCGGATCGCCAAGGTGCCCGAAAAAGAGATCGAACAGCGGGTTAACGAGGCCCTGGAACTGGTCAATCTCCCCGGCTATGGCAAGCGCAGCGTGGATTCTCTCTCCGGCGGTCAGCAGCAGCGGATCGCCATCGCCCGCGCGATTGTCAACCGTCCCCAAGTCCTCCTTCTCGATGAACCTTTGGGTGCGTTAGACCTGAAGCTGCGCAAGGATATGCAGATCGAGCTGAAGAAGATCCAGCAGCAGGTGGGGATCACCTTTATCTACGTGACCCACGACCAAGAGGAGGCCCTCACCATGTCCGACACCATCGTGGTCATGGACAAGGGGAACATCCAGCAGATTGGCTCTCCCACCGATATCTACAATGAGCCCAAGAACGCATTCGTGGCCGATTTCATCGGGGAGTCCAACATCATTGACGGCATCATGCATGCCGACGGTGTGGTAGGCATGTATGGAAAGAAATTTTCCTGCGTGGACAGCGGCTTTCAAAAAGATGAGCCGGTGGATGTGGTCATTCGCCCCGAGGATATCGATATCGTGCCGGAAGAAGAGGGACAACTCACGGGCACGGTTACGGAGGTCACCTTCAAGGGGGTCCACTATGACATCATCGTAGATTTTCGTGGTTTTAAGTGGCTCATTCAGACCACCGACTTCTCTCCTGTCGGGGCAAAAATCGGCGTAAAGATCGATCCTGACGGCTTCCATATTATGAAAAAGAGCGCCTACTCCGGCAAGTTCGGCGACTACAGCTCCTACAGCGACGAGTATGACGAGCTCAGTGAAGACGCGGAGGACGCCGATGAAGAATAAGGCGATCTCCTATCCATATGTGGGGTGGATGGGTCTTTTTGTGGTAGCCCCTATACTCATCATTACCCTATATGCCTTTACCACCGACGACGGCGGCTTTACCCTGTCCAATTTTCAGGATATGGCACAATACACCTCGGCTTTCGGCCGTTCTTTTCTTCTCGCAGCCATCGCAACAGTCGTCTGCCTTTTGATCGGCTATCCCCTTGCCTATCTGCTGGCGCGGGAATCCGGCTGGCTCCACCGCATGGCCAACATGCTCATTATGCTGCCTATGTGGATGAACTTTCTGCTCCGGACTTACTCCTGGAAATTTCTTTTGGAGCGCCATGGCCTTATCAACACCCTGCTGGGTCTTTTGGGACTGGGCCCCTTTCAGATGATTGACACCCAAGGTGCGATCGTGCTGGGCATGGTCTACAACTTCCTGCCCTACATGGTTCTGCCCATCTTTTCCGTCATTGAAAAAATCGACCCCAAAGTCATCGAGGCCGCGCAGGACTTAGGCGCGGACAGCATCACTGTATTCCGTCGTGTGATCCTGCCGCTCTCTCTCCCCGGCGTCCTTTCCGGAATCACCATGGTGTTCATCCCCTCTGTTTCCACCTTTGCCATCTCCCGCCTTTTGGGCGGCAGCAAGACGCTGCTGCTGGGCAACCTGATCGATATGCAGTTCTTGGGCAGTGCCTATAACCCCCATCTCGGCAGCGCCATTTCCCTAGTCATGATGGTGATCGTTATGGTCTGCATGGCTGTTATGAATCACTTCGGTGACGGAGAGGAGGGGGTGACGCTGTGAAAAAAAACGGTATTCTGGGGCGTTTTTTTCTTCTTCTCTGCTTTCTCTTTCTGTATGCGCCCATTCTGGTGCTGGTGGTCTTTTCCTTTAACGCATCCAAGTCCAAGGCGGTTTGGGCCGGTTTTACGCTGGACTGGTATGTAGAGCTGTTCCATAATGATATGATTTTGAACGCCCTCTGGGTCACGCTGGCCGTCTCCGCCCTGGCCGCATTCCTTTCCACCATTATGGGCACCGCCGCAGCCATTGGATTCCGAAATCTGAAGCGCAGGTCCCGCAACGTCTTCATGACCATCAATAACATTCCTCTGACCAACGCGGACATCATTACCGGCGTATCCATGATGCTCCTTTTTTTGTTTGGAGTGGCCGCGTTTAACGGCTCTCTTGGTCAGCTTCTGGGCGTGAAATGGAATATGGGGTTTGTAACCCTGCTCATCGCACATATCACCTTTGACGTGCCCAATGTGATCCTCTCCGTCATGCCCAAGCTGCGTCAACTCGATCCCAATATCTATGAGGCGGCACAGGACCTTGGCGACCACGGTTTTCACGCTTTCCGCAGCGTCATTCTTCCGGAAATCATGCCGGGCGTGGTGAACGGTCTCATCATCGCCTTCACCTTGTCCATCGATGATTTCGTCATCAGTTATTTTACCGCCGGTGCACAGACCCAGACTCTCTCCATGGTCATCTACTCCATGGCGAAAAAACGGGTCAGCCCTGAAATCAACGCCCTCTCCACCCTGCTCTTTGCAGCTGTGGTGATTCTGATGGTCATCGTCAATCTGCGTCAAGCCAGCCAAGAGCGCCGTCGTAAGATGCAGCAGGCAGCCCTCACCGCCCATTCCTGATTTGGTATCTGGGGCCGGATGACCCTTGGTATATCTCTATCCTTATTATTTTGAAAGGGGAAAAAGAAAGCAATTGAAAAAGACTCTGGCATTGCTGCTGGCCTCAGCCAGTGTGCTCACCCTGGCTCTCACCGCCTGCGGTGGGAACGGAACTTCGTCCGGCAACGCCGCCTCCGGCGGCGTGGTCAACGTCTACAACTGGGGCGAATACATCGATATGTCGGTGCTAGACGACTTTACGGCCGAAACCGGGATCAAGGTCAATTACCAGACCTATGACTCCAATGAAGCGATGTATGGCAAGTTGGCCGGCGGGTCCGGCGGCTATGACGTGATCATTCCTTCCGATTATATGATTGGGCAGATGATCGAGGAGGATATGCTGGAGCCCTTGAATTTTGATCATATCCCTAATTTTCAGGATATCGACCCTTCCCTGCTGAACCCCGAATATGATCCCGAAAATCTTTACTCCGTGCCCTATATGTTTGGTATTTTGGGCATTATCTATAATCCTACCATGGTGGACGAGGGCGAGGATATGGAGACTTGGGATGTTCTCTGGAATGAAAAATATGCCGGGGACATCCTTATGTTCGACAATTCTCGGGACACCATTGGTATCTCACTCAAACGCCTGGGCTACTCTTATAACACCACAGACTCCGCACAAATCGAAGAGGCTGTGGATCAGTTGATTGCGCAGAAGCCCCTTTTGCAGGCCTATGTTATGGATGATATTTTTGAAAAGCTGGAGGGCGAGAACGCGGCCATCGGCGTCTATTATTACGGGGACTATCTGACCATGAAAGAAAATAACGACGTCCTGGCCTTTGCCCTACCCCGTGAGGGTACTAACCGCTATGTGGACGCCATGTGCATTCCCAAAGGCGCTGAAAACAAGGAGAACGCCGAAAAGTTCATCAACTTTATGTGCTCCACTGCCGCAGGGCTTAAAAACTGTGAGGAGACTTGGTATTCCACACCCCTGCTCTCCGTCCGCGAGGAGTTGGGGGCCGAGGTAGTCGAAGACTCCTTCGCCTATCCCGACACGGCCTTTATGTCCGAGCAGTGCGAAACCTTCTCCTGCCTGCCAGCTGAGATCCGCACGCTCTACAATGATCAGTGGGTCCGTCTGATGAACGCCTCCTGACACATGACCCGTCCGCCGTGCTTCCGGCGGACGGGTTTTTCTCTTGCAAACAGGCGAAATTTGGGCTACACTATTACCAATTCTACTTTTACAAAGGAGTTGTTTCTTATGTCGCTTGTCATCGGCCTGAAGGGCCGTGCCGAGACCGTGGTCACTGACCAGAATACTGCCGCCGCCGCAGGCTCCGGTCTTGTCCCCGTATTTGCCACCCCCTGGATGGTGGCCCTGATGGAGCACGCCGCGGTCGGCGCCACGGCCGGCTGCCTCTCTGAGGGTGAGAGCACCGTGGGGACCCGCCTGGACATCACTCACGACGCCGCCACTCCCATCGGCATGAAGGTCTGGGCAGAGGCGGAACTCACAGAAATCAATGGCAAGGCTCTCACCTTCTCCGTGGCGGCCTATGACGAGAGCGGCCTGATCGGAAAAGGGGTCCACGGGCGCTTTATCATCGCCGTAGACCGCTTCCTGGCCAAGGCTGAAAAGAAGAGAGAGGTCCGGTAACATGGCGATTGAAAAGGTGCGCGCCTTTTTCCGGGCGAAGGGGCTGGAAGATCGGATTCGGGAGTTTGACGTCTCCAGCGCCACTGTGGAGCTGGCGGCGCAGGCTGTGGGTTGTGAACCGGCCCGCATTGGCAAGACCCTCTCCTTTCTCCATGAGGACGGGGCGCTTCTCATTGTCTGCGCCGGGGACGCCAAAATCGACAACAGCAAGTTCAAAGGGCAGTTCCACCATAAAGCCACCATGCTTACGCCGGATCAGGTCCTGGAATTTACCGGAGATATCATTGGCGGCGTATGTCCCTTCGCGATTGAGCACTCCAATGTGATCACCTATCTGGATATCTCACTGCAGCGCTTCACCACTGTCTTTCCTGCGGCAGGAAGCGCCAACTCCGCCGTAGAGCTCTCCCTGTCTGAGCTGGAACAGTGCGCCGGGAGCGCGGGATGGATCGATGTATGCAAAGGCTGGCAGGAGACTTGAGAAGAATCGGCAGCCACTGAGGCTCTGACCGCCGGTCTTTTGAGCCGTGAGCAGCTCCAAAAGCTTTTACAATAAAAACCGGGTGTGCGCCCTTGTTTTTGGCGCACACCCGGTTTTTATTGCTCAACTCTCATGGTCGCTCTGATGGAAGGTTTTCAGATTGCCGATTTTTTGACTTCGGCGGTCCAACTCGTCCATAACTGCCTCAAGGGGGATGTCCTGTTCCACCATCAGCACAGTGAGATGGTAGAGCAGATCGGAAATCTCTCCCACGGTCTCCTCCTGTATGCCGTTTTTGGCCGCGATCAAGGTCTCGCTGCACTCTTCCCCCACCTTTTTGAGTATCTTGTCCAGTCCCTTCTCAAAGAGATAGCAGGTATATGAGCCCTCCTGTGGGTTGACACGGCGGTCCTGAACCACGGTATAAAGCTTTTTCCATGTGTCGTTCATCTTCCGTCCTCCTGAATGAGATTAAAAAAGCAGCTTCTGGCCCCTGTATGGCAGGCAGGGCCGTCCGGCCGGCAGAAATACAGCAGCGTATCGGTGTCGCAGTCCGTCAGAATTTTGACGACATGGAGGAAGTTGCCCGATGTCTCCCCCTTATTCCACAACTGTTTCCGGCTGCGACTCCAAAACCATGCAGTCCGTGTCTTTAGCGTCAAGTCCACCGCCTCGCGGTTGGTGAACCCCAGCATCAAAACATCTTTTGTATCTGCATCCTGGATGATAACAGGAATCAAATCTGATTTCTGAAACAGTTGATCCAGCTCAAACATGGCCTTCCTCTCATTTCTCCCAGGGCGGCGTCTCCTCTTTCCAATCCCATGGGTCCTCTTTTCTGCCTTTCTCCCGCTTTACCGACCTCTTTGGGGTGGCTTTCATTGTCTTCTCTCGCCTGATCCTCCCCGTCCCCGAAGAAAATGCGGCCTCCGTAAGTTCGCCGACAACATCCAAAGCCAGCTCGATGATATCATCCAGCATACCGTCACCTCACAGGGATATTCCGCGCTCTGAGGAACTCCTTGACCACCGGAACCGTCAGCTCTCCAAAGTGAAAAAGAGAAGCTGCCAGCGCGGCGTCGCAGCCGGTGGTCTCAAAGACCTGGGCAAAGTGCTCCAGTGAGCCGCAGCCACCCGAAGCGATCACGGGGATCCCCACCGCCGCAGTGACCTCCCGCGTCATGTCCAAATCAAATCCAGTCTTGGTCCCGTCGGCATCCATAGAGGTGAGAAGGATCTCACCTGCCCCCAGTGCTTCCCCTTTCTTGGCCCACTCCACTGCATCCAGCCCCGTGGGGGTGCGGCCTCCCGCCACCACCACCTCATAGGTGCCGTCGCCTCTGCTTCTGGCGTCGATGGCCAGGACCACACACTGCGAGCCAAACCGTTCCGCCGCCCGCGAAATAAGGGTGGGGTCCTTTACTGCGGCGGAATTTACAGAAATCTTGTCCGCCCCTGCCCGCAACAAAAGTTGAAAATCCTCCAGTGTGCGGATTCCTCCTCCCACCGTCAAAGGGACAAAAACCTGCTCCGCCGTCCGCTCCACTACATCGGCCACCGTGGTCCGGCCATCACTGGTGGCTGTAATATCCAAAAACACAATTTCATCTGCGCCCTGATCGGAATAATAGCGCGCCAACTCCACCGGATCCCCCGCATCCCGAATCTGGACGAAATTGACTCCCTTGACGACTCGGCCATCCCGCACATCCAAGCAGGGAATGATCCGCTTGGCTAACATTGTGCCCCCGCCTCCTTTATGGCCTCCGCCAAGTCAATGGTTCCGGCGTAATATGCCTTTCCAATGATGGCCCCATAGAGCCCCATATCCCGCAGGCGCCTGACGTCATCCAGCGTAGTCACCCCACCGGACGCCACAATATCACAATTGACCGCACGCTGAAGATCAGAGAGCTGCACAAAGGAGGGGCCGGAGAGCATACCGTCTGTCGCAATATCTGTAAAGATAATTGTCCTTACGCCTTTTCCCTCCATCTGCCGCGCAAATTCCACACAGTCCAAGCCCGAGTCTTCCTCCCAGCCGGCGGTTCGCACCCTGCCATTCAGGCAATCAATCCCAACGGCTACTCTCTCGGAGCCCCACTGCGAGAGGGCATAGTCCACCACTTCGGGATGTGAGACTGCGGCGGAGCCGATCACAGCTCTTGCTGCACCGGACTCCACCACCGTAATGACATCCGGTATGGATTTGATGCCCCCCCCCAGTTCCACCCGCAGGCCGGACTGCTGAATCACTTCGTAAATATAGGGGAAGTTCTTTCTCACTCCGTCCCTCGCACCATCCAAATCCACCATATGAACCCATTTGGCTCCGGCATCTGCAAACCGCTTTGCGGTCTCCAATGCGCTGTCTGCCACTTGATGTGCGGTACGAAACACGCCTTTATGAAGGCGGACGCAGCGACCATCCTTCATATCTATGGCCGGTAAAAGTATCATTGGTTCAACTCCCCAAAATTTTTCAGAATCTTCAGCCCGGTTTCTCCACTTTTCTCCGGATGGAACTGGCAGCCAAACACAGTCCCATGGGATACCGCGGCCACCACCGAAGGTCCATACTCGGTACGGGCGATCACGTCGCCCTCGTCAGCGGCTACGCCACAGTAGGAATGTACAAAATAGACGTATTTCCCATCCTCCAGCCCCCGGAAGAGCGGGGACCCGTTCTGAAATCGAAGGCTGTTCCAACCGATATGGGGCAGCTTGCAGTCGGTCTCAAGCCGCTTTACACGGCCATGGACAAGTCCTAACCCTTTACATGCTCTAACCTCTTCCCCCTCGTCAAACAGGAGCTGCATCCCCAGGCATATCCCCAAAATCGGCTTTTTCTCTGCCTGCACGGCCAAGACCCGGTCCAACCCCGGAGCCCGCAGCCGCTCCATTGCGTCCGGGAAGGCGCCGACCCCCGGCAGAATGATGGCATCCGCCCGTTCCAACTCCTTTGCGTCACTGGTGATACATGTCTTCATCCCCAGGTATGTCATGGCATTGGTCACACTTTTTAAATTCCCGACTCCATAATCCACAATTGCCGTAAAGCTATTTGACATTACAAAACTCCCTTAGTCGAGGTGACCTCCTGCCCCTCCACACGTACCGCATCCTTCATCGCCAGACCCAGCGACTTAAAAAGCGCCTCTGTGATATGATGGGCATTCTTCCCATAAACTCCCCTTTGGTGGAGCGTGATTCCTCCATTGAAGGCCAGGGCCCGCATAAATTCTTCGGTCAAACAGGAATCATAGTCTCCAATCCGCTCCTGCGGCATGTCGGCATCAAAAACCAAAAACGCCCTGCCGGAGAAATCCAGCGATGTAAAGGCCAGCGCCTCATCCATCGGTACATAAGCGCTCCCGAAACGACGGATTCCCCGCTTATCTCCCAGCGCCTCCCGAATGGCCTGGCCTAAAACGATCCCCGTATCCTCCACCGTATGATGGCCGTCCACGTTCAGATCTCCACGCGCCGTCAGATCCAGCCCAAATCCCGCATAAAAGGCCATCGCGTGGAGCATATGGTCCAAAAAGCCGATCCCGGTATCCACTCGGACCTCTCCTCCTCCCAAATTCAGCCTAGCCTGGATGGAGGTCTCCTTTGTTTCCCGGGAAATATTGGAAATTCGTGCCATCGTATTCCCCCTATTCAAAACGCACCCGAATGGAGTTTGCATGGGCAGTGAGGTGTTCCGCTTCCGCCATTGTCACGATTTCCTCCCGGATGGGGGCCAATGTCTCCCTGCTGAACTCCACCACACTCATGGTCTTGAGGAAGCTGTCCACCGAAAGGGGCGAAAAGAATCGCGCGGTCCCGGAGGTGGGGAGCACATGATCAGGGCCAGCCAAATAGTCGCCCAGAGGCTCCGGAGACCATGCTCCCAGGAATACCGCACCGGCATTTTGGATGTCCGGCAGCAGGGACCTGGGATCTTCCGTTACGATTTCCAGATGCTCCGGTGCGACCTCATTGGCCAGTTCTGCCGCCTGTTTCAAGTCCCGGCATACAATCGCGCACCCGAAATCACGCAGAGACGCCGCAATGATCTCTGAACGGCCCAGATAGCTGGTCTGACGGATGATTTCGGCATCCACCCGTGTGGCCAGCCCCTGTGATGTTGTAAGGAGCACAGAGGAAGCCAGCCGGTCATGTTCCGCCTGGCTCAGCAGGTCGGCAGCCACGTATTTGGGATCGGCGCTTTCATCGGCGATGACCAGCACCTCAGAGGGGCCAGCTACCATATCGATGTCCAATGTACCATACGCCATGCGCTTCGCGGCGGCCACATAGGCATTGCCCGGCCCCACCAGCTTATCGACTTTGGGGATGAAGCCTGCTCCATAGGCCAGCGCCGCCACCGCCTGGGCACCTCCCACGGCTATGACCCGGTCCACACCGGCAATTTTTGCCGCCGCCAGCACTGCATCATTGAGGTTTTCCGTAGGCGGGGTCACCATGATGAGCTCCTTTACTCCAGCCACCTTGGCGGGAATGGCATTCATCAATACGGAGGAGGGATAGGCCGCCGTTCCGCCGGGCACATATAGCCCCACCCTGGTAAGTCCCCGGACCACTCGCCCCACAATGCCTCCATCCGGTGAGATCCACTCCCGCGACGTCGCCAGCAGCGCCTCATTATAGTCTCGAATGTTAGCAGCCGCATGTTCCATCGCCGAGATGAGCCCGCCGGTGCAACGGGCATAGGCCTCCTCCAGCGTTTCCATACCGATCTCATAGGGGGCTTTTCGGTCAAACTGAAGCGAATATTTTTCTACAGCTGAAAAGCCTTTCTCCCTTACATCCTGCATCACCGCGCCAACAGCCCGTTCAATATCTGCGCCAACCTCCGCCGCCCTCGAGCGCATGGAAGCGATCTGTTCCCGTTCTGCCGTTCCATCGGCCTTAATGATTCTGATCATCTGCGTCTCTCCAATTCCTGCTCACAGCGGCTGATAAAGTCGTCGATTACAGCTTTATGCAGCTTCATGCTGGCTGTGTTGACAATCAGTCTGGCACTCACCTGCGCCACATCTTCAATCGGGATCAGGCCATTTTCCCGCAGCGTTACTCCAGTCTCCACAATATCCACAATGGCATCTGCCAAATCCAGAATCGGAGCCAGCTCCACAGATCCCTCGATTTTGATGATGGACACATCCATCCCTTTTTCCTCAAAAAACTTCCGCGCCACATTGGGATATTTGGTCGCGATTCTTCTGGTCTTATAAGTACCGTAAAAGTCTGTTCCCTGTTTTACCGCCAAAGCAAATCGACACTTTCCAAAGCCTAGGTCCAACACCTCATAAAAGGACTTCCCCTGCTCCAGAATAGTATCCTTGCCGGCAATCCCCAGATCACAGACCCCGTGCTCCACATAGGTGATGACGTCGGGGGCCTTGGCCAGCACCGCGTCCAGCGGATAATTGGGTATGGCATGCACCAGCCGCCGTCCCGGGTGGCGAACAGGTGTGCAGTCCAGCCCCATCGCCTCAAAGAGCTCTACAGACTGATCCTGTAGCCTGCCCTTGGTAAGGGCGATCCTCAATCTCTCGCTCACAGCTGCACCACCCTCTCGGTTCCCTTTTCCAGCACCAGGACCGCCCCGGCTCCCTTTTCGCGTGCCAGCCGCTCCGTCTCATCCAGGTTCTCACAAGGTGAGAGCTCGCAAGTACCCACAGCATGTTCGTCAACCGCCTTCAAGGCCCTGGAGAGCTCCCCTCCCCCGAAATGGACCAGGAACTTGACCCGTGGGGGCTCCCGGCTGGGGAGGCAGCCCGCGACTGCGTCCACATCCACGGCAAAGCCTGTGGCCGGCGCCCTCCTTCCAAATGCCTCCACCAATCGGTCGTATCTCCCACCGGAGAGAACGGCATCGCCTGCTCCCTCCACATAGCCCCGGAAAACGACCCCTGTGTAGTAGTCGATCTGATGCACCAAGCCCATATCAAAGCGGATATACGCTCCGTATCCAGCCTGCGCGAGCTCCGTGTAAAGTTTGCGCAGATAGGTCAGCGCACTGCTGCCTCCCGTGAGGCGCTCCGCCTCGTCCAACACCTCTGCCCCGCCAAAAAGTCTGGAAAGACGCCTGAGGGCCGTACTGGCAGACTGCCCCGCATAGGGCTCCAGCATATCGCCCAGCGCTGCAAAATTTTTGCCTTCGATAAGCACGCGCATCTGTTCCATCGCCTCTGCGGGCATGTCCATCCGCCCAGCTAAGTCTCTAAAAAAGCCTACATGGCCCAACTCGATATGAAACTGCTTGAGCCCGCAGGCGCAAAGCGCGTCCACTGCCATGGCCACCATTTCCAGGTCGGCCTTCCGTCCCGCGGCCCCGATGAGTTCCACACCGCACTGAGCGATCTCACTACTGCCTCCTTTATGCTCCTGCCCGGAGCGAAACACAGTCTGATCGTAATAAAGCCGCTGCGGCAGCGGCACGGCCTTGAGTTTGGTCGCTGCTACCCTGGCGATGGGCGTGGTACAGTCAGGCCGCATTACCATGATCTTTCCAGAGCGGTCAATGATCTTGAGCATGCTCTCCTGCGGCATGGGATTGCCGGACTGCAGGAAAAGATCATAGAACTCCACTTCCGGTGTGCTCACCTCGGCATAGCTTCTGCGCTGGAACAGCGTGGTAAGCGCCGTCTGGACCTGGCGCCGCTCCCGGCACTCCGCAAAAAGCCGGTCTCGGGTCCCCTCCGGGGTATTGATGGCATAGGCCAAGGGGAGGCCCCCCTTTCTCTCATAATGGCTTTTGTATATTACCACGCTACTGCGCTAAAGTCAAGAAGAAACTCTTCATTTTTCCAGACTGACGGCCTGTCTATTTAAAACAGGGTCATTTGACTGGTATCCGGCATCCCGGCCAGTGCCCCACAGTTTTTTAAAAGCTCAATGTGGGACTTGGTCACCTTGGGACAGTCAGCAGAAAACTCCTCGATGGAGAGATACTGTTTCCCTTTCCGCTGTTCTACAATCGAGAGGGCGGCGGTCTCTCCCAAGCCTGGGATCGCCATAAAGGGCGGGATCAGCGCCCCATGCTCCTTATCCACCCCAAAGCGCACCGCATCAGAACGGTAGAGGTCCATCTGGTCGAACGTAAAGCCCCGGATATAAAATTCGTATACCACCTCCAAAGTGGTGAGCATATCCTGCTCTACAGCGGTGGCCTCTTTGTCTTTGGCACGGATCTCAGCCATTTTGGCCTTGGCGCGATCGAGCCCCATGCACATGACAGTCGCATCGAATGCTTTGGCACGGATGGAAAAATACGCCGCATAAAAGGCCAAAGGCTCGTGGACTTTGAACCAGGCGATACGAAAGGCCATCATAACGTAGGCCACTGCATGGGCCTTGGGGAACAGATAGGCGATTTTCTTGCAGGAGCCAATGTACCAGTCCGGCACGCCGGCCGCCTTCATCTCCTCCTCCGCCCCTTCCGGAAGCCCCCTGCCCTTTCGCACAGCCTCCATGATCTTAAAGGCCCGTTTCTCCGGCATTCCGCAGGAGATCAGATAGATCATAATATCATCGCGGCAGCCGATTGCCTGTCCAACGGTAGCGGTACCGGAGAGAATGAGGTCCCTTGCATTGCCAAGCCAGACGTCGGTTCCATGGGAGAACCCGGACAGACGCACCAGGATATCGAACTCCTCCGGCTTGGTCTCCTCCAGCATACCCCGGACAAACGAGGTGCCGAATTCCGGGATAGCGGTGGCCCCGGTGGGTCCCAAAACAGGGTCATCCTGGTAGCCCAGCACCTCTGAGGTGATGAAAATAGACCGTGTACCCGGGTCGTCCAGGGGAATCGTCTTGGCGTCCACCCCCGTCAGGTCCTCCATCATACGAATCATGGACGGGTCATCGTGTCCCAGCATGTCCAGTTTCAAAAGGTTGGACTCCATAGAGTGATATTCGAAATGGGTCGTGATGATATCGGTGTCGGTGTCGTCCGCGGGATGCTGGACGGGACAGAAGTCGTAAATCTCCTTGTCCTGAGGAATGACCACCATACCGCCTGGGTGCTGTCCGGTGGTCCGCTTGACGCCGGTACAGCCCTTGGCCAGCCGCAGCATCTCCGCTTTGGTAGCGGTCTTTCCTCGCTCCTCCATATACTTCTTTACGTAGCCGAAAGCCGTCTTTTCCGCAACGGTGCCGATGGTCCCCGCCCGAAATACGTGGGACTCGCCAAACAGTTCAAAGGTATGGCGATGGGCGCTGGACTGATATTCGCCGGAGAAGTTCAGGTCGATATCGGGTACCTTATCACCGCCAAAGCCCAAAAAGGTTTCGAAGGGGATGTTGAACCCATCCTTCTCATATTTGGCTCCGCAGACCGGACACACCGCATCGGGCATATCCGCCCCGCAGCCCCAGCCCCCCTCCTTGGCCGCCTCGAAATCAGCATGTTTACAGTTGGGGCAGCGATAGTGCGGCGGCAGGGCGTTGACCTCCGTGATCCCGGACATAAAAGCCACGATGGACGAGCCCACGGACCCACGGGAACCCACCAAGTAGCCGTGGTCCAGAGAATCCTGCACCAGCTTCTGGGCAGACATATAAATCACATCATAGTGCCGCATGAGAATATCATGGAGCTCCGTCTCAATACGGTCCACCACAATCTGAGGAGGGCTCTCTCCGTAAAGGCGCTTTGCTTTCCCCCATACCAGACGCTTAAGTTCTCCCTCGGAGTCCTCCAGTTTAGGGGCAAAGAGCCCATTTGGCAGCGGGTTCAGGTCCCCGCACCAGGCTGCGATCAGATGTGTGTTGTCGATGACCACCTCCCGGGCGGTCTCCTCCCCCAGATAAGAGAATTCCCGCAGCATTTCATCCGTGGTACGGAAATAAAGGGGATTGGGCGCATCCGCATCCTCGAATCCCTTCGTGTTCAAGAGGATATGGCGGTAAATCTCATCCTCTGGGTCCAGGAAGTGGACATCTCCAGTGGCCACCACCGGCTTGCCCATCTCATGGGCAAGCTCTACGATGGTTCGGTTAAAGTCTCTCAACTCCTCCTCGTCCCGCGACATGGTCCGTCCGTTCTTGTCCGGGCGCAGCATAAAGGCGTTGTTGCTGATGGGTTGGATCTCCAGGTAATCATACCAGGAGGCAATCCGTTTGAGCTCCGCCCAGGAGGAACGGCGGGCCACCGCCTGGAAGAGCTCCCCTGCCTCGCAGGCAGAGCCCATAAGAAGTCCCTCTCGGTTCTCGTCGATGAGGCTTTTGGGCATCACTGGGTACTGTTTGCGTTGAAAGTGTTCCAGATGGGCTTTGGATACCAGCTTATAGAGATTGCGCAAACCGGTCTGATTTCGGGCCAGGACAATGAGATGCCGGGCCCGGCGCTTTCCCTTTCGTTTCTGATTCCGCTCTGCCGCCCAACGGTTGATGGGATCCAGTGAATGAATACCGTGCTCCTCCTCCAGACGTTTAAAGAAGGGCACCAGCATGTATGCCACCGTGGAAGCGTCATCGGTGGCCCGATGGTGGTTGAAGGACGGAAGCCCAAGATGGTCGGCAACTACATCCAGCTTATGCTTGGAGAGCTGTGGCAGCAACGCCTGGGCCAGAGGCAGGGTATCCACCGCCGTCACATCCAGAGAGACCCCCATCCGGCGGCATGCCTCGGCGATGAATCCCACATCAAAGCCGGCATTGTGGGCCGCCAAAGGCCGTCCGTTGACGAATTTCAGAAACTGCCGTACGGCTTCAGACTGTGACGGCGCCCCCCGCACCATATCGTCGGTGATTCCGGTGAGCTGGGACACCTCATAGGGAATGGGCCGCTCCGGGTCCACAAAAGTGGAGAAGACCTCATCGGTGACCACACCGTTTTTCAGGACCACAGCACCGATCTCGGTGATCCTATCCTTTCTAGCATCCAGCCCCGTCGTCTCCAAATCAAAGCAGACATATTCCTCGCAGAAGGAAGCATCCATCGTCCCGCGCACAGTGGGCATATCATCTACGTCATTGATAAAATAGGCCTCCACCCCAAAGAGCATCTTAATGCCGGCCTTTTTGGCCGTGGAATAGGCCGTGGGAAAATCGTGGCAGACACCGTGGTCCGTGATGGCGATGGCCGGATGTCCCCAAGCTGCCGCCCGCTTGATGACCTCCTTGATATCCGTTGTGGCGTCCATGGAGGACATACGGGTGTGAAGATGGAGTTCCACCCGCTTCCCCTCCTCCGCCATGTCCTGCCGGGCCGGCGGCCTTTGTCCTTCGGCAATGCCGGTGGGCTCGATCTGGAGCTCCCCCTGATAGGGGCTTACCCTCCCCTGCACGATCAGGTGCTGCCCCTCCTTCAACGCCCCGGCCAGGGCCTTCCCCTCGTCTCCCACCATGAACTTCGCCACCCGAATAGAATTGGTGCGGTCTGTGATATCAAAACGAACAATCCAGGCGCCCCGCTTCTTCATCTCCACATGGTCGGTCGCAAAAACGTCCCCCTCGATGGTGACCATTTCAGAGTCCAAGGCGATGTCTTTCATTTCAATACAGGGAAATCTTTTGATGATCTTTCCAAAGAGGAGCTTGTTCCCGCTGGCCTTTTCCCGTTTTTCAGATGGCACCGCCGGCTTGATGTTCCTCAGCGCCTCTTGCCGGATGCGTTCGGTGCGCCGGAATACCTCCATAGGGTCTTCCGGCGCCATGTCCAAGTGCTGAGGGCATGTCTCCTCCGGTTCCGGCGGCATATCTGCCTCCGTCGGCATAGGAGGCGCCTCCTCCACCTCTGCTGCCGCTTGTGCGGGAGCTGGTGTGAAGAATCGAAACGCCACGCTGCGTACGCCGTAGGCCGATGCCAGTTCCTGCTCCATTCTGGTCCGGAGCGCATCGCTTGGGCAGACCGGGCATTGGAGGTCGGCCTGGATACTCCGCACCCGCTTGTCGATCACCGCCCCAGTCACCAGCATTTCTACCAGCATGGGCCGCAGATCAGCCGGCGGGACCCAGGCGGAAAATAGGCTCAACAGTGGAATTTTCTCTTGCTCAGGCATATGTAAAGGCTCCTTCGTACTCTCTCTGTTCTCACGTCAGATCTCATCGATCAGTGAAAACAGCTCGTCCACCAGCTGGTCCTGAGGCACTTTCTTCACGATCTCCCCTTTGCGGAACAGCAGTCCTACGCCATCTCCTCCTGCGATACCTACGTCCGCCGATGCCGCCTCACCTGGCCCATTGACCACGCATCCCATAACAGCGACGGTCAGCGGTTTCTGCACATGCTCCAGCCGCTGTTCCACTTCCTGGGCCAACCGGATCAGGTCGATGCGGGTACGTCCGCAGGTAGGGCATGAAATCAGATTCGGCCCATCCCGCCGGATTCCCAGCGCCTTCAGGATATCCCGCGCGGCGGACACCTCCTCCACAGGGTCGGCAGAAAGGGAAACCCGGATCGTGTCCCCAATTCCAAAGCTGAGCAGACCTCCAATCCCGATGGCGGATTTGATGGTCCCCATACGGAGCGTGCCCGTCTCTGTGACGCCGAGGTGTAAAGGATAGTCACTTTTCTCACTCATCAGACGATAGGCCGCCATGGTGGTCCGCACGTCGGAAGATTTCAACGATACGCAGATATCATCAAAGTCATATCTATGTAGCAGCTCGATATGCCCAAAAGCCGACTCCACCAAGGCCTCGGGCGTAACGCCTCCATATTTGGCCAGCAGAGGTTTTTCCAGGGAACCACCGTTGACTCCGATACGGATGGGGACCCCCCGTACCCTGCACGCCTGCGCCACCGCCTTCACCCGCTCCGGGGCCCCGATGTTGCCGGGGTTGATGCGCACCTTATCCGCTCCGGCGGCTACTGCCTCCAGTGCCAACCGATAGTCGAAATGGATGTCCACCACCAGCGGAATGGATATCTGCTCCCGGATCGCCCCGACGGCCCTTGCTGCGGCCATGTCGGGGACCGCCACCCGAATGATCTCACACCCCGCCGCCTCCAAGCGTTTGATCTGCGCCACGGTGGCCGCGACATCGTCGGTCCGGGTATTGCACATAGACTGGATGGGAATGGGAGCGTTCCCCCCCACGGGAACGCCCCCAACAAGGATCTGTTTTGTCATAGCGATCACCCTATTGAATCAATTTCAAAACATCATTGACGGCCACTACCACCATAAGAAGAATGAGACAGACAAAGCCGGCGGCATTGACATAGCTCTCATATTTGGGGTCCAGCCTTCTGCGCGTGAACAGCGTAAATATCCCATTGACCACTAAGAAGAAAATGCGGCCGCCATCCAAGGCTGGTATGGGTAGGAGGTTCATCACGGCCAAGTTGATGGCGATGAAGGCGACAAAATTAAGGATATTCATCAGGGCATCCATTCTGCTTTCCGACTCCGCGCCCACCTCGCCGATGGCATTGACGATCCCAATGGGACCGGACATGTCTTTGATGCCGGCCCTCCCGCTGAAGAGGTCCACAAGGCTAATCTTGACCAGCCGCACCATATCGACAGCGCTGTACCAGCTCTGCTGGAGCCTTGTGAACGGGGTCGCCTCCTGGACGGTAAAGGTGAGACCATACATCAGCCGGTCATAGCCCGGATACTCCCGGGGGACCAGCGGGAAATCCTCCCTCACCAGCTTCTGTCCATTTCTCTCTATCACCAGGTCCATATTTTCTCCTCCGGCACGGGAAAAGAAGAAATCCAGGTCGGATTTACTGAAAATATGCTCTCCATTCACCGATACGATCCGGTCTCCTGGTAAGAGCCCCGCCTCGCTCTCGTATGGAAAGCCCTCCATGAAGTCCTCGATCACCGGGGTAACAAAGGCCGTCGCCTGGCCAAAAATGAGGATGAGGAGCACCAGACCTGTGAGAAAATTCATAAAGGACCCAGCCACCAGGATGATGAATTTCTTCCAGGCAGGCTTATTGGAAAACGCCCGCGGGTCATCCGAATCATCGTCTTCTCCCTCCATGGCGCAGAAACCGCCCATAGGGATGGCACGCAGAGAATACTGGGTCTCGCCCCGTTTTTGAGACCACAACAGGGGACCCATGCCGATGGAAAACTCATTGATCCGCACGCCCAACAGTTTGGCCGTAATAAAATGACCAAACTCATGGAGGGCAATGAGAACGCCGAACATCAAGATTGCAATGATGATATAAAATGCCATAGAACTGTGTTTCTCCTCTTACTTGGCCGTGCTGCGCACGGCATCGCGGGCGGCGCGGTCTGCCGCCATGATTTGTTCCAGTTGGGGGGCCTGGACAACAGGGACCACGCTCATAGCCCGCTCTACCAGGGCCGGAATGTCCATAAAACCGATTCGCTCCTCCAGGAAAAGCCCCACCGCCGCCTCGTTTGCTCCATTCAGGATCGCGGTGGCAGTGCCGCCGGTACGCGCCGCCTCCATTGCAATCGCCAGGCAGGGGAACGCCTCACAGTCGGGCATTCCAAAGGTAAGCGGAGGACAGTGCAGCAGGTCCAGCGGTCTGGCCGGTCCGATCGTGCGTTCCGGCCAGGTGAGGGCATACTGGATGGGAAGGCGCATATCCGCCGCGCCCAACTGTGCCAGCACCGCATTATCACAGTATTCCACCAAGGAGTGAACTATACTCTCCCGGTGGACCACAATGGAAATTTTCTCGGGCGGCATCCGGTAGAGTCGCATAGCTTCGATGAACTCAAGCCCTTTATTCATCAAGGTGGCGGAGTCCACGGTGATCTTGGCTCCCATGGCCCAGTTGGGATGCTTCAACGCCTGGGACAGCGTCACCTCCCGGAGCTGCTCCCTGCTCCATCCATAGAAGGGTCCTCCGGAAGCGGTGAGGATGAGACGGCGCACTTCCCTTCTGTCTCCGCTGCCCTGAAGGCACTGGAAAATAGCCGAATGTTCCGAATCCACCGGCACGATCTCCGCCCCGCAGCGATCCGCCTCGTCCATAACGAGCTGCCCGGCGCACACCATAGTTTCTTTATTGGCCAATGCGATTCGCTTTCCCCGCCTGACGGCGCACAGAGTGGGCTCCAGCCCGGCCACGCCCACCACGGCGGTGAGTACGGTATCGGCGGATTCCAGGGCCGCAGCCTCCAGCAGTCCCTCCTGGCCCGAGGCCACGCGGATATCCGTATCTGCAAGACGTACCCGCAAATCAGAGGCTGCTTTTTCATCTGCCGCCACAGTCAGCTCCGGCCGGAACCGCCTGGCCTGACGCTCCAACAATTCCACGCTCCGGTTCGCCGTCAGAGCAGCCACCGACATGCCGCATGCCTCAATTACCTCCAGCGCCTGTCGACCGATGGAGCCGGTAGAGCCCAACAGTGCAATACGCCTGCTCACCCCATCACCCCCACAAAAGCCGGGAAAGAGACAATCAGGATCTCCAGCAGAGGTGCAGCAAAAATCACACTGTCAAATCGATCCAGCACTCCGCCATGGCCCGGGAAAATACTGCCATAATCCTTGATCTTATATTCCCGTTTGATATAGGAAAATGCCAAGTCGCCGAACTGGGCCGCCAGCGCGCCCAACAGGGCATAAACGACCAGCAGTCCATAGCGGACCGCGGGTGCTCCGAACCATTTCCCGACGATAAAACCGTACAGGAGTGTGGACAGCACAGCCCCTGCGACACCGCCAACAGCCCCCTCTACCGTCTTTTTAGGGGAGAGCTCCGGCGCCAGCTTGTGTTTGCCGAAAAGCATCCCTGCAAAAAGGGCAAACGCATCGCTGAGCCAGGCCACTACAAAAGGCAGGAGGATATAGTAGTTCCAGTCGGGCATTTCCCGCAGCCGGATGAAGGTCGACAGGAAATAGGGGATCATAATAGACAGGAAGAAAGAGCCCCCCATTTTCTCCATTGTCACCGTGCAATGGCTGGTCATGGCCACCGCAAAGAGGAGAAATACATAGATAAAAAGTGTCACCAACGCCGGGAGCATACGCTCCCCCACAAAAACCCAGAACGGAATAAGCCCCGCCAGAACGATGGCGAGCCCGGAGACCTTCGGATTCTTGACAAATCCGGTGGACCAGAGCACCTCGTGAAGGGCAACCATCGCCAGCACGGAAATCGCAATGGGCAGGCCCCAGTCGGGGGCCAGAAAAAGCACTGCCAGCAGCACCGGCACCAGGACCACTGCCACTATCACACGTTTACCCATGGTTACACTCCTCCAAAGCGGCGCGAACGGCTCTGATAGGCCGCAAGCGCCTTGTGCAACTCTTCCTTTGAAAAGTCAGGCCACAATACGTCTGTAAAATAGAACTCGGCATAGGCCGATTGCCACAGCAGGAAATTGGAGATGCGGACCTCTCCACTGGGCCGGATCACCAGATCAGGGTCGGGCACACCAGCAGAGAAGAGATAACGGGAAAATTGCTCCTCCGTGAGATGGTTCGGATCCGACTTTCCCTCTGCGCAGTCCTGGGAAAACGCGCGCGCCGCCCGCAGAATCTCGTCCCGCCCTCCATAGTTCAGGCAGATGTTTACCTGACAGCCCTCATACCGCTTGGAAATCTCCTCCGTCTCCATGCAGAGGACCCTCAGCTCTTCCGAGAGCGGCGAGAGGTCGCCGAAAAAGTGCATCTTAACCCGATCACGCTCCATGCGGCCGATGGCCTCCAGCAAATATTTCCGAAGGAGGCCCATGATGGCGGAGACCTCCTCCTCAGGGCGCTTCCAATTCTCTGTAGAAAAGGCATAGACTGTAAGATATTCTAACCCAATTTCCTTACAATACGTGGCAATGGTACGGAAATTCTCTGCGCCCGCGGCGTGACCGGCGGTGCGCGGAAGGCCGCGCTTTTTGGCCCACCGTCCATTTCCATCCATAATGATCGCCACATGGCGGGGTAGGTGGGCAAAATCTACCTGCACCGTCTGCTTCTGTTTAAAAAAGGCCATGAACGCCTCCTGAATGATGTGATACAAAGACAGAAAGCGTGCGGGGCGCTGAGGCGCCCCGCACCGCATTGTGTGTATAGCGGTTCCGCCTTACACCGCCATCAGCTCCGTCTCTTTCTTGGCCGCCAGCTCGTCCAATTGCTTGCAGCGCTTATCGGTCATATCCTGGAGGTCCTTTTCGTACTCTTTGCACTCGTCCTCCGTGATCTCCGATTTTTTCTGCATGGCCTTGAACTTATCCATGGCATCCCGGCGGATGTTGCGGATGGCCACTTTACCGTTCTCAGCATACTTCTTTACCTGCTTGGTGAGCTCCTTGCGGCGCTCCTCTGTGAGCTGTGGGAAAGAAAGCCGGATGGAGCTGCCGTCATTTTGAGGGTTAATCCCCAGATCTGAGGTCTGGATAGCCTTTTCAATGGCTTTGAGCAGTGAGCCGTCCCAAGGTTTGATGAGCAGGCTGCGCGGATCGGGAGAAGAGATCGCGGCCACCTGGTTGATGGGAGTGGCGCTCCCATAGTAGTCCACTGCGATCTTGTCCAAAACCGCCGCATTGGCCCGCCCGGCGCGGACACTGGCGAAGTCCGACACGACCACATCTACGGTCTTCTGCATTTTCACGTCATAATCCTTCAGGATCTCTTTCATCTCACTTCTCCTCCTTGACGATGGTTCCAATTTTTTCGCCCATAATTACCCGATAGATGTTTTCCGGGTCCTTAAGGGCAAAGAGAATCACGGGAATCTTATTATCCATGGAGAGGGATGTGGCGGTGCTGTCCATGACCTGGAGATGCTGCGCCAGCACATCATCATAGGTGATACTGTCATATTTGACCGCAGTTGGGTCCTTGTTGGGATCCGCGCTGTAGACACCATCGATATTTTTGGCCAGAAGAATCACGTCGGCATCAATTTCCGCCGCCCGCAGCACCGCCGCAGTATCAGTGGAAAAGAAGGGATTTCCGGTGCCGCAGCCAAACACCACGACTCTGCCCTTCTCCATATGCCGGATGGCCTTGGAACGGATATAGGGCTCTGCGATGGAGCGCATCTCAATAGCGGTCTGGACCCGCACGTCCACGCCCTTTTGCTCCAGCATATCGGCAATGGCCAGGCAGTTGATGGCGGTGGCCAGCATCCCCATATGATCGGCCCGGGTGCGCTCCATCCGGTCCCCCCCATCCTTGACGCCGCGCCAGAAGTTGCCGCCGCCCACTACAATCCCCACCTGGACGCCAGCCTCACTGCATTTCTTGATCACATCGCAGACTCTGCCGATCACATCGAAGTCCAGGCCGCGGCTGGCATCGCCGGCCAGTGCCTCTCCGCTGATTTTCAGCAGGATTCGTTTATACTGCGGTTCAGGCATAGTGAAATATCCCCTTCCCTGTTTTTATAATTTGTCTATCCTATTTTAATATAAGTTTCTCCGTTTGCATAGAGGTCTGACGGCTTTTTTTACAATTTGTTCTCATGGTGCCCTGGAGCGGCACAGCCTACAGCCGCGTAAAATGGAAACATTTGAAGAGTATCGGTGCCTGTGAAAAGAGCCGGGAGCTCTGCTCCCGGCTCTTTTTAACTACATTCTTACTTGCCCAGCTGCTTGGCGATCTCTTCGGCAAAATTCTCCTGTTTCTTCTCAATGCCCTCGCCCTTCTCAAAGCGAACCGCATTCTTCAGAGTGATCGTGCCGCCCAGAGCCTTCGCCGCATTGGCCATATACTGCTCCACGCTCACAGAGCTGTCCTTCACGAACTCCTGCTGCAACAGGCAGTTCTCCTTATAGAATTTGCCCAGCTTGCCGGTCACGATGCCCTCTCTCACCTTCTCAGGCTTGGAGGCCATCTTGGGATCATTCTCCATCTGGACCAAGAGAATCTTCTTCTCTTCATCCAGCGTGGCCTGATCGACCTGGCTCTTGTCCAGGAAACGGGGATTCAGGGCAGCAATCTGCATGGCCATATCCTTGCCGACCTCAGTCACCTTATCCTCAAGGCCCGCAGAGACTTCCAGGTTCACCAGCACGCCGATCTTGCCACCGGCATGATTGTAGGGTACGGACACGCCCTCCGTGAAGAACGCAAAACGGCGGACCTTGATGTTCTCGCCGATCACGAGCACCATCTCCTGCTGCTCCTCCTGCACGGTACGGCCATTGCCATAGGGCTTTGCCATTAGGTCGTCCAGGTCGGCGGGCTTCTCCTTCGCCACCACGGCGGCCACGCCCTTGACGAAGTCCACAAACTTCTCGTTCTTGCCCACAAAGTCGGTCTCAGCGTTCACTTCGACCACCACGCCCACGCCGTCAACCACAGCGGCATAGGCCATGCCCTCAGCCGCGATGCGGCCAGCCTTCTTCTGAGAGGCGGCCAGCCCCTTTTCACGCAGGATCTCAACAGCCTTATCCATATTGCCGTCGGCCTCGGTGAGGGCCTTCTTGCAGTCCATCATGCCCACGCCGGTCATTTCGCGCAGGGCCTGCACGTCCTTAGCGGTAAAAGCCATAATTAAAACCTCCATTATCGTCTCATTTGTCAAGCTTTAAAAAAGCGCCCGCCGCGCGCCGGCGGGCGCTAAGAGCCCTGTATCGGTCGGAAATCAGGCGCCGGTGGCCTCGCCGGCCTTGGCGGCCTCAGCCTCCACATTGTCCTCGCCCTGCTTGCCCTCCATGATGGCGTTGGCCATGACAGAGGAAATCAGGCGAATGGCGCGGATAGCGTCATCATTGCCGGGAATCACATAGTCGATCTCATCCGGATCGCAGTTAGTATCGACAATGGCCACGATGGGAATGTGCAGCTTGCGGGCCTCGTTGATGGCATTGCGCTCCTTACGGGGATCCACCACAAAGAGAGCACCAGGGAGGCGCTTCATCTCGGTGACGCCGCCGAGGTACTTCTCCAGCTTGGCGATCTCGCCCAGATGCTTCATGACTTCCTTCTTGGGCAACATGTCGAATGTGCCGTCCTCCTGCATCTTTTTGAGCTGGTTCAGACGGTCCACACGCCCCCGCATTGTCTTAAAGTTGGTGAGCATGCCGCCCAGCCACCGGGCATTTACATAATATCCGCCGCAACGGGTGGCCTCTTCCTTGATGGCCTCCTGCGCCTGCTTCTTAGTGCCGACAAACAGCAGAGTCTGGCCCCCGGCGGACAGATCGCGGACAAAGTTGTAGGCTTCTTCCAGCTTCTTTACAGTCTTCTGCAGGTCGATGATATAGATGCCGTTGCGCTCCGTGTAAATATACGCGGACATTTTGGGGTTCCACCGACGGGTCTGGTGACCAAAGTGGACGCCAGCCTCCAGAAGCTGTTTCATTGATACGACTGCCATTGAAAAATTCCTCCTTTATTGTTATTACCTCCACCCCGTTCATTCGGAGCCCGCCGACCTGTTCAGGCACAAGGCGCTCCCTCCCGATGGTGTGTGTAATACTGTGCGTTTCTGCACAGCTATGGTATTTTAGCACAGTATGTCCCGAATTGCAACACTTTTTTCCTGTTTACAGGATCTTGTTTAAAAATCTGTGCTTTATGGCCCTTGCCATACCCTTTTCATTCCCTCCGGCTGCGGCGAGCCTCCTCCGCCTCCACCAGAATGATATCCTCTCCAAAACGCCGGACGGACTCCCAGGGGAAGACCTGATCCTCCTCCCGCCCGAAAAGTCCGAAAAAGCGGAGCCTCCCCGGTACAATCAGCGCCTTGACCCTCCCAGTTTCCAGGTCTACCTCTACGTCTCCCACATATCCGAAACGGCATCCGTCGCTGATATTGATGATTTCCTTATCCCTCAGCTCTGCAATCCGGCTCTCCATTCAAAATCCCCCGTTTCCAAAGTGGTCGTTTCCGTGTATAATCAGTCTATGCCACAACCCGCTTGTACTATGAGGTGATTTCTTGAAGTTTCCCACGTCCAGGAGGCGCCGCCTTCTCCTCTGTGCCCTCGCCGCCATCCTGTTCCTTTTTGTCGGGATCTTTTTTTTACAGAGCGCCGTGGCGCACCGTAAGCCCCCCTTTCTTCCAGACTACCCTATCATAGACCTCTCCCCTATTTGGGAACAGCCTCGGCTTGATGCCGAAGACTATGATACGCTGTTTCTCCAGACCGGCCTGGGCCCTTCGGCCGTCGACCGCCTTCGGGACAGCGGTCCGTCCGGTATTGACCATATTCTGGAAGCCCAATCCGCTTTTTTTGCCCCTGTTACTGTAAGCTGTGATCCCCTGTTCGGGCCTTTTGTTAAGGAGGATCACCTTAAAATCCCGGATGGGACCCAGATCATGGCGCCTCCGCTGGCCGATCTCCGGCCGGGGGATATCCTCCTCACCTACTCCACCCACTCACTGGGGTGGCGGCACGGTCACGCCGGCCTAGTGCTGGATGTCTCAGAGGAAGGCGGCTCCACACTGGAGGCCGTGCTGATCGGCACAGATTCCGCCATTATGGACACACAGCACTGGTTGGATTACTCCAACTACCTTGTCCTGCGCCTCAGGGATATGACCCCTGTGCTCCAGGAGGCATTGACCGCCTATGCGGTGGAATATCTGAATGGGGTTCCCTATCGCCTGACCAGCGGCTTTTGGGGTCTGAAGGAGCCTGAAGACGACGCATTTGGCGTCCAATGCTCCTATTTGGTCTGGTATGCCTTTCAGCACTTCGGCTATGACCTGGACAGCGACGGCGGTCGATTGGTGACAGTCAACGATCTGGCCCACTCACCGCTTCTGGAGGTCGTGCAGATCTATGGGTTGGACCCGAGAGAATGGAGCTGATTCCTATGATCCCTGTCTTGCAATCCCGCTGGCGTCTGGAAGGGCAGACTCTTGTATATTACGGGCTTCGGCAGCCTCCGCATCTGTTTCATCGCCGCATCTGGCTGGACCGGCGTACCGCCGCACTGGTGGCCTCTTTGGACGGAAAACGGGATATCTCCCAATATATCCGTACGCCCGGCTTTCAAAAGCTGCTCCGTGAGGGAATCGTGACCGACCGCTCCCTTCTGCGCACCTCTCCCTCCTCCCTGGAGGATGCCGCCTACTGTGTACGCTGCGCCGCAAATGACTATGCCATTCCCGGCCTTGAGCTGGACAGCCATGGGCTCTGCCCGATGTGCAGAACAGAGGAAAAATACCGCTATGCCAAAAATGTCATGCCGGTCCTGCGCACCATTCCCCGTTCTCCGGATCGACGCTACGACGCCGCAGTCTTTTATACAGGCGGAAAGGACTCTTCCTATCTGCTCTACCAGCTGGCGCGGGTCCAAAAGCTGCGGGTCCTCTCGCTCACATGGGAGACCCCTTTTATATCCGACTGGGCCAGGGAGAGCATCGCACATGCCCGGGAGGCGCTTCCTGAAGTAGACTTTCTGGTGGAGCGTGCGCCCACCCCATCGCTGAACGCTATTTATCGGAAGGCCTATGCCCTCCAGAAAAATGTCTGCATCTGCCCCTCCGTGGCCTATGTTCTTTTTTTCCAGCGCCTGTGCCAGTGGGATGTTCCTTATCTGGTGCTGGGAAACGAACCCTCCCAGTGCAGAAATCTGATCTATAATCAAATGGCCCCCGCCTTTTATTATCATCCATTGGCACAATCCGCAGCCCGGCTCGCCGTGAACACATGCAGAGTGTTCACCCTTCGCCGTCCCTTCGCCCCTGGTCAGATGGAGCTCTACATGACGGTGCGCCAACTGGCCTTTGGCGGGGAATCTTCTGGGAAAAAGCGCATTTACCATAACGAGCTGGTGGAGAACACCGCTTCCGCGCTGGCCCAGGCCCCGGACTTCTTGGCTCCTTTCCGGCAGGCCGTGAGAGAAGCCGCTCGTTCCGCTCGGCTCCCCGCATTGATCCATATCGACTTTGACGACATTTCCGAGGGTGGTGTCTACGACTGGACCGGTGTAAAAGAGCTTCTCTCCCGTGAAATCGGGTGGGTGGACGCACCGGATTCCGGGAAAGGACTCCATACCAGCTGCAAAATCGAGCGGTGCAAGGAGTGGTCTCAGCTCTTCCGGTTCCGGAATATGGAGACCTGTATGTTGCCCTTTTCCGCCATAGAGCTCTCTCTGGCCTCCGCTGCCGGTTCCGTCTCGCGAGACCGCGCCATCGAGGAACTCAAGCGGTACTCTGGTTTTTCTTCGGATCTGCCGCCGGAGTGGTCAATCATGCTGGCTGAGTTGGAGAAGGATATCCCCAAATATATGTAAAGCCGCCCGAAGGCGGCTGTGTCTCACAAATTTTTTTTGATCTGGCTGATGGCATTTTTCTCCAGACGGGATACCTGCGCCTGGGAGATGCCGACTTCAGCCGAAACCTCCATTTGGGTCTTTCCTTCAAAAAAGCGCAGATTCAAAATGTGCCGCTCCCGTTCGGACAGCCGGGCGATGGCTTCCTTCAATGCGATCTGTTCCAGCCAGCTTTCGTCCGTGTTTTTAGAGTCCTTCACCTGGTCCATCACACAAATGGTATCTCCACCGTCGGAATATACAGGCTCATAGAGGCTTACCGGGTCCACGATGGCATCCAAGGCAAAGACCACATCTTCCCGCTTGATCTCCAGCATCCCCGCGATCTCCTCCACGGTCGGCTCTCGCTGATGCTCCGCCATGAAATGTTCCTTGGCCTGAAGCACCTTATAGGCGGTGTCCCGCATGGAGCGCGAAACTCTCATGGCGCTGTTGTCCCGCAGATAGCGGCGGATCTCCCCGATGATCATCGGTACCCCGTAGGTGGAAAATCGAACATCCAGGTCCACGTTGAAATTATCAATGGCTTTGATGAGACCAATACACCCCACTTGAAAGAGATCGTCCACATTCTCTCCACGATTGGTAAACTTCTGAATCACAGAGAGCACCAGGCGCAGATTGCCAGCAATCAGTGCCTCTCTCGCCGCCATATCCCCCTGTTTGGTCCGCTTCAGCAGTTCGGTGGTCTCCTCGTTTTTCAGCACTTTCAGTTTGGCGGTGTTTACGCCGCAGATTTCTACTTTTCCTTGCAACCCATATGCCTCCCCGCCGTTTACTGGTATCAGTATTTCCCCGGCGGTGCGGTCCATACGCGTGGAGGACATGCTATATTTTTTATCGTTGGACGGTTTTCGATGGACTTCGAAGGGAGGATTTTTTATGACAAACTATCCCTGGCTGGACGGCTATCTGCTGTCGAAGCCTGGTGCGGAGCGGGATTTCAAAGTGGAATGGCAGTGGGAACGCTATCTGGTACGCGGCAAAATGTTCGCTGCGGTCTGTACGCCCGGTCCGGAACACAAGCCGCACGCCGGACAGACTATGGTGATCCTCAAATGCGACCCCCGCCTGGCCGAGGCCTTCCGCGCCGAATACCCGGACGTGGTCCCCGGCTTTTATTCCGACAAGCGCAATTGGAACAGCGTTTATCTCGACGGAACGGTGCCGGAAACGCTCCTCCAGGACATGTGTGACATGTCCTACTCTCTGGTCGTGGCCAAGCTTCCAAAAAAGGTTCGTGAGACTCTTTAGTGCCCGACCTGCGCGCTGCCCAACGTCCAGTCTGCCGATAATTTTTTTAGTGGGCGGCTACAGCATTCTCAGGATCTCTTTCTTGAGCCGGGAGATGATGCGTTTTTCCAGCCGGGAAATGTAGGACTGCGAAATACCAAGCTGGTCGGCCACCTCCTTCTGAGTCCGCTCCTGCCTGCCGTCCAGTCCGAAGCGGAGCGTAATGATCAACCGCTCCCGTTCCGAAAGCTTCTCCAGCGCATTGGTAAGGAGCTGGCGGTCCACATCATCCTCGATGGGTTTCATCACCAGGTCATTTTCGGTTCCGAGGATATCGGACAGAAGGAGCTCGTTGCCATCCCAATCCGTATTGAGCGGCTCGTCAAAGGATACCTCACTTTTGAGGTTGGCCGTCTTGCGCAGATACATCAGGATCTCATTTTCGATGCAACGGGAGGCATAGGTGGCCAGTTTGATATTTTTGGCCGGCTTATAGGTGCTCACCGCCTTGATCAGCCCAATGGTGCCGATGGAGATGAGATCCTCAATGTTAATACCCGTATTCTCAAAACGCCGTGCGATGTAAACCACCAGCCGTAGGTTCCGTTCAATGAGCTGAGATTTGACGGACTCGTCGCCCCCGTCCATTCTGGCGATCAGCTCGGCCTCCTCATCCCTGGCCAAGGGCGGAGGCAGCGTGTCGCTCCCTCCTATGTACATGATCTTTCCCGGCAGTTTCAGGCCCAGCCTGGCGAGCACCTGCTGGATGCGGACATACAGCCGCAATGTGATTCCACGCATGCAAAAGATCCCCCTTGTCTTCGTTCTCTTTTATTCCCGCGTCCCGATGAGAGCGCTGTAGCCCCCTCCATCGGAGAGTTGGTTGGGGGAGAGCGCCACCAGAATCCCCCCATAGTCCACCGTTCCCACCTGTGCCCGATCCAGTCTCAGGGCCAGAAGCATTCCGCACTCCACTCCCACCGCTTGGTACGGAAGGAGGCGGAAGCGTTTTCCCGTCTCGCTTTTTGAAAGCCGCTCCATTGTCCCCACGGGATCTTTTAATGCCAGTTCGCCCACCTCTTCCGGAAGAAGGGGGCCCAGTTTTGCCCCCTCAGCCACCATAACCGGACGTCCTGTGACCGGATCGGCCAGCGTGTTTCCCGTGTCGACCAGTGCCGTGAGTGCCACCCTTTTTTCCCCCAGACTCAGGACCGCCGGTATGAGTTCACGTCTGGAGTGTTTCGCAGTCCTGCTGAACACCAATGTAAGTGCCACATAGCAGACAGCCGCCGAGAGCAATATGATCTTCAGATCCATAGCCGAGTAAAGGATGCCGTTCCGCAGAGTGAGTCCCCGTCCCCCCAGCAGTCCAATGGCAAAAATTCCACCGCCAAAGGCACAGGAGAGCCCCAAAAACACCAGTGTTACCCGCAGGAGCCTGCGGCTTCCCCCCAGCCCGGCCAGCAGCATGACGATTGCCGCGCTCAATTTGCAGAGTGGATGGGTCAAAAAACCCATTCCGGGAAAAAACACTGCCGATGCATACAGCGCCCCCACCGCTGCACCAAGCGCAAGCCTGGGCCGACAAATGACCTCTCCCGCCAATTTGGCAGTGGCAAGCAGCAGCAGGTAATCCACAATAAAATTGAGCAGAAAAAGGGAATCTATGTAGACGACCGTCATTTCCTTCCCCCTTCTCTTTTGCTTTGAGACTGTCCTATATTATACGAGCCTCCCCATACAAAAAAGGTCTAACCGGGGGTGCTGTCACGACCTGCCCTTGAATCTATATGGCGAGGCGGACTGCGCAAAGGTTTCCGTCCGTTTGAAGCGGATAAAAAGGAATGGGCAAACCGTCTATGTCGGTTTGCCCATTCCTTTTTATCCGCTCTTGCGAAGCATGCGGCCGTAAATCGGTCTATCGGGGTCAGGAGCCGATATAGGCTCGAATAACCCTTCTTTTATGAACTTCTCAATCCGCAGCGCAATCCAGGCATCCCCAATACCAAGTTGGTATCGGCCTAAAAGATTGCCTATTACATTGGCTTCCAGAAATTCATTCGATTGCGCTTCCAACTCCCGCAAAATGAAACTATCATAGATGTTTTCGGGCGCGCCTTGCAGTTTTCCATTTAGGAATATCCGCAGCGGATCATTTTCCTCCTGCAACTGCCGCCAGCGCATCGCACAGGCCGACAGCAGGGCTGGCTTCACTTCCTGCTGCAAGGGAAGATACCGTCCCCATTTCCCCGGAGATATTTCGCCCCATCCGATATAAGCACAAAGCGTGTTTTGATCAGAATATTCCCATTCCGGCAGTTTGATACTATATATAGGTCCATGGGGCGAAACGGATTGAAGCTGCGTCAGCAGCCAGTAAAAGCCGCAAATCTCATCAGGATTATGACTATACCAGATCCGTACAGCCTCGCCGCGAGAAGCGCGCTCCAGAACTTCCCGCAACGAATTCCGGCTTTTCAGGATCATCTGATCCATCCGCTGCCCCGCATCATCTCCCGCGGCCCAAGTGGAGCTTAATTGTTCCAGCACCTTTCGACGGCTGCTGCCAATACCATTTTCAGCTATATCGCCTATACTCCATGCGACATCGATGCCATATACATCCGCTGGGTTCCCTCCAAGCGGGATCGCCCTTTCCCATTCTTGGCGAGCGCGTGCTTCCGCATCTTTCTTCGCGGCTTCCAGTTCCTTTTTTGAGGGCTTTGGGCCTTCTTCCCGCTTCGCAAAGATAAAACCGATCGCGCCGTCGGGACATTTACCCGTACCATATCGCTGGGCCACCTTTAGACTGCCGCAAGCACTTTGACTAAATACTACTTCGATCACAGAAAAAATTTCCCCCCCTCCGTCTCCCCTATAAACAGTATTAAGAATTTTTCAGCGCCCGGGTAAGAAAACAAGCGGAGAGGACCCGCAAACCGTGGATCACAGCCTGTGGGTCCTCCCCATGCCAAAGGTTCTTTCCTCTTTGCTGCCCCGCTGAACGGGCGGGTAAGCGCTCTGATGGTTTACCTGTCGGCGGGATCTGAAATGTGAAAGCGGATGTTCGCCTCTATCCCTCGGCAAATACCTCATCGACCGCCTCCAAGGTACATTCCAGATCCTCCCTGGTATGGGCTGTAGAGACGAACATGGCCTCAAACTGCGCCGGCGCCAGGTAAACGCCGCGTTCCAGCATACCCTTAAAATACCTGGCATATCTGCCTACGTCGCTTCCCTTGGCATCCAGGAAGGTAGTCACGGCGCTGGGCGTGAAGAACGGCGCCACCAGGGACCCAATCTGGTTGACCGCCACACCGGCCCCATGTTTCGCCGCCGCGCGGCGCATCCCTTCCGCCAGCTCTTTGGCATATTTTTCGAGGGCGGCATATACCTCAGGGTGGGCCTGGATATACCGGAGCTGGGCAAGCCCTGCGGCCATAGCCACAGGATTGCCGGACAGCGTCCCGGCCTGATAGACCGGCCCGCAGGGGGCCACTTGTTCCATAAGGGCCCGGCTGCCGCAGTAGGCTCCAACGGGCATACCTCCGCCGATGATTTTACCAAACGTGACCAGATCAGCCCTTACCCCGAAATATTCCTGGGCCCCGCCGGAAGCCAACCGGAATCCGGTAATGACCTCGTCAAAGATCAGAAGCGCATCGTGTTTGTCGCACAGGGCCCGGAGTCCCTCCAGAAAACCGGGTGCCGGTCCTACCACGCCCATGTTCGCCGCCACAGGCTCCACAATCACACAAGCCACCTGTCCGTGGTATTCCTCCAGCAGAACCTCCACAGAGGCGAGGTCATTATACTGCGCCGTCAAGGTATGCTTCACGATATCCTCCGGCACCCCTGCAGAGCTGGGATGCCCTCCCGCCAGAGCGGAGGAGCCCGCATTCACCAGCAGGCAGTCACTGTGTCCATGGTAGCAGCCCTCAAATTTGATGAGTTTGTCCCGGCCGGTGGCCCCCCGTGCTAAGCGAAGCGCAGACATCACAGCCTCCGTACCGGAGTTCACCATGCGGACCATCTCAATGTTGGGGACCATCTCCACCATGAGCTCGGCCATCTCCACCTCCCGCTGCGTGGGCGCGCCAAAGGAAAGGCCGTCCTTCACGGCCCGCTCCACCGCCTCCCGGACCGCAGGATGGTTGTGTCCCAACAGCATGGGCCCCCAGGAACAGACATAATCGATATAGTGTTTTCCGTCGGCATCGTAGATATAGGCGCCGTCGGCCCGCTCAATGAATCGCGGACACAGCTCCACAGCTCGGAACGCCCGCACCGGGGAATTGACGCCGCCCGGAAGCACCTTTTGGGCCCGGTCAAAGAGTTCCTGTGATCGCTCCATCAGCCGATATCCCCCTTTTGAATCGCCCCGGCCAGCTCCTTGGCAAAGTATGTGATCAGCATATTGGCACCCGCACGGAAGACCGAAAGGGCGCTCTCGCACATCACCTTGTACTCATCGATCATCCCTGCGTTTCCAGCCGCCTTGATCATGGCGTACTCGCCGGAGACAGAGTAGGCGCACATGGGAAGATCAAACGCCTCTGAGCACTCCCGGATCACATCCAGATAAGAGAGAGCCGGCTTTACCATAAGGATATCGGCCCCCTCATCCACATCCAGCGCACACTCCTTTACCGCCTCCTTGCGGTTGTGAGGGTCCATCTGATAGCTTTTCCGGTCCCCAAAAGAGGGGGCCGAACCGGCGGCCTCGCGGAAGGGCCCGTAGAACGCGGAGGCATACTTGGCAGAGTAAGCCATGATGGGCACATTCTGATGATCGTGCTGATCCAGAATCGCTCGGATCGCAGCGATGCGTCCGTCCATCATGTCCGAGGGAGCTACCATATCAGCTCCGGCCTCCACGTGGGAGAGGGCGGTTTTCGAGAGGACCTCCAAGGTTTTGTCGTTGTCTACCTCATGCCCGCAGAGAATACCGCAGTGGCCGTGGTCGGTATACTCGCACATACACACGTCGGTGATGAGATAGAACTCCGGATGTTTGGCCTTGATGGCACGAATCGCCTCCTGGATCACACCCTTCTTGTCCCAGGCGGAAGAGCCCTGCGCATCCTTCTCTGCCGGGAGCCCGAAGAGGATCCCCCGCCGGATACCGGCTGCAAGGCACTCTTCCACCGCCTCATTCACTGCATCCACGCCGTAATGATATTGCCCATCCAGCGCGGGGATGGGGCGCTTGCCCGTCAGTGTTTCGTCCACAAAGATGGGGTAGATCAGACTGTCCACAGAGAGCCTGGTCTCTCGGCACATCCGGCGGATGGCTTCATTCTGCCGCAGTCTGCGGGGACGATTGATCAGTTCCATGTCTCATTACCTTCTTTGATGATAATATCGATCAGCGCGTCCATGGTGGCCTGTGCCGCCACTCTGGTGCGGATACCGTACCATCTCGCTTCGGCGGCGGTCTGCTCGCCGATACATGCTCCCAGGACCCTGCTGAAATCCAAATCTCCTCCCACAGAGTGGGCAAAGCCCCGCACCGTGGAGGCACTGGTAAAGGTGACGATATCCACCTTATCCTCCCGAATCAGGGCCCGAAGGGCAGCGGCATGCTCACTTTCATAGGCTGTGGTGTAGCAGTGGATGTCATCATAAGGAATCTTACCGCGCTCCAGCGCTTCCGTCAAGGCCGGAGAACCCAGTTCAGCCCTGAGGATGAGGACCCGTCCGGACACCATTCCGGCCAGACCTGCGCCCAGATGGGCGGCATCATAGACCGCCGGGATATAGTCCGCCCGGAGTCCATGCTTTCTGAGCTCCCGATCCGTACCCGGACCAATGGCGGCCAGCGTCACTCCACTGAGTGCCCGCGCATCTTTTCCTTCGCGCTCCAGCATGCCCCAGAGGGCCTCTACACCTGCGGGGCTGGTCAGAACCAGATGCGTGTAATCGCCCAGCCGATTCAGCGCCGCCTCCATCTCCGGGCAGGGGATGATGGGCTCGGTGCGGGTACATGGATATTCATATACGTCGGCGCCCAGCTTGCTGAGCCGCCCTGCCAGTGTGCCAGACCGCTCCCGCGGGCGGGTGACCACGATTTTCTTTCCTTTGAGCGGCAGGGCATCAAACCAGTCGAACTTTTCCGCCAGAGCGCACACTGGGCCGACAATGCTGATCGCCGGGCTTGTCACCGCCTGTTCTGTCGCCGTCTGCGCCAGAGTCCCCACCGTCGCATTGAAGCGGCGCTGCCGGGGCGTTGTCCCCTGCTCTACGATGGCCGCCGGCATATCGGCATTCATCCCCGCCTCCAAGAGTCCGGCGCAGATATCCGGCAGACTGGTGACGCCCATCAGAAAGACCAGTGTTCCCCGTGTCCTCACCAGGGCTTCAAAGTCGATTTCCAGCGGCTTTCCCGCCCGGGCGTGGCCGGTGATGATATGGAGGGACGATGTAAACTCCCGGTGTGTCACCGGGATTCCACCATAAGCTGGAACCGCAATGGCCGAGGTAATGCCGGGCACCTCCTCAAAGGACACGCCGTGTTCTGTGAGCAGTTCCAGCTCCTCGCCGCCCCGGCCGAACAGGAACGGGTCCCCTCCCTTCAGGCGTACCACACGTTTGCCCTCCAGAGCCTTGTTCAGCAAAAGACGGTTGATCTGCTCCTGTGGAACCAGATGGTGGGACGCCTCCTTGCCCACATTGATCTTTTCCGCATTCTCCGGCATCAGGGACAAAACCGCAGGACTCACCAGGCGGTCATACACAACCACTTGTGCCTCCAGCAGAGCTTCGCGGCCCTTGACCGTGAGGAGCCCCGGATCTCCCGGCCCCGCGCCTACCAGCGTTACCTTACCAATCATGCGTCTCCCTCCCTGATGCGCTCCGCCAACTCAATTCCAAGGGCCTCTCCCCGGGTGCGGGGACCGGAAATCGCATCGAACCTCGCCTCTCCGTCAGGGCCCACATCCATCCCCCGCAGGATCAGCGTATCTCCTTCCACCGTGGCAAAGGCCGCCACCGGCGAGGAGCAGCCGCCGTCCAGTCTGCGGACAAAGGCCCGCTCCGCAAGGGCGCAGTCGGTCCCATCCCGGTCCCGGAACCGCTCCAGCCAGGAGACGTCCTCCCCTGCTCGGACCTGGACAGCCAGAATTCCCTGTCCGGCAGCGGGGATCATCTCCTCCGTTGTGAAATACCGTGCGATCCGCTCCTCCAGACCAAGGCGCCTGAGGCCGGCTGCCGCCAGTACCAGCGCGGCATATTGTCCCTCGTCCAGCTTTCTAAGCCGGGTCTGGACGTTTCCGCGCACGGGCGCCACAGGCTGCCCGGGGAACAGCCTCCTGAGCTGCAGGGTCCGGCGCGCGCTGGCACAACCGATGGGCTTGGTCGGGTCCAGTTCCCCCACCCCGAGGGGCAGCACCAGCGCGTCCCTGGGGTCCTCCCGGTGTGAAAACCCCGCCAAAGGCAATCTGGGGTCCAGCTCCATGGGCAGGTCCTTACAGCTATGTACGGTAAAATCCACCTGTCCGTCCAGAAGCGCAGCGTCCAGTTCCTTGACAAAAAGGCCCTTGCCCCCCACTTTATCCAGGGTGCGGTCCAAGATCTTGTCGCCGGTTGTCTTCATGGTGACCAGCTCGATGTGAATCGTCGGGTCCCATGTCCGAACAGCATCCATGACTGTCTCAGTCTGAACAACGGCCAGAAGGCTCTCCCGGCTTCCCGCTCTGAGTCTCTTCAATCCAATTCCTCCAATGCTTTTCGCACTGCGCTTGCCGCCTCTGCGGCCCTGCGGTGGTCGCCGCCGCTGTGGGAGACCAGGCCCACCGTCACGCCTCTATGTTCACAGACAGCCGGAAAAAAGAAGGTGCACTCCTCCCGGCGATCCGCCACGCTGACGGGGATGCCCAGTTTCCTCGCCTCTTCCCCAACCGACCGGTTCACCTCCCGGTCATCTGTGGCCGCCACAGCCAGAAAAGCGCCCGCAAGATCTCCCGGCACATAGACACGTGGGACCCAATCGATGTTCCTCACGCCGCCCTTCCATTCGGGTGCGATCACCGTTACAGCCGCGCCAAATTCGCCCAGGACCGCTGCCCTGCGGGCGGCGATGGCCCCACCGCCCACGATCACACATCGCCTGCCATACAAGTCAACAAATAGCGGAAAACAGGATGCGTTTTTCTCCATGGCAATTCTCCCTCTCCCGGCTCCGGACGGCGGTATGGACTTTGATTTTCCCCACCACCCGCTCCAGGTCCTCCGGGGTAAAATGCTCCTTTAGCCCGCCGGTCAGCAGATCCACAGCTTTACTGACCGTCAGCTCCACCAGTTCCTCCTGCTCCAATCCGTCCTCCAGCTCCGGGTAGGTGAGCACCCGCTCCGTAATGGCCTCTTTCAGGTTCTCAATCGCGGGGAGACATTTCCGATAGTTGTGCCACTCGTAGAAACGGCCCATATAATCATCCAAAATATCCAGTACCTCCACAGGGATCTCCCCCCTGTGCTGTTCAGCTCCCAACGTATCCACATTATAAAGCGTGATACCGGGAATCGCTCCTACTCCTGCGTCCACGTCCCGCGGCATAGAGAGATCCACGACCCAGGAGGGCCTTCTCTTGAGCATGCTCATCTGCTCTGCCGTTACCGTGTAATGGGGACTGGTGGTGGCTGAAAGGACCAAGTCCATCCCCTCCATAGCCGAAAACCGGTCATCATAGGGAACCACGCCGCAACCGGCAGGTACCACGGTCTCCCCATGGCGGTAGGTCCGCAGTGTGACGGTCACCGAGCAGCCGGCCTCGCGGAGAAGAGATGCCGACAGTCGGCCCATCTCTCCATTGCCAATGACCAGCGCGCGCTTCCCATCCAACTTCCCCATATCCCGTCTCAATACATCGACCGCCCGGGCGGCGGCGGAGGTAGCGACTCCGGTAAGCCGAACTTTTGTTTTGATCTCCTTGCCCGCAGCCACAGCGTTTCGAAACAGGGTCTCCAGCACCGGGTCCGCCGCCCCCTGCTCCCTGGCTATGCCGATGGCCGCCTTCACCTGGGAGATAATCTGATCCTCTCCCCAGATCTGAGACTTGAGCCCCCCGGCTACCTCCATGAGGTGCCTGGCCGCCGCGCTGCCACGTCGCGTCACGAAAGCGCCGGCAAACGGAGCATATTCCAGCCCCACCGCGCCGCAAAGGATTTCGTCCGGCTTCAGATCGCTCTCTGGGGCGCACGAGAGATAGAGCTCCGTACGATTGCAGGTGGAGATGAGCGCACAACCCAGAATCCGTAGATTCTGGGCTCGGATCCGCCCCACCAGCGCTCCCACCTGCGCCTTGGTAAAGGAAAGCTGCTCCCGCAGCTCAATAGGCGCCTGACTGTAGTCCAGACCGGACATCAGAATGACCATGGAAAAACACTTCCTTGAGACAGTTTGGTAATCAGACTATTCCTTAACGAGCACCACTGAAAAATAACCGGTGTCGTCCGTCATATCCGCAAAGCGGGGGTATAACGCTTCTCCCTCCATGCCGCAGTTGGCCACCATGGAGGCCCTCTCCAGAAGCCCCTTCTCCCGCAGGAGCGCCTGCAGTTCTCCGATGTTTTTTCCCGCCTTCATGAACACTTTATTGGCCGGAATGTCCAGGCAGTCGGCCGCCTCATGAGAAGCCGGAACGATGAGAAGCCGTTCCGCCCCTTCACACAGGGATATATTGAGCCGGGCGGCCACGGCACAGAAGGAAGGAACGCCCGGGATCAGCTCAGCCTCATAGCCGCGGGCGAGCACCTTCCTGTGGACGTAAATATAGGTAGAGTACACTGTGGGGTCTCCCAGTGTAATAAAGGCCACGCTCCGCCCCTGATCCAGCAGTGCGCAGATATCCTCCGCGATTCTCTCATAACACCCGTCCAACAGGCTTCGATCCCGTACCATGGGGGTGGGACAGTAAAGGAGCTCTTTCCCCTCCACAAACTCTCTGACGATATGGAGTGCGGTTTTCTCTCCCGCCCCCTTGTCCGGAACCGCCACCACGTCAGCCCCGCGCAGGATGCGCTCGGCCTTTCTGGTCACCAGCTCCGGATCTCCGGGCCCTACGCCAACCCCATACAGTTTTCCCTGATCCATATAAATGTCACGTCTCCTGTAGCAGTCTATTGATCTCTCTCCGCGCCGCACCGATAGTGGCGGCGGACCGGTCAGCGTCCAGCCCGTCCCTGTCCCGCAGGATCTCCATCAGATGGGCGATGCGCGGCAGGCGCAAATGATTCTCCCGCAGCAGCTCCGGCTGGGAAAAAAGCGCTTCTGTGGTCCCCTCCGCCACTATCTTCCCTCCGTTGAGGAGGTAGGCATAGTCACAGTAAAGGGGTACGATATCCATATCGTGGGTGGCAATGATAATCGTCATCCCCAGCCTGCCGCGCAGCTCGGCGAGGAGACGCATAATATCGCTGACCCCCTGGGGGTCCAAGCCAGCCGTAGGTTCATCCAGAATCACCACGCTGGGCTCCATCACCAGCACCCCGGCGATGGCCACACGCTTTTTTTGCCCAAAGGACAACGCATGGGTGGGTTTTCCCTTCAGATGGGTCACACCGGTCCACTCCATCGCCTCATCCACCCGGCGGCGCACCTCCTCCTCAGGAAGTCCCAGATTTACGCCTCCAAATGAGATGTCACGATATACGTCGGCGGAAAAAAGCTGGTCATCCGGGTCCTGAAAGACGATACCCACCTGCTTGCGGACGGATATGAGCCCCTTCCGATCGTACGTGACAGGGATGCCGTCCACCCTCACTTCCCCGCCGGCCGGGGTGAGGACTCCGTTCAGATTTAAAAACAGGGTGGACTTTCCGGCCCCGTTTGCGCCCAAAATCCCAGTTATTTTCCCCCGCTCCGCCCGGAACGAGATGTGGTCCAGCGCCACCGTGCCGTCCTCATAGGTATAATAAAGGTCCCTCGCCTCAATGGCATAGGTCATTTCAGCACCCCGCTTTCCGCGAAAAATACCAGAAGTTGCAGCGCTACTACGCCAATGCCCCAGAAATAGAGTTTTTTCCCATCCTGGTACTCCATGGGCAGCGTAACAAGACTCCCGGTATATCCTCTGGCCTCCAGTGCAGCGTACACCCGGTCTCCCTGCCTCCAAGCCCGGAGAAACACCAGCGAAAGCATTGTTCCCACACAGTCCAAACTCTGCCGGAACCCCTGATAGCCGAGCCTGGACTCCTGGGCCACGCGGATACGCCCTGCCGTGTCCATCAGGACAAAGATAAACCGATAGATGAGTTCCATAAGCTCCACCAGCAGCCTGGGCACATGGAGCCGCTCCAGCGCCATGGTGAGATCGGTCACAGGCGTATTGAGCGACAAAAAATACATGGCGGAGATGGCGCCCACCGCTTTGCAAAAAACCATCAGGCCCATCTGGAGATAACCAACAGTGATCCCCCACCGGAACTGTCCCAACAGGTGAAAGGCACACAGCGCCTCCGTTTCCTCAGAAATCGGCCGCAATACGATGGTAGCGCAGCCAATGACCAGAAAAGCCAGCGGGATCTTCAGAAAATGGAGCACCGTCTCCAGTCTCTGCCCCCCAAGCCTCACCGTGAGCACTCCCATCACAAGCGCCGTCACAAGACCCACGGAAATGCTCTCGCTGAACAGGCACACCAGCAGCACAGTCAGAGAGAACCAGAGCTTGGGGATCGGGTCCACCTCCTTGAGCCGTGAGGAATATGCGTACCGATCCGTCCCCATGGTCACACCCTCTTGGATTCCTCCGGTTTTCTCGCCGTGATGCGCCCCAGCACAAAGCACACGACACCGGAACCAAGCGCCGCCTGGAGCGCGAAAAGCAGGGACTCGATCTCCCCGCTGGCAGGCTCCGACAAGGGCTCGAACCAAGGCTCATAGTCGGGATTGGTCTCCTCGATGAGCGCTCCGGCGATCCCATCGGCTCCGCCAAACTCCGCATCCTTACAATACCAGAGAGGGAAGGCGGCCAACAGGACGACCAAGGCAATCAGAATCACGTTTTTCTGCCAGACTTTCATGCTTCTTCCCCCCTCTTTATAGTACAGAGAGCTCTTGGAGCTCCACGGCAGAGTATTTTTCCAGCACGTTGAACACCACCACGGTCAGCAGCCCCTCGGCAATGGCCAGAGGAATCTGGGTCACGGCAAAGATAGCCAGATACTCTCCAAAGTTGCCGTGGACCACGCCCAATTGAACGGATGTGGTCACATAGGTGAGCAGGTCCCCCAGGGCTGCGGCAAAGAATACGGCCACAGAGGGCTTGGTCTTCGCTTTTTTCAGTAACGTATAAACACCCCAGGACACAAAAGGTCCTACGATGGCCATAGAGAAAACATTAGCGCCCAAAGTGGTCAGGCCGCCGTGGGCCAACAACAGCGCCTGAAAAAGCAGGACGATGAGCCCCAGGATCGTGGTGGCGGTGGGCCCGAACAGGATAGCGCCCAGCCCCACTCCGGTGGGATGAGAGCAGGACCCTGTGACCGATGGAATCTTCAGTGCGGAGAGGACAAAAGCGAAGGCGCCGCACATGGCCAGGAGCACTTTTGCTTTGGGATTGAGGTCCACCTTCTTTTTAATAGAGAAAAAACCGGAAACTACAAATGGGACGCATACCGCCATCCAACCGAATGCCCAAGCCTTGGGCAGCATCCCCTCGGCGATGTGCATAGCTGATGCGCCAGACGGCATAAGGCCCAGTAGGGCAATGGACGCCGCCAAGAGCCTGAACCTGCGTGGAACACGATACTTCATCAGAATGCTCTCCTTTATTTCCTCTTGCAGAAATTCGCGGCACCGCCGCACTCCTGTTTTTCGTTTTTATTCGGCCTCCTCGGCGTGTCGGACAAAGACTTCCCGAATCCCAGGATACTCTCCCAATCCGGAAAGCACGCACTTCACGTCATAGCCCCGCGCCGCAATCCGGCTTTTCCAGGAGTACGGCTCATCCCCCGCCAAGTCATTTTTGGCGTGATCGCCCGCCACCACCATCAGCGGATAGAGCACGACCTTTTTCACCCCCGGACGCTCGTCCAGCCGATGCAGTACCTCTTCCACCCCGGGATATCCCTCTACCGTGCCGATAAGTACATCGGTCCGCCCCAGATCGTGAAAGACATACTCCAATTGACAGTAGGCGGGATTTGCGAAGTGTTCCGTTCCGTGCCCCATAAAGACAAGCGCCGTATCCTTCTCCCGTGTCGGCAGGACCTGCAGGAGCGCCTGCGCCGTGACCTTGTAATCCTGTACCGTGGTCAGCAAGGGGCGGCCTATGGCCAGGCGCACAAATTTCTCCCGGAACGGCTCTGTCTGCGCCGCGAGTTTATCGTATTCGTCTCCGTTCATGATGTGTGTGGGCTGGAGCACCACATCGTCGAATCCCTCCGCCGCCAAGCGTGAGAGGGCCTGCGGCACATCGTCGATATGCAGCCCGTCCCGGCGCTCCAGCTTCCGGAGGATCATGCCGCTGGTAAATGCCCGGCGCTGGACTCTGCCCGTCATACGCCCGGCGATGTCCCACTCGATGGGCTGAATGGTCTTTTCCAGCGTATCCAGGTGGCTGGTCCCGAAGGATACCACCAACACAGCTTGTCCGGCCATCGTATCCACCCCCTCCGATATTATTCTCTGGCGTTTCCCGACGCCAGGTACAGCATGGCATTGCAGATACAGGCGGCCACATTGGACCCGCCCTTCCGACCGCGAGCCACGATATAGGGGACCTGCTCGGTGAGCAGGAGCTCCTTGCTCTCCACCACATTGACAAAGCCCACCGGCACGCCAATGACCAGCGCAGGTCTCAGCTCTCCAGCCTCCATGAGCTCGCAGGCCCGGACCAACGCTGTGGGCGCATTTCCCAGAGCCAGGATTAAAGGCCCCTTCAGCCGCGCGGCCCGCTCCATGGAGACCGTTGCCCGGGTAACCCCCCGCTCTTTGGCCTCATTGGCCACGTCGACGTCGGACATAAAGCAGAGCACCTCGCCGCCAAACCGCTCCAATACCCGTTTATTGATCCCAGAACGTGCCATCTGGGTATCGGTGACGATCGTGCAGCCCTGCCGGATGGCTTCCACGCCTCTCTGTACCGCGCCTTCGGAAAATACCAGATGATCGGCATAATCAAAATCGGCAGTGGTATGGATGACCCGCTTCACCACGGGCAGCACCTCTGCCGGGAAGCTCCGCTCTCCCAGTTCCGATTGAATGATCTCCATGCTCCGCGCCTCGATGTCCGCAGGCGCTACTCTCTGCAATTCTACCTTCATATCTCTATTCCTCGCCGTTCAAAATACGGTATACCCGCTCCATATCCAAACTTTCCCGCACCCCGGCGGCCAGCTTGTCGTACTGCTCCTCCTGATAGCTCCGATAGTCTATCGCAGCGGCGGTGGAGGAGAGTCCCTTCGTGGCAAAGAGCGCATTGACCAGCCCCTGGGCGCTCTCTGCCCGCTCAAAAATACCGTGCACATAGCTGCCCCAGATGTTACCACAGGATGCGCCATCCCGCTTGGTCTGCCCATCCAGCGTGGTAATCTCTGTCAGAGGCTTTCCTTCATCCAGAAGAGTCGTGTCTCCCATATGAATCTCATACCCGTCGAAAGGAACACCGTTGAGGCCGGCAAAGACTCCCTGGGCACCGAAATAGGTCCCTTTCACCCGTGTCCGGGTCTTTTCCCCCCGGAACACCGTGGAAACGGGCAGCAGTCCCATACCGGCCAGCTCTCCGCCGCTCTCCACCCCATCGGGATCAGAAAGGGTGCGCCCCAGCATCTGATAGCCGCCGCAGACGCCCAACACGGCTCCGCCCCGGCTGGCATGCTGGAGCACTTTGGCCTCCAGCCCATTTTGACGCATCCATTTGAGGTCATCCATCGTGCTTTTGGTGCCCGGAAGGATCACCAAATCAGGATTTCCGAACTTCCCCGGAGTGCGCACATAGCGCACCGTTACTCCGGAGAGACGCTCCAAAGGGTTGAAATCCGTAAAGTTGGAGATGCGGGGCAGTTGAATCACCGCGATATCCAGCAGTCCCACCTGCCCCTCCCCCCTCATTTTGGAGGAGAGAGAATCCTCATCGTCCACATCCACATCCAGCATGGGCACTACGCCCAATACCGGCTTGCCGGTGAGCTCCTCCAATGTGACCAGTCCAGGCCGCAAAATCTCCACATCGCCACGAAACTTATTGATGAGAAGGCCCTTGATCCGCGCCTGCTCCTCCGGTTCCAAAAGCTTCACCGTCCCGTAGAGAGAGGCAAATACGCCGCCGCGGTCGATGTCTCCCGCCAACAGCACCGGAGCGCCTGCCAGTCTAGCCATACCCATGTTGACAAAATCATCCTGGCGGAGGTTGATCTCCGCCGGGCTTCCCGCCCCCTCGATCACGATGATGTCGTTCTCAGCGGAGAGGCTCTCAAAGGCCGCCATGATCTCAGGAATCAGCGCCTTTTTGTACTTGAAATACGCCACAGCCCCCATGGTCCCCCGGGGCACGCCGTTTACAATGACTTGGCTTCCCGTATCGTTGGTGGGCTTGAGGAGCACCGGATTCATCCTCACGTCGGGGGCTACTCCCGCAGCCTCCGCCTGGACCACCTGAGCCCTTCCCATCTCCAGACCGTCTGCGGTGATAAAGGAATTGAGCGCCATATTTTGGGATTTAAAAGGGGCCACTCGATAGCCGTCCTGATGAAAAATACGGCACAGCCCCGCCGCCAGCAGACTTTTTCCCGCATTGGAGGCAGTCCCCTGGATCATGATCGCTTTTGCCATTTACAGCACCTCTTTCAATGCCCGGACAAGCCGTTCATTTTCTCCCCTCAGGCGGATCGCGATCCGATAGTAGTCCTCTGTCAGCCCCACATAGTTGGCACAGGAGCGGATGAGGATTCCCCGCTTCAGAAGCCGTTCTCTCAGATCCGTCACGCCCGCCCTCTGAAAAAGGAGATAATTTGCCGCGCTGGGAAACACCCGCAGACCCAAGCCGGTCAACTCGCCGGTCAGCCAGCGTCTCTCCACCTCAATCAACTGCCGGGCCAACAGCGGATGGAGGGGCTCCTGCAAGGCCGCCACTCCGGCTGCCTGGGCCGGAGCAGATACGCTCCAGGGCTGAGCGCACCGGGAGAGTCGGTCCAGCAGACCCGTATCCGATGTGATACAGTAGCCCAGCCGCAGTCCCGGCATGGCATAGCACTTGGTAAAAGCCCGCAGCAGGAGCAGATTGGGATAGGACTTCACGTATCCGGCGAGGCCCCCCGACTCCCCGCTGTCGGATAGGGCCAGGAAGCACTCGTCTACCACCAGCCGTATCCCCCTGCCCGCGCATCGCTCCAGAATGCGCTCCATGAGTCCGCGCGCAATAGGCTGCCCGGTGGGATTATTGGGCGTGCAAAAGAAAGCCATCTCCAAGCGTCCGTCCAGATCCTCCAGCACAGCATCTGTCAAGTTAAAATCGTTGTCAGGTGTCAGACGGTGGTAGACCACTTCGCTTCCCGCAGCTTCCATGGCCTCCTGATACTCCGAAAAGGTAGGCGCCGTGACCAGGGCCCGCTTGGGCCTGAGTGCAAAGGCCAGCCGGAAGATGAGATCCGCCGCTCCATTGCCGCAGAGGACCCATTCCCGCTCCACGCCGTCCCGCCGTGCGATCCCCTCGGTAAGCACGCGGCACAGGGGGTCTGGGTAATGAACGGCTCCCTTTACTGCGGCGGCCGCCGCCCGGCGCACGGACTCCGGCATGCCCAGCGGATTCAGATTGGCGGAGAAGTCCACGATTTCCCCCTGAAACCCCATCTTGGCAGTGAGAATGTCGCCGCCGTGGGTATACGCTTTCATCCGATCCCCCCTCCTTTCGTTCTTTTCTTTCTCCTGCCCTCAGGCCAGGCTCAGCAGCAGGGGTATCCCGCAAAAAAGCACCATGGCCAGGAAAGCTGTGGCATACATGAGCCGGTTGGCGCGGAGAATATCCGCAGCCTCCACCGGGCGCATGGCGTCTCCGATAGAGGGCTTTTCCACTAACGTGCCAAAATAATAATTGCTCCCGGCCAGCTCCACATCCAGCGCCCCGGCGCAGGCCGCCTCCGTATGGGCGGAGTTGGGGCTCTTGTGATTTTTTCGGTCCCGCTTAAAGATACGCCACGCGTTTTTTCCATCAAATCCTGCGGGACGGGCCGCCAGACACATGAGTACGCCCGCCAAACGGGCCGGGATCCAATTCACCACATCATCCAGCTTGGCCGCCGCCCGGCCAAAGTAGAGATACCGGTCATTCTTGTACCCTACCATAGAATCCATGGTATTGACGGACTTGTAGAGCATTCCCAGAGGCGCTCCCCCCAGGGCCAGACACAGAAGAGGCGCAATCACGCCGTCGGAGGCGTTCTCGGCCACGGTCTCCACCGCCGCCTTGGCAACGCCGGTCCTGTCCAGCCGGTCTGTATCCCGTCCCACGATCATGGAGACAGCACGCCTGGCCTCTTCCAGGGTCCCGTCCCGCAGGGCCCGGTAGACCTTTACGCTCTCGTCCCGCAGGGAGCGGGCAGCCAGAAGCTGATAACACAGTACCGTCTGTGCGGCAAACGCCAGCCAGGGATGGATCCGTCCGCACAGCCATAAGATCAGCACGGTGACGCCGGTGGATATTCCGCCCACCAGTACCACCAGAACGCCGCCTGCCGCCAGTTCGCCCCGCTCTCCCCTGGGAAAAACCGTCCGCAGGAGCTTTTCCAGTCCGGCGATCAACGCGCCGATGGCCCGTACCGGATGGGGCATCCAGTGGGGGTCTCCCAGCAGAAGGTCCAGGCAGACCCCCAACAGAAGAGCATATAGCCGCAGGGTAAGGCTCATGCCCTGACCCTCCCGACGGTCCCCAGAATGTCCAGCCGAAGAGGGTCTCTGCACAGTTCGGCCCGGTAGCCGCCGCAGTTCTGGGGATACCAATCGTAAAAGCGCTCCCGGCTCGGCCGGCCATGGAGCGTGAGCATCCCCATCAGAAGACCTCCGTGGGACACCACGCCAATGCGCTCATAGCCCCGCGCGGCAGCATCGTCGGCAAGCTGCCCCAGCGCCCTGGAACCCCGGCGGGCACAGTCTTCGGCGGGCTCACCCACCGCCATCTCCCCCGCCAGCCATCGCTGGTAGAGAGGATCGCTCTTGAGCTCCTCATGATTCTTCCCCTCAAAAGGGCCGAAGTCGGTCTCCCGCAGATCGTCCACAACCGTGTGTTCCACCCCCGGCCACAGCAGTTCCGCCGTCCTGCGGCAGCGGAGCATGGGACTGATATAGAGATGCTCCACCGTGGGCAGCAGCGGTGCGGTCTCGCGGGCCAGCGTCTCCCCCTCGGGCGCCAAGGGTACATCCAGCCGTCCCACAAAGCGCTTTTCCTTGTTTCCCTGGGTCACACTGTGCCGTACCAGGATCACTTCCATGCCCCTTCCCCCTTCAACACCATACTCAGTCCGCAGAAGATGCGCTCCACCCGGTCCGCCCGCCGGGCCAGCACACAGCACAGGCGTCCCACTGCCTCTCGCCAGCTCCGCTCTCCAGGATCGATGGGCACCACCCCACAGCCCACCTCGTCACAAAGGATGACCACGTCCGGGTTATCCTCGAGGACTGTGTCCAGCTTTTCCTCCAGGTTTTCGTCCGGATGTTCCCGTATCCAAGACTCCAGGCCGACAAAAATCGGTTTCCTTCTTGCCGCCTCAGGGTCACAGGCCACATCCTCCGGGCCGCACCCTGTCTTTTCTATGGCATAAGCCAGCTTGCCCTGGCCTGTACCGCCGATGAGCAAAATCATAACAGCACCTCGATCCGCTGGGCCAGTACTACCTGGAGCACCATAGCGCATTCACAGATCTGGAGAAAAAATCCCGCCAGGTCCCCGGTGACACCTCCAAACTGTCGTGTAGACATGACCCTATAGTAGAGAAAGGACAGCAGCGCCCCAGCCACCGTGAATGCTCCGGCCCACAGGTCCAGCCACAGCATTCCGGCGCAGCAGCCGATTACCCACAGTACCAGCACCACCCGCGCCCGCTTGGCGTCCATGGGCTGCGTAAAGGTTGCCAGCAGACCGCTCCCACGGGCGTTGGGCCAGGAGCAGGCCGCCAGGCCGGACAGGCTGCGGGACAGCGCCGGCCCTAGGCACAGAACCCAGAACGCGCCGCCGGTCGGCTCCGCTTCGCACCATACCGCAAAGAAGGTGATGAGATACAGGCAGCAGCAGATGATGGCAAAGGCTCCTGTGTGGGAGTCCTTTAATATTTCCAGCTTTTTTTCTCTAGGCTGGTGGGAGCCCAGCGCGTCGGCCGTGTCACAGAAGCCGTCCAAGTGGATGGCCCCGCTCACCGCCACGGGCAGCAGCAACGCCCCAGCGGCCCGGAGCCAGGGTCCGATATCCAACAGTGCGCACAGCTCCAGCCACAACCCCAGAAGCAGACCGATCACCACCCCCACCACTGGAAAAAAGCACAGCGCCCAGGAGAGACTCTTTCGATCCCACTCCACCTGAGGCACTGGGAGCTTGGAGTACATCGCCACCGCAATCCAAAGAGATCGCATCACATCCTACTCCCCCTTCCAGCAGACAGGTATGCCGCAGACCACCTCATAGACCCTGTCCGCCTGGGCCGCGATGACCCGATTGAGTTGGGCGAGACATGCCAGGTATGCCGCCGTCTCCGGATCATAGCAGACTCCGTCGGAAAAAAGCTCATTGGTGACCACCACGGCAGTGGATGACCGGTCCCGCAGCTTCCGTATCCCTGTGAGCACCCTCTCAGGGACTCCCGCCCGGTCTCCGCCGTCGAACCACTCGTTGGCCGCGAGGTTGGAAAGGTCCTCCAGCAGCACCACCGCCCCTTCGGGGACCGGCATCTCTCCGAGGCGGACCGGCCGCTCCACCGTGCGGAATCCCTTTCCGGCCCGCATGGCCCGATGCCGCTCCACCCGCTTCCGGCTCTCAGCATCCCAAACCTGCATTGTGGCCACATAGATCCGCTCTCCCGCCTGGGTGCGGACCACCAGTTCCTCGGCATACCGTGATTTTCCGCTTGCCGAGCCGCCGCTGACCAAAATAAGCATCGCCGTTCTCCGCCCCGTCTCCGCTTTATGTCAGCGGTTGATATGCCTCGATGTTCGTGGCCTCAAAGGTACACATCTCCCGGTAGACCGCAAGCCCCATGTCCAGCAGCGGCATAACGGCCACTGCCCCGGTCCCCTCACCCAGACACATGCCCGCGTAGAGGAACGGAGTGAGCCCCAGCGCCTCCAGCACCAGCTTTCCGGCCGGCTCATTCGATGCGTGGCTGCCCAGCATGTAGTCCTTTACCGCCGGACACAGGCTGGCCGCCACCAGCGCAGCCGCAGAGGAAATAAACCCGTCCACGAGCACGGGAATATGGTGATAGGCGCCCCCCAGGAATACTCCGGCAAGCCCGGCGATATCCAACCCGCCCACCTTATGCAGAACATCAAGACCATCCGCCGGATCGGGGCGGTTCACGGCGATGGCGGTCTCGATGGCCCTGATCTTCAGGCGGAGCCCCTCTGTAGAGAGCCCGGCGCCCCTGCCTGTCACGTCTGCCGGCTCCTGACGCAGCAAGACAGAGACGACGGCGCTGGAGGTGGTGGTGTTTCCAATGCCCATCTCTCCGGTGGCCAGCAGCCGATAGCCCTGTTCCTTGAGCTCGCCCACCAACTCCACCCCCGTCAGGATGGCCCGCTCCGCCTCTTCACGGGTCATGGCCGGACCTTGGGTCATATTGGCTGTTCCCCGCCGGATATTTTTCTGGCGGATCTTCCCGCCCTTTACCGGGCGGGCGACACCAATGTCCACAGGAATCACATCGGCGCCAGCCACGTGAGACATCCGGCACACGGAGGTGTCCCCGGTGGACATGTTTTCCGTGACAATCGCCGTGACCTCCTGCCCCGTCTGGGTGACGCCCTCCTCTACCACGCCGTTGTCGGCGCACATGACCACCACAGCCCGCTTGGAGATATCTATGTTAGGGCTTCCTGTCATTCCGGCGATCCGGATGACATCCGTCTCCAACATGCCCAGGCTGTTCAGCGGGTGAGCGACGGCATCCCACCGGCGCTTCGCCTCCGCCATGGCTCGTTGCTCTGCGGGCGCGATCTGCGTGAGGATATCCTCTAATCTCATTGCAATTCCTCCCTATATCTGACACAGGCCGCAGTAAATCGCCGGGCGGCCTCGGGTCTGGATGCAAAATGGAAATGCGGGAATCCGGCGTAGAGACGGGCCGAAGTGTGGACACAGTCCCACTTGCGGTCCGATTGGGGCTTTCGCGCTGTAAATCCCGCCCCGGGGTCTGTGCTCTCCCAATAGTGGAATTCATGCCCAGGCAGGGTCTCTCCCGCGCGGCAGAGTAGATTGTCTTTCTCCGCTGTCAGCGTCACATATCCAAACCGCCCCATTCTGTCGGTGCGGTACGCCCGGGCCTCCAGCACATTGGCCATAGGGTAGCTCTCCCCGTCGCTGCCCTCCATGCTCTGATGCAGATAGAGGAATCCGCCGCACTCAGCCACACAGGGCATCCCGCCCAGCACGGCTTTTCGCACCGCCTTTCGCATGGCGATGTTCTCTGAAAGACGTCTGGCATACAGCTCCGGGTATCCCCCCCCCAGGTAAAGCCCGCAGGCCCCAGCAGGAAGCGCAGTATCCTCCATGGGGGAAAACTCCACCAGCTCAGCGCCCTGCCGCCGCAGTTCCGCCAGGCCGTCCTCATAATAAAAGCAAAACGCGTTATCTCTGGCCAAAGCCACCACTGGAGGAGTCCCCGCGATTTTCACCGGTTTTTCCGGCGTATACGTGAGATCCGGCGCAGCGCCGGAAAGGGCCAGGAGGCCGTCTATATCCAGCGTTTTTTCCGCCTGTTCCGCCAACCTCCGCAGCTTTTCCCGCAGATCTCCCACCTCGGCGGCCGTGATCAGGCCCAGATGGCGGCTCTCCAGCGCACACTCCGACATGAGGGGCAGGTACCCAAACACTGGGATCCCGACCTCCTCCTCCACACATGCTTTGAGGCGCGGGTACAGCATGGGGGAGCAGCGATTCAGGATCACGCCCCGAATCCCACTGTCAGGCCGGAATTCCGCCAGTCCCTTTACCAGGGCGGCCGCAGAGAGGGCCCGCCCTCTGGCGTCCGCCACCAGTATCGCCGGCGTCCCTGTGGTTCGTGCCAGATCATAGGTGCCTGCGTCACTGCTCATTCCGATGCCGTCATAATAACCCATGACTCCCTCGACCACGGCCAGACTGCTCCCCGCCGTGTTCTCCGCAAGCAGTCGACATGTCGTGTCCGCCCCCAGGAAAAACAGATCCAAGTTCCGGGATTTTGCCCCAATGATCTCACTATGGAACATGGGATCGATGTAGTCAGGTCCGCATTTAAAGGCAACTGGCCGCATTCCGCGGTCTACCAGCGCCTGGAGAATAGCGCAGGTCATCGTGGTCTTACCTCCTCCGCTGGCGGGGGCACAGAGGAGGAGCCGAGGCGTCTTACTCACCGGGCCGCCCCTCCCCGCTGATGATCCATACCGGATTCTGGGCGTTCATCATGTGGTAGCGGCCCACCTCCCGCGTCTTGGTGACGGCAACCTGGAGCACATCGACGCCGGAGAGGCCCAGAGTCCGGAAGCACCGTACCGCCTCGGCCAGCGTCTCCAGGGTGATAGCATTGACCACCACCCGCGCGGCGGGGTTCTTTTCGAATACAACGCGCAGGATCGCCTCCATATCTCCGGAGGTCCCCCCCAGAAACACCCGGTCCGGTGCCGGCAGTCCGTCCAGGACTTCAGGGGCTGTCCCGGGTACGACGTGGAGGTTGGAGACCCCAAATTGCTCCTTGTTCCTGCGGAGCAGCTCCAGCGCGTCCGCTTTCTTCTCTATGGCATACACCCGTCCGGCCGGAAGGGCAAGTCCTCCCTCCACCGAGACCGAGCCGGTGCCCGCGCCCACATCCCAGAGGACGTGGTGGGCGCATAGTCTCAGTTTGGAAAGGGAGATGGTGCGGACCTCCTCCTTGGTCATGGGGGCATCTCCCCGGAGAAACGCGTCGTCCGGAATGCCGGAGTTGGAAACGCCCCGGAAAACAGGGCTGGGATTCCGGCACAGCAGTACGGCCAAATCCGAGAACTCCAGCTCCGCCAGCTCCGCGGCCGTGCCGGTAACGATACGCTCTTCCGCATAGGAGAGGTTCTCCCCCACGGAGATCTCCACCCAGTCCATGCCCCATTCGGCAATGGCCCGGCATACATCCTGGGCCTTGGTCTTTCCGCCGGTGAGAAGGAAGGTCTTGGCGTGGCTTTGCACCTCGCCAGCCGCATTGAGTATACGTCCGTGGGCGCTGGCCACATGGGCGTCCTGCCAGGATGTCTTCAGCTTGGTGCATAGGTAGGCCAGGGAGCTGATACCAGGGAGGCTCTCCACCTCGTATCCCTCCAGCAGCGGCCACAGATTTTTGGCGCCGCTGTAAAAGCCCACATCCCCGGAGAGCAGCACCCCCACCGGACTCTCGCCGCAGGTCTCAATATAGGCAAGGATGTCCGCCGCCGCAATGAGCGGCACACAATTCTTTCCCTTCTGATAGGGCTCCAGCAGGCGGGGGGCCCCGACCAGCACAGGGCAGGCTTCAATCGCCCGTTCCGCCTCTGCTGTCAGCGTGGCGGGGTTCCCCATTCCCACGCCGATCAGGCATACTTTTGGTTTCACCGCAGCGCCTCCTTGAAATCCGTTTTTAACTCTTCCAGGCTCCTTCCTGTCTCCTGACAGGGCCTCTCCACCACCACGAGGGCGCAGCCAGCTTCCCGTGCGGCCTCCACCTTGTCCCAAAAGCCGCCGGCCCCGCCCGACGCCTTGGTCACAAGCGCCCCAATCCCATACTGGCGGATAATCGCCAGGTTCAGCTCCTTGGAAAAGGGCCCCTGCATACACAGAACATGCGCGGGCGAAAAGCCCAACTCCAGACAGCGCCCCAGAGAGTCCAGGCTGGGCAGTACCCGTGGAAAGCAGCGATCCCGCAGCCCCGGCACGGCAAAGGGGGCAAGCTCCTTGCTCCCGGTGGTGAGCAGAATGCCGCCCTCAACCGCTGTGAGCCGCTCCGCCGCTCCTGCCAGATCCGACACGCAGATCCAGTCCCCCTTGACCGCGCCATCCCGCAGGAGGCGCTGATAAGGAAGCCCGGCGTTTTCTGCCGCAGTCCGGAGATTTCGGGTGACCTCCACGGCATAGGGATGTGTGGCATCCACCACCCGTTCAAAGCGACCTTCCCTCATCAGCCCCTCCATGCCGGATCGGTCCAACCGGCCGGTATGGACACGGATGCGGGGATCACTGGGGATCAGAGAGGCCCCATATCCCGTAGCCACACAGAGCGTAACGCCCACGCCCTCTCCCGCCAGCCATTCCGCAAGCTCACGTCCCTCGGAAGTGCCTCCGAACAGCAGAATATGCATGGGTGTTTCCCCTCTCCTTCCGCTCAATTCTCCCGCTGGAGGTAGCCACGCGGCGTTACCATCTTCCCATTCAGCACCCGGGTCTGGCTGCTGCCAATAAAGACCGTGGTGAACATATCCACCTTCGTGTCCCGCAGCGCCGCCAGCGTCGTAAGCACGGCGCACTCTCCCTCCCGGCCGATGTTCTGCACAAAGCCGCAGACCGTGTCCGGCGCCTTTCCCGCCGCAAGCAGGATATCGCAGGCACGCCTCAAATGGTCCGGCCGGCTGTGGCTCGCCGGATTGTAGAGGCAGAGCACAAAATCCGCCTGGGCCGCACAGATGAGCCGCCGCTCGATTTTTTCCCACGGCGTAAGGAGGTCCGACAGGGATACCACCGCGAAGTCGTGGGTCAGCGGGGCACCCAGCACAGCGGCTCCGCCGCAGGCGGCGGTAATGCCCGGAACAACCTCGATCTCGATGGGGGGATATTCCTGAGCCACCTCATAGACCAGTGCGGCCATACCATAAATGCCGGAGTCGCCGGAGCACACCATGGCCACATCCTTTCCAGCCACAGCCTCCTCCACCGCCGCGCGGCAGCGGTCCACCTCTTTGCGCATACCGGTAGAGCGCATCTCTTTGTGGGAAAACTCCTCCCGAATCAGCTCGATATATGCGGTATAACCTATGATCAGTTCGGCCTGTTCCAGCGCCTCCCGCGCCCGACCAGTCAGGTCCCGGCCCGCGCCGGGGCCCAAACCCACTACGGTCACTCTCATGCGCTCTCTCCTTCCAATGATATCACAAGGGGCTCACGGCTCACCGCTACGGTAACGCCTCCCCCAGCCTGCTTCCTGACGATCAGTTCACCGCCCGCCCGGACAGCGGCACGCTCACAGACATTGTCCACGCCCGTGACGCCCCGAACAAATTCCGAAGGCGTGAATTCGCCGGAAATCTCCGCCAGTTCCTGTGGAGTAAAGGTCCGCAGAGGCAGTCCCCACTGCCGGCAAAAGGCCAGCAGTCCCGCCTCCCCTTTTTTGAGGTCAATGGTACATACCTGCCTGACCGCCTTCGGTGAAAGCCGGTGAGCACGCAACACCTCCCCCACCGCTCCGGCGATGGCCTCCGGCGTCACGCCGCGGCGGCATCCGATCCCCAGATTCAACACCCTGGGGATCAGCCTCAGCGTCATGGGAAAGGGCGCGGCGGCAACGTCCAGCGTGATGGCAACCCCCAACTCCGCTACACCCTCTATCACCCCGTCCGGCAGTTCTCCTTGTATAGGAAAATCACTTTTCAGTCCCACTGGTTTACCGCTCAGCAGGGCCGCCGAAATACACTTTGCCGCCTCTTTCCCGTCAAGGAAAAAACCTTGCTCCCTTGCCCACTGATCCACGGCAAATTTTCCATTTACATCCGTGGCAGTGGACACAGCCGCCCTGCCGCCGGTTATCGCCGCCACAGTCCTGGCAAGGTCGTTTGCTCCTCCCACATGTCCGGAGAGGAGCGGTACCGCGAACTGCCCTGCCTCATCCACCGAGACAACGGCGGGATCGGTGAACTTGTCCCTCACATAGGGAGCAATGGCCCGGACCGCAATGCCGCTGGCACCGATGAAGAGGATTCCCTCGCAGTCGGCAAAGCGTTCTCCCGTCCACGCGCCCAGATTCTCGTAAGTCGGGACCGCCAAATTCAGCCGTGCGGGAACCGCTATCATGCAGCGGTTTCCCAGTCCCGTCAATTTCTCCGCCAGCGCCTGGGCCAGTGCCGCTCCCCGCGCGGTAAAGGCGGTGAGCGCCAGTCTCACGATTCGTTCCCCACCCGGTAGCCGTGGGTAAATCCGGGATCATAGAGCTTGGAGCGCTCATACTGGCCGCTCAGGAAGCCTCCCACGGTAATAAGGGCCGTCTTGGTAACCTGGTTTTCTTTTGCCGTCCGGGCCAGGGTGGAAACCGTACAGCGGTATACCCGCTGTTCCGGCCAAGTGGCCTTATAGACAATCGCGGCCGGGGTATCGGGTTCATATCCGCCCTCCATCAGCTCTCTCTCCACATCTTCGAGGAGTCCTGTGGAGAGGAACAGCACCATTGTGCAGCCATGCGAGGCCATCTTAGACAGCTTTTCCCTTTCGGGGACCGGCGTCCGGCCTGCCATCCGTGTGATAATGACGCTTTGCGACACCTCCGGAAGGGTATATTCCGCCTCCAGCGCGGCCGCCGCACCGGAAAAAGAGGATACGCCCGGTGTTACGTCATAGGCGATCTCCAGCTCGTCCAAGCGGTCCATCTGCTCCCGGATGGCCCCATAAAGAGAGGGGTCTCCGGTGTGGAGCCGAACGGTGGTGCCTCCGGATGCCTCCGTGGCCTTCATCACATCTATCACATCCTCCAGGGTCATGGAGGCACTGTCATAGACGGCACAGTCCTCCTTCTTGTTCTCCAGAAGCGCCGGATTTACCAGAGAGCCGGCATAGATGATCACATCCGCTTCCCGCAGAAGCCGTGCGCCGCGGACAGTGATGAGGTCCGCGGCTCCGGGGCCCGCGCCAATAAAGTGGATCATAGTTTCCTCTTCCTTTCCGTTTGAAATGGTCTCAGTCCGGGGCGTGGAGCGCGGCCAGCCGCTCCGCTCCCGGCGTCCGGCCCAGTATCCCATGCTTGTTGGAGAAAAAAATGGCCTCGATGTCCATATCCTCTCCCGCCCGTGCCTTGAGCCTCTGGTCCAGTGCACCGGCCAGGGATGCCATTACAGGCTCCCGCAGTCCGGCGCGGTCCAGAATATCAACTGCTTCGTCTGTGGTGATGGCCAGAAACACCGCCTCCACAACAGTACGGTCCCCACTGCACAGGGCCGTATGCGCCGCCAGGGTCTCCCGCCGGGCATCGGATACCCTGGAGTGCGTATTCATGTTTCCCGCCGCAGCCTTGCACAGCTTGCCCAGATGGCCCACCAGCAGAAAGCTGCGAAATCCCAACCCTGCTGCGTGATCAATGGCCTCTCCAATATAGTTGGAGCAGGTGGCCCAGTGGTCCAGCGACAGGTGGAGAACTTCCCTTGAAAAATGTTCGCCGTAATTACCAGGAGTCACCACGATGTCTCCCGCCCCCGCCGCAGCCTGCATGTCCAGCTCCAGACGCAGGGAATCTATAAGTGCGGCTTCACTCATAGGCCGCACAATGCCGGAGGTCCCCAGGATAGAAATGCCCCCTGTGATCCCCAGCCGGGGATTAAAGGTCCTTTTTGCCAATTCCTCCCCTGCCGGAACGGAGATCTCCACCCGGAGCCCCTCGGAGTACCCCGCCTTCCGGCGTACTTCCTCCATCTGGCGAAGGATCATTTCCCGGGGCACATGATTGATGGCCGCCTCGCCTACCGGCTGGTCCAGTCCGGGCCGGGTGACCCGCCCTACGCCCACCCCGCCTTCGATGGTGACTTCGCGGGCTTTCGTCTTTTCCACCTTGGCAAAAATCAAGGTGCCATGGGTGGCGTCCGGGTCATCTCCCCCGTCCTTCCGGACCGCACAGGAGGCCCATCCGCATCCCGACGCCGGCTCTAAGAGCTCGGCTTCCACAGGGATGCCGGCGGGCGTCTCCACCCGGACCAGAGCGGGCATCTCCCCTGTGAGCAGAAGCTCCGCCGCCCCCCGTGCCGCAGCGGCGGCACAGGTACCGGTCGTATACCCGCAGCGGAGACGGCCGCGGCCAACGGAGATATAGTGTTCAAAGGTGCCCATACGCCGCCTCCCGACAAAAAATGGTCCCTCTCCGGGCGGAGAGGGACCATGAAAACGGGCATGGCACTGCCGCTCTCCACCTAAGAGTCATGCTTGTGTATTCCGCACGGCAGGTCTCCTGGCTTGCGCTTCTCCCTCGGGCGTCCCTTCTCGGCAATCGATCATTACCAATGGGCTTTTGTACGCCGTCGTCCACGCTTACAGTAGAGGTAAGACTGCGCCGGTCTTTCACCGGACTTCCCTTTTCAGCAGCTGCGTCGCTGCACCAATGCGATACTCCGTATTTTGTTTTCCTATCTATTATAACAAGTAACCCGCAGGAAGTAAAGGCATTCTTCTCCACCTGTCCCTCCCATTTTTCCGTCCCTCCATCAGAGTCCCCGGCTCCACTCCGGCCGCATCCCAGTACCGCTCTCCAGCGCTTGGTCCAGACGGGATAGAAAGTATGCACGGTCTTCGGGCAGGCTTCCCTTCAGAGGCACGTAATTGGAGGCATGGTCGCAGGTGAAGTGGAGCGGGTCCACCTCCAGCTTTTCAATGAGCAATCGTGCCTCCCGCAGGGTATCCCGCGCCGTGGCCGCCTGAAATCTTCCCGCTCTCCATTCCTGATAGAGATCTGTGCCCGGATACAGCGTCAGCGTCAGCGCCGAGAGATGCCTGGGGCGCATCTCATTGATCATGGCCGCAGTATCCAGAATATGCCGCCGCCCAGCCTCACCAGGGCCGGCCAGACCCAGGATCACCATGACCCAGAGGTCAAAGCCCGCCTCCCTGAGACGGATTCCCGCCTCCAGCATCTGCCGCGCGTCCGCCCCCTTTTTGACCGCGTGCAGAAGCGCGTCGCTTCCGCTCTCCACTCCCAGATAGGCACGGGTCAGCCCGGCCTTCCGCAGGGTTTTCAGTTCTTCCGGTGTTTTGGAAAGCGTGCTCAGCGGCCCAGCATACGTGGTCACCTTCTCCAGGGATGGGAAGGCGTCATAAAGGGCGTCCAGAATCGAAAGCAGTTCCTCCGTTTTCATGATGATCGCATCTCCGTCACAGAGGAACACCCGACGAAGGTCCCCATAGCAGGCTTTTGCCATGCGGATATCCTCCAGGATATCCGGCAAAGGGCGGATATGGAACCGTTTCCCCCGATACATCCGGCAAAACGTACAGGTGTTGTGAGAACACCCCACCGTGGTCTGCAGGAGATAGCTCTTCCACTCTCCGGGCGGACGGTAGATATCACCTTCATAGCGCATATTCAGCCCTCCGTCAGCGCCTTGAGGGCTGCACGGAGGGCGTCCATCTCATCGTCCGTCCCGACACTGATGCGCAGATAGTTGCCGATACGGGGCCGGTCAAACCAGCGCACCAGAATCCCCTGCTCCCGCAGCCCGTCCAACAGCGCCTTTCCGGTGCGTTTCGGATGGCTGACAAACAGGAAGTTTGCCTTGGACTCCAGGACAGCAAACCCCATTGCACGCAGCCGCTCCTCCGTCCGCTCCCGGGTGCGGATTACGCGTTCTCTCATCTCCTCAAAGTAGGGCCCATCCTCCAGCGCCGCCACGGCTCCCGCCTGCGCCAGACGGTCCACTGTATAGGAGTTGATGGAGTCCCGCACACAACAGAGCCCGGAGATCAGATTCGGACTGCCCAGCGCATAGCCCACCCGCAGTCCGGCCAACGCGCGGCTTTTGGAGAGCGTGCGCACGACCACCAGGTTGTCATACTCCTTCAGCAATGTGTCGGCCGATACGCCGCCGAAGTCCACATAGGCCTCGTCCACCAGCACAACCACATCCCGATGCTCCTCCAGCACCCGCCGGATATCCTCCAGGTCCACCGACCGGCCTGTAGGAGCGTTGGGATTGGCGATGACCACGCCGCCGCAGTTTTCAGCCTTGCAGAACCGCTCCACCGGAAGAGAAAAATCCTCATCCAGCGGGATCTGCCAGGCTTTGAGCCCAAAATAGTCGGTATAAACAGCATAAAACGTGTAGGTGATATCCGCAAAAAGAATCGGACGCTCCGGATCAAAGAAAGCCTGAAAGCAAAAAGCCAGGACCTCATCGGAACCATTTCCCGGGAAAACCTGTTCCGGTGTTACCCCATGGAGCTTGGCGGCGGCTGCACGCAGCCCGGCACATTCCGGATCCGGATAGAGCCGAAGCCCCTCCCCCGCCGCCGACTTTACGGCTTCCACTACTTTGGGCGAAGGGGGATAGGGGTTTTCGTTGGTGTTCAGTTTGATAAACGTCCTGCCCCTGGGCTGCTCACCCGGCACATAGGGCACCGCATCCCGGATTCGCCTGCTCCAATACTCTTTCATGCTTCGTTCCCCTCACTGTGCAGGATTTTTTTGATATTCTTCTCCGCCTTGCTGCGCGGAAGCATGACCTCATGCCCGCACCCCTGGCAGCGGAGGCGAAAATCCATCCCCACCCGCAGCACCAACCAGTGTCTGCTTCCACAGGGATGCGCCTTTTTCATCTCTAACACATCGCCCAGTCGGACATCCATGCTTATCGCCTCCTGAAAAGATTCCCCTTTTGCCGCAAAATGACAAAGCGCTCACCCCTACGGACAAAGACATCCTCTTCCGGGGCCGCCACAACGGATGGTATTATTATAGGTTCCCCGGGTCTCCCTGTCAATTCCGGGTGTCCCCCCGCATATAGTGGCTTATCAGCAAAAAAACGGAGTATCGGAAAGGAATGATCGGGATGATCAGTCATTTTCTCCCCGAGGGCAGACGCTTGACCGCTCCGGACAATCTGGCCGCCTGCGCCACAGTGTCCGCGCTTCGCTCCGCCCGGGACCGGGGCATGATTTTAGAGGGCCGCGCCCTCTCCTGCAGCACGGACCACGATTTGACCGTTGCCGTAGGCCCTTTTACGGGCCGTATTCCCCGAGAGGACACCGCTTTGGGCGTGGCGGAAGGAACCACCAAGGAGATCGCCATCTTGTCCCGCGTGGGCAAGCCGGTCTGCTTTACGATCGTTTCTGTTTCCGGTCCGGACAGTCAACCCGTTCTGGTTCTCTCCCGTCGTCGAGCCCAGGAGATTGCGCAGCAGGCCCTGATGTCTGAGCTCAAGCCCGGGATGGTCATTCCCGCCACAGTCACCCATATGGAGCCCTTCGGCGCTTTTGTGGACATCGGCTGCGGACTGGTCTCCATGATCGGCATTGAACATATCTCCATCTCCCGCATCCCGCACCCCTCCTGCCGGTTTTCCGTCGGGCAGGAGATCCACGCCGCCGTACTGGAAACGCTGCCGGAGCAGGGCCGCGTAAAGCTGACTCACCGAGAACTGTTGGGCACATGGGCAGAGAACGCCAGGGATTTTGCGCCGGGTATGACAGTGGAGGGAACCGTTCGCGGCCTGAAAGACTACGGTGCCTTTATCGAGCTGACCCCCAACCTGTCGGGGCTCGCAGAGCCAAGGACCGACCTGCGCGAAGGGGACCGCGTCTCTGTCTTCCTGAAGGCGATGCTCCCGGAGCGAATGAAAATCAAACTGCTGGTCATCGAAAGGCTCCCTCCGGCCACCGAAACGGCTGCGCTGCACTATTTTATCCGTGAGGGGCGGCTTGCCCATTGGCGTTATGCCCCGGACGGCTGCCGAAAAGCAGGCGTGGAAACCACATTCTTATAAAACGGTCAAAACCCGGAGCTCCGATCAGCGGTCGGCGCTCCGGGCTTTTTTCTCAGCCGCATTGCAGGACCATCCAGATGCGGTCAAATCTCCTCTGGGCCAGATCCTCCCCGCGGATATAAAAATAGATACAGCCGCAATCGCCGAACATCAGCTCAAATCCATCCCGCTCCACGGTCCCCATCTGGAAGAGAAGCCGCCAGTCCCGGCTATTCTCCCGAAGGCGGTCCCACTCTTCCGGCGGCAACTCCTGCGGGTGGCCGCAGTAAATTCCGCTGTCCGCCATCTCACACTCCAAAAGCATGCTCCCCTGGATCAGATTCGCATAGCCCAGCAGTTTGGTGACTTTCTCCGGCTCCTCAGACGCCTTGCACCCCCGCAGAGTCCGTTCTTCCTCATAGGTATCCCAATCGATACCTTCTCCAAATTGCTCCCGGAATTCTTCGTAGTCAGGCACTTCGTCCCTGTTTTTGAAGGAGATCGGGATCTCCGGAACCAGGTAATCGGCCTTCAGATCTCCCGGAGGTTCCGTCTCAATGAGACCGGCCGGCCCGCCTTCATAGTAAAGTACCCGCGCACAGCCTCGATCTTTTGGATCAAACCCCCAAGCCATCGTCTCCAATTCATAAAAGAAGTAGAGCATCCCCCTGGACGGCAGGACACCGTCTATGTCCAGGTCCGCGATCTCCGCCAAATTGATCTGCGCCAAAAAGGAGAGCGGCCGCCTGGCAGTCACTCCATCATAATTCGTGCCCTCATACCGATACCACTCGAATTCTTTGGGGAGATGAGGTTTTCCACCCACCTTACTGCTCCCCAGCTCTACTTTTCCAGGCCCGTCCGCAGGCAAGAGCTCAATGGAATTCCGTCTCTTTTTGTGAAACCACTCCGGAAGGTTCATTTATTTCCCCCATTTCCCGCCGATATTGTTCGGCCTCCGACCTATCCTTCTTCTTTCCCCTTGATCTCATCCCAGTAGCGCTTGGCGGCCTGCTCCGTCTTGTTCTCTCCATATACATAGTAGTGAACGCCCTTCAGCCTATCCGGCAAGTATTGCTGCTTTACATAGTGATTTGGGAAATCATGCGGATAAAGATAACCCTGCTCACGTTCCATGCCCGCTGAATCGGCATGCTTGTTCTGGAGATGCCGCGGATAATCTCCTGTTTTTCCCGTCCGCACATCCGCCATGGCCTCATCCAGCGCAATATGGGCGGAATTGGATTTGGGCGCAGTGGCCATGAGCACGGCAGCATCCCCCAGCGGGATCCGCGCCTCCGGCAGCCCCAACATATTGGCCGCATCCACACAGGCCTTGACGATGGGAATGACCTGAGGGTAGGCCAAGCCCACATCCTCACAGGCAATGACCATCAGCCTGCGGCAGGCTGAAATAAGGTCCCCTGCCTCTAGCAACCGCGCAAGATAATGGCACGCGGCATCTGGATCCGAGCCCCGGATGGACTTTTGCAGCGCCGAGAGGATATCGTAATGGTCATCCCCCGCCCGGTCGTAGCGCATGGCGGAGCGCTGGGCCACCAGTCTTGCGTCTTCCAGACTGACAACCAATTTACCCCTCTGCCTGGCGGCGGCATTCATCAGCAGTTCAACCGCATTCATTGCCTTGCGTACGTCGCCGCCGCAGGAACTCGCGATGGCCTCCCTCACTCCATTCTCAAATTCCGCCACCCCTCCCAGACGTTTTGCCATGATCGACACCCCTCTGTCGATGGCGGGCAGCACCTCCCCCGCTTCCACAGGCTTGAACTCAAAGACTGTAGAGCGGCTGAGGACAGCATTATAGACATAAAAATATGGATTCTCCGTGGTGGATGCGATGAGTGTCACGTCACCCCGTTCAATGACTTCCAGCAGAGATTGTTGCTGCTTTTTATTAAAATACTGGATCTCGTCCAGATACAATAAAATGCCATTGGGTGCCATCATGGTACCCACCTCGCCGATCACATCTTTTACATCCGAGAGGGAACCCGTTGTGGCGTTGATCCGCCGCAGTGTACGGTTGGTACGGGCGGCGATGATATTTGCTACCGTGGTTTTCCCGGTGCCGGAAGGGCCATAAAAGACCAGATTGGGGATGCTTCCGCTTTCGATGATCCTGCGCAGAAGGCCGTCCGCCCCCAAAATATGCTTTTGTCCTACCACATCGTCCAAAGATGCGGGTCTGATCTCATCTGCAAGCGGTCGATACGCCATGGAATTACCTCCCGTTTCTATAAAAATGGAGGGGAAAAGTTCCCCTCCATTCTAACATATGTTCTACTGCCCGTAAAGAGGTCAATTTCAACGGCTCCGTTCAAAGCCCAGATAGCGTGTTCCCTGGAAGGTCAGCCTTCCGTTGTCACCCTCCACCAGCATCCCGTACTCGTTCCTGGGCACATGAAGCTCCATTCGATCGCCGCTCTCCACCTGGAAGGTAGCGTAATAGAAGGTGCTGCTGGTGGTATGCATGGCGCCGACATCGCCCGTATTGTGATGGTGATGGCGCACATCGGCCCGTTTTGTTACAACTTCCGCCTGTACGGTCAGCACGGGGGACTGATTATTTTTATGCCACTGGGAGACACCACGACCCAAGCTGATCAAAATAACCCCCAAGATCAGAATAAATACGACCATGAACAGGATCGGAAAAATATCGAACATGAATCCCATTCCCATGCGTCTGTACCTCCTCCCTGTTTTTCCGGAACACGCGCCGTACACCTTTTTTCTTTATTTCCCGTGCAGGCGGGCCGCCTCCAGCGTATTTACCATCAGCATCGCCCGGGTCATAGGCCCCACGCCGCCGGGTACCGGGGTAATGTAGGAGGCTTTTTTCGCCACAGGCCCATAGTCTACATCGCCGCAGAGCTTCCCCGCCTCGTCGCGGTTCATAGCCACATCGATAACCACGGCTCCCTCCTTCACCATATCCGCCGTGATGATGTTCCGCTTCCCTACAGCGGCCACCAGGATATCCGCTCTCCTGCAGACCTCGCCCAGATCTCTGGTGCGGGAATGGCAGACTGTGACCGTGCCGTGCGCCGCCAGCAGTAGCATCGCCATAGGTTTGCCCACAATATTGGAGCGGCCTACCACCACACAATCCTTGCCCTTAGGATCGATGCCGCATTCCTTGAGCATCTCCATCACACCCGCCGGCGTGCAGGGTAGAAAGCACTTCTGCCCTGTGGAAAGGCGGCCCACATTTACCGGGTGGAATCCGTCCACATCCTTATCCGGGTCAATGGCCAACAGAACCTGCTGCTCGTCATACCCCGCCGGCAGGGGAAGCTGACAAAGGATTCCGTCGATATCCTCACGATGGTTCAATGTATCGATGATGGACATCAACTCCGCCTGGCCCGCCTCTGCCGGGAGGGCATATTCCTCGCTGTAGATGCCGCACTCGGCGCAATCCTTCCGCTTGCTGTTGACATATGTACGGGAGGCCGGATTGTCTCCCACAATGATAACCGCCAGTCCAGGTCGTTTGGAGAGCGCTCCTGCCTCTGCCTTTACCCTCTCTTTGCATTTGGCTGCCAGGGCCTTTCCATCAATCACTGTCGCTGCCATGCTGCTCCTCCTCATCATGAAAAGTTTGGGGTCTTGGGGCCTCCGCCCCCTCTGCTTTTCGCTTCATACGGTTTACATAGAGTTCTTCCGGCGTATGCTTTTGGATCACCAGGTGATAGATCAGGAATCCTGCCGCCACCAGCGCCGAGGCAAATCCCAGGAGCTGTGAGATCCGGATCGGGGTATGGAAAAAATAAAGGCTGTCGGTCCGCAGGCCCTCGATCATTCCCCTTCCAAAGCCGTACCACAAAAAATACCCCCACATGATCTGTCCGTCAAATTTTCTCTTTCCCCTCAGGACAACGACCAGCAGCAGCAAAAAGCCCAGCAAATTCCAAGCAGACTCATAAAAAAATGTGGGGTGGACCTCCATATACTGCCACGCACCGTTTACATAGGCGTCAATCCCCATGCGCCACGGAAGGTCTGTGGGACCGCCATATGCCTCCACATTGACAAAATTGCCCCACCGTCCCACACACTGGCCAATGAGAAGGCCGAACACGCCCACATCCGCAAAGGCAAAAAAATTGAGCTTTTTTACTTTACAGAATACGATCAGCGTCAGCGTTGCGGCGATAACGCCGCCATAAATGGCCAGACCGCCGTCCCGGATATCCAGCATTTTGCCCAGATCCAGGCTTCCCCCTGCGTTCCGGAAGAGGTCCAGATAAAACACAATGTAGTACAGCCGCGCCCCTACGATCGCCAGGGGCACGGCAAAAAAGAGAAGGTCGATGATATCGTCGGACTTGACGCCAAACCGAGGGGCCATTTTATAGCAGAACAGCACCGCCAGCAAAAAACCGGCGGCAATAATGACGCCGTACCAGTAGATGGGCAGACCAAAGAGCTCAAAGGCCACCCGGTTCAGGTGGAACTCCAGCCCCAAACCGGGAAAGGCCACTGTCCTTGTCATACCTTCTCCCCCTTGGGTTTTACCACTGAGAGGGCTGTGCGCTCCGGAGACATCCAACGGCGGACGCAGTCTTCCACATCGGACTTGCTTATCCCCTCAAAGACCTCTGGGAACCGGAAGAATTCTTCCCCGGTAAAATGGCTCTGGGCCAGGCCCACGCAGATGTTCTCGAAGGAATTGAGCGCCCGCACACGCCCTCCGTAGGCAGCCTTTTTCAGGCGGTCCCACAACTCTTGGCCGATCCCCTCCCTGCCGATCCTTGCCGCCTCGGCGGCAATGGCCTCCCGCAGGGCCCAGGGATCGCGGCTTTCCCCGCCAACCGTGAGCATGGCACAGCCTGGATATGCCTCGTAGCCATAGCTGAAGTTGTTGTTCACCAGCCCCCGGCTGTAGAGACTTGCATAGAGGGGGGTGGAGGTGCCAAAAACAGCCTCGCAGCACAGCTCGCCTATAAATTGCCTGCGCATATGCTCTTCTCCCAGCGGAGCGGGGTCCGCCTTCCACCCCAGTTGAAAAATGGGCGTGGAGACCGCCATCTCCTGCACTGTCTCCGGGCGAAATGCCTGCTCAGGTTCTTCGCCGCCGTAATCTCTCGGGATATCTCGCAGTCCCTCCTTGGGAAGGACCTCCCGTGCGATCTCACAGACCCTGCGGGGGTCCACGTTCCCCGCCACGCACAGCGTCATGTTGCCGGGGTTATAAAAGGCGGCATGGCAGGCATAGAGGGTCTCGGCGGTGATCTCCGCGATGGATTCCACCGTGCCGGCAATGCTCACCCGGACCGGATTGTGCTCATAAAGGGCCTCCAACATGCCGTAAAAGACTTGATTTTCAGGGTCGTCCTCAATCATGCGGATCTCCTGCCCGATGATGCCCTGCTCTTTGTCCACGCTCTCCTTCGTAAACCAGGGCACAGAGACAAAGGAGAGCAGGATCTTCAGGTTCTCCTCAAATTTTTCGGTGCTCTCAAAATAGTAGCCCGTAATGGCGGTGGAGGTAAAGGCGTTCGGGCTTGCACCGTTGGCGGCCAGATCCTGAAGGGCATTCCCATCCTTGGTATCGAACATTTTGTGCTCCAGGAAATGGGCCACGCCGGCCGGGGTGTCGTGCCACTCCCCCTTCAACTTGAACCTCATATCCATACCGCCGTAGTTCGTGGCGAAAAATGCAAAGCTCTTGGAGAACTCCGGCTTCACATCCACATAGATGTGAAGTCCGTTCTCCAGCTCAGCGTGATGCAGCGTCTCCCCAATGCGGGAATATTCTTTTGATACCATGATTCAGTCCTCCAGGCCCTTCAGGAAATAGATGGCGTCCAGCTCTAATTTACCGGCCGCCGCCACGACCTCGTCCACAGTCACAGTCTCCACGCGGCGGGAGAGCTCCTCAGGCGTCTCCGCAAGCCCGGCTACCGACTGTCCCAGCCAGAAATCCTCCAGCCGGCCCTGGGCATCCATTGTGGCATAGAGCCCGCTGATAATGGAGCGTTTGGCCCCCTCCAACTCCCACGCCTCTATGTTCCCTCCGCGGCAATTCTCCAATTGGGCCAGGATTTCGTCCTTGGCCTTTTCATAGTTTTGAAATTCAATTCCGGAGGACACCATCATGATACCTTTAAACTTTTCCAGCATGGAGCTTGCAAAATAGCACAGGGACAGCTTCTCCCGGACATTGAGAAAAAGCTTAGATGTGGGCGTGCCGCCATAGACCGCATTGCACACCAGAAGCGCCGGATAGTCCTCCGACCAGATGCAACCGCCCCCCGTCCGGAACCCCAGGGCCAGCTTGCCTTGAGTCACATCCATAGACTCGGTGAAAAGCCGCGGCGCATCGCAGACAGCGCCGGTCTGCACCCCGCACTCCGGCTCTTCCAGCTCCTCCGCTCTGGGCAGACCGGCCAGCGCACTGGTCAAGGCCGCCGCCACCCGCTCCTCGCCGGCGGAGCCGCAGTAGTAAAGCTCCACCGGAGCACAGGCGAGCAGACTCTGATACCGCTTCCAAAGACCTTCCACCGTGATGGCGGCGGCATGCGCCTCATCCCCCAGCTTATCCACACCATAGGGTTCTCCTGCACACATCTCCTGCGTGAGTCGCAGGATAGAATAGGACCGTTTTTCGTTGATTTGGGCATGGATACGGTCGACCAGATTGGCGCGCTCCCCCTCTACATACTCCGCCAGGAACCTGCCTCCGCTGACGGCGGGCCGGAGAAGCACATCTCCAAGCAGACCTGCAGCGGACTCCAGAATCCGGGTATCTCCGGGGGCAAAGGCGTCGTCCACAAAGCTGGCGGCAAATCCCACCGCCTGAGTCTCTCCTTTTTTGCGGACCATGGGTTCGATGGAGCCGCCATAGAGCTCATCCAGCGCCGCAGAGAGGGTCTCCATATCAGGACAGCGCTCGGTACCCCGGCGGAGCACGTAGGGGAGCAACGCGTTGGCGGAGGCCGTCTCTTCCGAGATGGGAGCCAAGAGGCTGACCGAGAGCAGATTGGTTTTGAATTTATCGGTTTGTACCGCCGTCAGACGGACGCCGGGCATCAATTCCCTGTGGGTCACATGGGTCATATAGGGCCTTCCTTTCTTATCAAAATGCCGGTTCCCCTCCAGCTGTCGTCCGGAGAGAGCATGAGATCATTATACTATATTTTTCCCGTTTTGACACCCTTAAAACGAAAAAAGGACCTGATGCTCTCCCCGGAGCTGGTTCAAAGGTATTCCATCCCCGCAAGGCTTGCCGTCCAGCAGCAGACCGCGGGTCCCGGTCCTCTCGATTTTCAGGTGCAGACGACCGGACGTAAGCGCCCACTCCGCCTCATAGCCGCTCCACGCCTGTGGCAAACAGGGCTCCATATACAGCCTGCCCTCCCGGACCCGGAGGCCCAGAAGCTCCTCAACCGCCGTTCGGTAAAACCAGCCCGCCGCGCCGGTGTACCAAGACCAGCCGCCGCGGCCCGGATGCTGTGGGTTGGCGTACACATCGGCAGCCAGGACATAGGGCTCCGCTTGGTAGCACTCAGGAGCATGGGCTGCGGGCAGCAGGGCGTGCAGCACCTCGTGCCCCTCGTCCCCACGTCCAAGCCGGAACAGCGCCAGCGCCAGCCATACCGCCGCATGGGTGTACTGCCCGCCGTTTTCCCTTACCCCCGGCAGATAACCCCGAATATAGCCCGGGTCCCTCTCTCCTTCGTCAAAGGGCGGGGCAAAAAGCTTTACGATCTGGTGCTCCCGGTCAAAAAGATGCTCCATGGCCGATTTCACCGCCCGGTATGCCCGGTCCCTGTCCCCCAATGGGCACAGGACGGCAAAGGACTGGGCGATGGAATCAATGCGGCACGCCTGATCTGCAGAGGCACCCAGCGTCTGGCCGTCATCATACCAGCCTCTCAGGAACCATTCCCCATCCCAGGCAGCGTTGGCGGCGGAGGCGTACCGGCGCGCCTCCGCCTCGTAACGGGCCCGGGTTTCGCCGCTGCAGAGAGATGCGAATCGCTCCAATACCAGCGCCAAAAACCAAGTGAGCCACACGCTCTCCCCAGTTCCGGCGGCTCCCACCAGGTCCATGCCGTCGTTCCAATCTCCGGTCCCCATCTTTGCAAGTCCATGCGGTCCGGCCCCCCGGCGCAGGGCCTGTTCCACCGCCCGCCTGGCATGCTCCAATACCCCGGCCTTCTCCGCCGAAGTCTCCGCCGCCTCATATCGTTCCCGCTCATTCTCCGCCAGGGTCGGGGACACGAGGAAGGAAACCGGCACCTCCAAAATGTCCCGGTCCCCCGTTTTCTCCAAATATTCGCACAGGACATAGGGCAGCCACAGCAGATCGTCACTGATCCTTGTGCGCACACCGCGCTCCGTCTCGCCCTCAGCGGCTGGGTGCCACCAATGCTGCACGTCACCCTCCTCATACTGGTGGGCGCAGGCCCGAAGAAGCTGCGCCCGAGCCAACTCCGGAGCGGTAAGAAGCACCGCGCACACATCCTGCAACTGATCCCGGAACCCGTAGGCCCCGCCGTTCTGGTAAAGAGATGTCCTGGCGAAAAGACGGCAGGCAATCACCTGATAGAGGGCCCAACCGTTGAGATAGCGGTCCAGCGCCCCGTCCGGCGTCCGGACCGTCAAAGGGCTTACGCGAAAACTCCACCACGCCCTGGTCCGCTCCAGCCGCTCCCGCGCCCGGTTGAAATCCGCAGGGCCGGTCTCAGGCCAACGGCCTCCCGGCGCCGGAACCGTCCGCAGACAGAGGTTCCCCCGAATCGGCCACCTCTGCTCCTCTGCTCCCTCCAGACGATAGATCACCTCTCCGGTCCGTCCCGCCGCCTCCAGTAGAAGATACCGTGCATCCTCATCCGGCGGTACAAAGGCCGTACAGCGGAGCGGGCTTCCCGCCACATGTTTTTCCCACATCGCCTCTCCAAAGCCGTAGGTCACCGTACAGGGGAGGCCGTCCGGCGCCGCAAAACAGGATACTTCTCCTCCGCCGGCAGAAAAGAGAACACGTTCTGGCCCTGTGACTGCCAGCGGATCGTTGACCCATTCTGTAAGGGGATTTTCCTTTGCATTGTTGATCCATAGATGTCCGCTCCCAGTCTCATCCGTCCTCCAGCCGAACGCATCGTTGCAAAGGATCGTCGACCAGCCCAAAGGTGGGAGCTGTGCGCCCGTATCAAACCAAAAGGACCCATTCTCCAAGAATCCAAAGGGAGGGATACCCGGCAATTGTGTGAAGGCATTTTGCTTTTCATATATTCTGGCGCTTCTATTCTCCTGAGGTACGTTTCCCACCTCATCCAGCAGCAGCGCGGCAGCACACACCGCCGCTGCCGTCTCCTCTTCCACCAGGAATATGCCTCCCCGCGCTCCCAAGCGATGCTCCCACCCGTCAGACCGCAGCCTCTCTTCCAGAGTATCCCGCAGCGGGTGCAGATAGTCTCCCCCCTCCCGCATCAGGAATACCAGATCGAACATGAATCCGCCCTGTACCAAAAACTGATGGATCCGCTCCAACGAAAGGGCGGCCTCCATCCGCTCCTCCTCCACCCGAAGGGCGGCTATGGGCAGATCTCCGGAAATCCCGAAGGGCCAAAGGGCGCGCTGCTCCGGTGATCCCCTGGACACCCATGGGTGGGCCGGAAACTGAAGATTCCTGAGCAGCTCAAATGCCCTTCGAGTCTCTTCTTCCGTCAATTGGAGACGTCCTCTGATCCGCTCCAACCCATCGGCCGCCTCTCCGCCGCGCATGCGCAGAAGGCGCAGAGCTCCCTCTGTCGCCTGTTCTCCGCTGTCCGCGGCGGAGAGCGCCAGTCGGATCTGAACCGGCGCATCGCTCCGCAGGCTGACAGGGAAGCGCACCAGGAGACAGGGGTCCAGCACTGCTCCCTCACGCTCCGTTGCAGGCCGTTCCACAGCCCCTTCCAAGGCCTGCAGCCCTCCCCGGCCCAAGGCGGTCTCACGTGCGGTATCAAAGGTCGCCTCCGGCTGGTCCCACAGCACTGCCAAGGCGGGGCGGCTCTCCCCCCGCCTCCGGTTCCGTCTGGTGAAGAGCACGCCGTCTCCAGTTCCCTTGCTCTCCAGGGACAGTTTGGAGAAGGCCGGATGGGCCTCATAATCCTCCCGCGGCGCCAAAACCGGTTCTAGGTAACAGAGGAGTTCTACCTCCCTCTCCCCCTCCCCGGTCCAGCGCACGGTGACCTCCCTGCGCTCTCCATTTTCCCGCTCCGGCACCCGCAGGTCCACGCTTGCAGCGTATCCCTGCCATTGAGCGGACCAGCAAGCTCCGCCTCCCTGAAAACGCCAAGTATATTCCGGCCCCTCGCGGTAAAGTGGCGCAGGCGTGAGCGGAAGCAGGCCCTCCGGCGTCCGAAGGAAAAACGACACCCCTGCGCTCTGGTATTGTCGGTTCCAGATACAGCGGGTCAGCGTGGTCCGTCCCATTCTCGACCAGGACGCCCCCGCATCGGTGCACAGAACCTGCCATGCCCCGCCTGTCATTAGGTGACAGGCAGGGCATACCGGATCATAGCCCTCCCCTGTCCGCAGGAACGGTTCTCCGCCACGCCGTCCCGGCTTGTCCGGCACCTCGTCCCGGGGTGAGTGGAGGACCTGCGCTCCCACAGGCACTTTTTCCTGGAGGAGCTCCCGATAGGCGCCCATAGCCGCGTCCCGCATGAAGCGTTTTTGCATGATGCCGTCGTTCAGTGCATTATCCAGCGCCACCAGGCTCATGCCCAGATGATGTGCCATATAAGAGCGCACCGGCTCATACTTTGCCGCGCCGTTCACCCGTCCCGGGGTAAAGTCCGCCGCCTCGCAAAGGCCATAGCGCCCCTCCAGGCCCATGGCTGCCAGCGCTCTCAGATTCTTCACCCCGCTCTCCGGCGCAAGCGGAAGGGTAAGAAAGGTGGAGTAGGGGGAGACCACCAGTTCCCGGTCCAGGCCCCGCTTCAGGCCCAGGCGCTGAACTCCGTGGGCCTTATACTGGTAGTTCATAGCCCCGTCAAAGGCGTAGAACGCCGATTCGGAAATCCCCCAGGGGGCGCCTGTCCCCCGGACCCGCTTTTTCTGGGCGTACAGGCAGAAGGCCAGCGACTCATAGAGCAGGGAGTTCTGCTCTGCCGGAAGCAGTAGGTGGGGCATAAAGTACTCGAACATGGTACCCGTCCAGGAGGCCATACCGCAGTAATGGTCCTGTCCCACAAGCGCCCGGCTTAGTCGCCGCCAGTGGCGGCGCGGCACCTCGCCGCGGGCCACGGCGAGATAACTTGTCTGCCTGGCCTCACTGGCAAGCAGGTCGTACCACCCCTGGGTGTACTCCCCCCTGCCGCAGTCAAATCCGATATAGAAAAGTCTCCGGCTTTCGTCAAACAGAAGAGAAAAATCCATAGCCGCCGCCAGGGCGTCCGCCCGCCGGGCCAGTCCCTCTTCTCCCCATTCCAACAGCCCCTCCCGCAGAGCGATCAGGCAACCGCACAGATTGCCCGAGTCCACCGAGGACACATACCGCGGCTCCAGCGGTCTTTCCGTGGCGGTGTCGTACCAGTTGTACAGGTGGCCGCCCCTCCACTTCTCCAGCCGCTCCACGGAGGACAGCGTCTGTTCCATCAGAGCGAGCGCCTGTTTTTGGGGGACCAACTCCAGATCGGCGGCGGCCATACAGCTCAAGAGCGCCATGCCGATGTTGGTCGGCGAGGTCCGCCGGGCCAGCCCCACTCCCGGCTGCTCCTGGTAGTTGTCCGGCGGCAGATAGTGGTCCTGCGGACGGAGGAAGTCGCTGAAATACTGCCAGATCATGGCCCCCTGGTGCAGTAGGAAAGGACGTTCCCCTGCCGGCACGGCGCGGTTTTGCCGTATGGGCCGGCTCATATTCCAGGCAAAACAGGGGCCCGCCAGCCAGACCAGGCCTGCCGCCGCTCCTGCCGGAAACTGCGAAAAGAATACGCAGAAGACCCCGGCTGCCGCCAGTGGCCACAGCCTGCGGTAATGGGCCCACAGACTGTCTCCCGCCCTGCGCTCCGCCTCTGCCGCCGTAGTCCAGGCCAGCATGCCCCGACGGGTCACGGCCATGCGCCACAGCGCTGTGCCAGCTGCGCTGGCACATGTCCAGGCCTGTTGGGGCAGAAACAGGAGCTGCACCAGCGTCTGAAGAAGGACCCCGCCGACCCCGGCGATAATTGTGGAGTGATACCGCTCTGCAAGTCCGCGCCCCCTCCGGGCGGCCAGATCCGCGCCGGTCAGAAGCAAATTGGAAGCGGCGGAGAGTACCGCCGTACCGGCCGCCAGGGCAAATACCGGCCCGGAAATGCACATACTCAGCAGGAGGGCCGTCAAAGTACCCACCGGCGAAAGGCTCCTGCGCAGATTGTCCACGATCTTCCACCTGGGGAGATCCCCCAACGGATTTTTGATCCTCTCCCCCTCTTCATTCCGCACGCTCCGCCCCAGCCAGGGCAAAAGCTGCCAATCCCCTCTGACCCAGCGGTGGAGCCGGGAAAAATAGGATGACACCTGATAAGGGTAGCCATCCGTCAGCTCCACATCTCCAATGAGTCCGGCATGCAGGTAAGAGCCCTCCAGAAGGTCGTGGGAGAGAACGGAATTTTGGGGGAGACGCCGGTCCAGGCAGGCGAGAAAGGCATCCACGTCAAAGATGCCCTTCCCCGTATAGGTTCCCTCTCCAAAGAGATCGTGATAGACGTCGCTTGCGGCGGAGCCGTAGGGATCTACGCCTCCCTGGCCGGCAAAGATGCGGGAAAAGTGGGAGCGGTTGGCACTCTCCAGATCCACCGCCACCCGGGGTTGCAGCAGCCCATAGCCGGAAACCACAACGCCCCTCCGCCGGTCTATCACGGGCCGGTTGAGGGGATGGAGCATGGCCCCGGCCAGCTCTTTCGCAGAGCCTACGCTGAGGGCGGTATCCGCATCCAGGGTGACGACATACCGTACGCCGCGCAGCCAAGTGGAGTCCCCGGCCTCCGTCCGCAAACCTGTCCTCTTTCCCCGCAGAAGGCGCACCAGCTCCACCAGCGCCCCACGTTTCCGTTCCCACCCCATATAGCGTTGATCCGGCGCATGAAAGACCGGCACCCGAAAAAAGAGATAAAAGCCGCCGCCATACGCTTTGTTGAGCTGCTCCACAGCCGCCGATGCAGTCTCCACCCACGCCTGTTCCCGTTCCCCCATGGGACGGTCTCGATCGGGAAGATCACACAGCAGACCCAGACGCAGCTCCCGACCGGCGTCTCGATTGGCCAGGTGGTAGCGTTCCAGCAGCGCCGCGAGTTCTCCTCCGCTTTTCTCCCCTGTCAGCAGAGAGGCAATCACACACAGGGTCCTGCCCTCCCTGGGGATCCCCTCTTCCAGCGCCATGCGAAAGACCGGGCGTGGGCGCACCATGCGTACCGCCAGAAAATCGGCGCTGTTTTTCACGATATCGGAGATGGGCAGGGCCAACAGTACAGCCGCCCATGGGCTGTGGAGAAGAAATCCGGCCAGCAAGGCAAGAAATCCGGTCATCAGAACAATGCCTCCGATATACAGATAACGGGAAGCAATTTGGCGGCGCGGCGGAAAAAGCCAGGCCCCTACATGGCGTTCCCTCCCGCTGCTCTGTGCCGCCCGGAGGAGTATGTGCTCGGCCAGTTCCGCCTCTCCAACGCCCTCTTGTCTGGCCAACCGGCAGACTTGGGCACGGTAACGCGCCCGAGTCTCGTCATCCATCGCCGGGTAGACGCCCGCCGGGTCCCGGCACAGAGTCTGCTCCACCCGGCTGGAGTCCTCCAAAAGCCCGGTGAGCTCTGCGGTAGCAAGCATACGCAGGGCGGTAAAGACCGCCTCCATTCCGGCTCGCAGCGCAGCCTCATCGGCATCCTCCAGGTGCTCCAGCTCCCGGCAGAGCGTGGCCAACCGCTCTGTCAATGCACATTTGAGCGCTGGGATCAGCAGGCTCAGCTCTTGCTCTGTCAGCGCCTGCCCCTCCTGAGCCCGTTCCAAAAAAATAGCCAGCCGTTCCGGTCCCGCTTCCTTGCCCGCGGCCCGCACAAAGGCCCGCGCCAGCTCCATGATCAGCGGGACCCGCCCGCCGCGCAGCACGTACCGGATACGCCGCACCCGTCGAAAGGCCTCCGCGCCATTTCTTCCTTCCCGCTGTGCCAGGTACCAGTTGTCCAGCAGCCATTCCGCGGCCCCCTCCTCGGGCCCTCTGCGCGCTGAAATCCGGTCTCTCACACGCCGGATTTCCCGGAGCTGTCCCAACGTGTCCCGCCAGACGGCCCGTCCCCGCATATTTCCCTCCGCCCGCATCGCGCGGGCTGTATTCTCTCCAAATTGCCCCAAGTGCTTATCGTCCATGGGCGCAAACGAAGTGTGCTCCATCCACGCTTCCCCCTATTCTTTCCAATAGGGTTACCGGAAGCGCCGCCGGCTATGCGCCGCTTCCGGCAGCCCTTCCAAATTTCTCGTCCACATCCCCGATTCCATCTTGACAATCGCCCCAAAATATTGTATGATACTCATCGTGTAAAGCATCACAGCTTTACAATAAGCAGCTGGAGGTGGAAGGATGAAGAATCAGGCATACCGGATGGCCATGCTCTATGACTTTTATGGAGACCTGCTCACCGACCGGCAGAAGGAATTCTACGATCTCTATTATAACGAGGACCTCTCCCTTGCTGAGATCGCCGAGAACTACGGCATCACCCGTCAGGGGGTCCGGGACGTTATCGTTCGGGCCGAGGCCTATCTCACAGAGATCGAGGACAAGACCGGCCTGATCCGCCGGTTCCACACCATGCAGAGTCAGCTCAGGGAGATCGCGGACTGCGTCCGGCAGGTCACAGATCTGAATGACAAGAGGTTGGGCAGCGACGAGCTGGAAGTACTCGCCTCCCGTATCCAGTCCCTCACCGACAAGCTGATTCAGGAGTAATAGAATGGCATTTGAAGGACTGACCGAAAAGCTTTCCAACGCCTTTAAAAAGCTGCGCGGAAAGGGCCGCCTATCGGAAGCAGACGTGAAGGAGGCCATGCGGGAGATCCGGCTGGCTCTTCTGGAGGCCGATGTCAGCTTTAAGGTGGTAAAGGATTTTATTGCCAGGGTCACGGAACGGGCCGTGGGTGCAGACGTGCTGGAGAGCCTGACCCCCGCCCAGATGATCGTGAAGATTGTCAACGAAGAGCTGACAGCCCTGATGGGCGGCGACAGCGTCAAGCTCAATCTCTCCTCCAGACCCCCAACGGTGGTCATGGTGGTGGGCCTCAACGGCGCCGGCAAGACCACTAACTGCGCCAAACTGGCCGGCTTCATGAAAAAGCAGAACGGCAAACGGCCTCTCCTGGCCGCCTGCGATACCTTCCGTCCCGCCGCCATCCACCAGCTGGAGGTCGTGGGAGAGCAGTTGGGCATCCCCGTCTTTCAGATGGGGCAGAGTGATCCGGTCGACATCGCCAAGTCCGCCATCGAACACGCAAAAAAGCACGGAAACGACTTGGTGTTTCTGGATACTGCAGGCCGCCTGCATGTGGACGAGGAGCTGATGGAACAGCTCAAGGTCATGAAGGCCGCGGTAGACCCCGATGAGATTCTTCTGGTGGTGGACGCCATGATCGGCCAGGATGCGGTAAACGCCGCAAAGGCCTTTGACGAAGCCTTGGATATCACCGGCGTAATGCTCACCAAGCTGGACGGTGACGCCCGGGGAGGTGCGGCCCTATCCATCAAGGCGGTCACTGGAAAGCCGATTAAATTTGTGGGCGTGGGGGAAAAGCTGGACCAGGTGGAAGTCTTCCATCCGGACCGTATGTCCTCCCGTATCCTGGGCATGGGCGACGTGCTGTCCCTCATTGAAAAGGCACAGCAGAACTTTGACTTGAAAAAGGCCGCCGAGCTCCAGGAAAAAATGAAGAAAAACCGTCTCACCCTGACGGATTTTTATGATCAACTCGTTCAGTTCAAGGGTATGGGTTCTATGCAGGATCTGGCCGGCATGCTTCCCGGCGTGGATGCCAAGGCTTTGGAGGGCGCGGATCTGGACAAGAATGCCCTGGGCAAGACAGAGGCCATTATCCTCTCCATGACTCCGGAGGAGCGTGAGAACCCCGCACTTTTGAACAGCAGCCGGAAAAAACGCATTGCCGCTGGCAGCGGTACGCAAGTCGTCGACGTGAATCGTCTTTTAAAGCAATTTGAAATGATGCAGCAGATGACCCGTCAGATGGCCGGGATGTCCGGTGGAAAAATGGCACGTAAGATGGCTCGTCTGGGCAAAATGAAGGGCAGTTTTCCCTTCTGATCCGTTGGCAGGCGTCCCTTGGGGCGCTTCCATATAGAGAATGTGAAAAATTTGGAGGTGAATATACATGGTTAAAATCAGACTGCGTCGTATGGGCGCCAAGAAGGCTCCTTTCTACCGCATCGTGGTGGCCGACTCCCGTTATCCCCGCGACGGTCGTTTCATCGAGGAAATCGGTATCTATAATCCCACCACCGATCCCGCCGAGCTGAAGGTCGATGTGGAGCGTGCTCAGGCCTGGATCAAGACTGGTGCACAGCCCACCGAGACCGTGAAAGCTCTGCTGAAAAAGGCTGGCATGTAAGGAGAATATCAATGAAAGAGCTTCTTACCTACGTGGCCCAAAACCTGGTGGAGCACTCGGAGGCCGTCTCGGTCACCGAGTCCCATACAGACGGCGAGACCGTGCTGGAGCTTCGGGTCGCCCCCGAGGATATGGGCAAGGTCATCGGACGTCAAGGCCGCATCGCCAAGGAGATCCGCACCCTGATGCGCTCCGTGGCCCAGCGCAAGGGAACGAGAGTTTCCGTCGAGATCGTCGACTAAAAAGCGGCGGGGGCTGTCCCCCGCCGCTTTTCATCTGTAGGAGGAACACCAATGAAAAATCGGTTTCTTGAGGCCGGGCAGATCGTCAACACGCACGGCATTCAGGGCGAGGTCAAAATCGTTCCCTGGTGCGACTCACCCGAATTCCTTTGCAGCTTCGATCTTCTGTACCTGGACGGAAGCCCCATCAAGGTCCTCAGCGCCAAGCCCCACAAGGGAAATGTCCTTGCCCGTCTGGAGGGCGTGGATGATGTCGCCGCCGCCATGCGCCTCAAAGGAAAAACGGTTTCCATCGACCGCACCGGCGTGGAGCTTCCGGATGGGCGACACTTTTTGGCCGATCTCATGGGGTTGGAGGTCCGGGACGCGGACACTGGCGCCGTGCTTGGGCACATCGCCGATATTCTCACGCCTCCCGCCCATGAGGTCTACGTGGTCCGCGGAGGCGCACACGAGTACATGATCCCCGCCGTGGATGCATTTCTAGCCGAGACCAACGTAGAGGACGGGTACATCCGCGTCCGTCTGATCGAAGGGATGGCAAGCGATGGTTAGGATCGACATTATGACGCTCTTTGACGAGACCGTGGGCGATATGATGAACGAGTCCATCCTGGGCCGCGCCCAGGAGAGGGATCTGATCCGCATCGAGGCCCATCAAATTCGCGCCTACACCTTAAATAAGCAGAAGCAGGTGGACGACTACCCATATGGAGGCGGACATGGCGCCGTTATGCAGGCAGATCCTCTCTACCAATGCTGGAAGCATATTACGGATGCCTATGGCCCCGGACATACCATTTACCTCTCTCCGGCCGGCAAAACCTTCACCCAATGTGAGGCCAAACGCCTGCTCCGGGATTATGAGCACCTAATCCTCGTCTGCGGACACTACGAAGGGATCGACGAACGGTTTATCGAGGCCTGTGTGGATGAAGAGCTCTCCATCGGTGACTTCGTACTCACTGGCGGAGAACTGCCTGCCATGGTCGTGGCGGACGCCGTCGCCCGCATGGTGCCGGGCGTTCTCCCCGACCCGGAGTGCTTTGAGGACGAGAGCCATTGGAGCGGTATGCTGGAGTACCCCCAGTATTCCCGCCCCGAGACCTGGCATGGACGTACCGTCCCCCATGTCCTCCGCTCCGGGAACCATGCCCTGGTCGCCCGGTGGCGCCGCAAACAGAGCATCCTCCGCACTTTTCGCAGGCGGCCCGATCTGTACGAAAAGCTGGATTTCTCCTCCAAGGAGGACCAAAAACTGCTCCAGGAGCTGATGGAAGAGGAGGCCGATTTTCAGCCCCGAAGGTAGGAAGGCATTTATTTTCCTCGTATGTCTGCACAAAGTTTCGTAGGACATTTTTTGTGTTTTTCAGGCATAAAATACAAAGTTTTATACCATATTTTTGTTTTTTATTTTAAAATATGGTTGTATTTTCCCCTATTTCAGGTAATTATGGGTGTACTGCCTCTGATGAAGGGACATACTTTTTTGTGCGCCGACCGCAGCGTGACACATTTCCTGCTAAATCGCCCCAGGCTTTGTGTCCCAACGGCTCCGTCCTGTAACCTTTTGTAATCTTTTGTTTCTTTTTTCTTTCCGTCCCGACGAAAGTTGACGTCCCTTTTTGTACTCTGGATCCGCCCTTTCTTCCTGAATCCACAGTGTTTGTTTGACTTTTGCCTCCAAAGTGGCTATAATCCTGGAAATGTCCCAGCCACGCAAAAGATTACAAACTGCACCAGTGATATTCAGGAGGTCTCTCTCTCATGTTGGATCGATTACTCAGGGGCGGACAAATCACCGCCCTGCTCGCTCTCGCTCTGCTCTCCATCCTGCTCGTCAGCGGTTCCGCCACTACCCGAACCACTTTTGAGATTGTGGACGGCGAGGTGAGCTATTTGGTCACCGGCCACGCCGGTGAAGTGGACCGTGCGCTGGAGTATGCCGGTGTTTCTCTCTCCGGCGCAGATCGCATAGCGATCTCTCAGGAAAATGACGTAGTGCGCGTCACCGTACAGCGCCCGGTGACTCACTTCGAGCGGACGACCACCCGGATACTGCCCTTTGCCCAGCTTCGGGAAGAGGATCCGGAACTCCCCATCGGGGAAGAGCGCGTGGTCCAGAAGGGGGTCGATGGCTCTGTGGAACACACCGTCAAGATCGTCACTGATCCGGACGGCACTGTTCATCGGTATGACTTGGGTGAGCACGTAGCCCGGCTGCCTGTAGATGAAATCGTGTCCTACGGCACAAAGGTGGATGCTGTGGCCGCCTCTTGGCTCAGCATAAGTGACGACGTGCTTACCCATATCAATGTGCGGGAGGACGGGGGCGGCGTGCTCACTACCCTTTCCGGCGAGTCCCTCTCCTACTCCAGGGCGTTGGACTGCGTGGCCACCGCCTATACCACCGAGCGGCAGTCCTGGAAAAGAACCGCCACCGGCACCACCGCCCGCGTGGGCGCTATCGCCGTGGACCCCAAAGTGATTCCCTATGGCACCCGTATGTATATCGTCTCCTCCGATGGCTCTATCACATACGGTGTGGCCACCGCTGAGGACTGCGGCGGCAGCATCAAGGGGAACCGTATCGACCTCTTTTTCGATACCTACTACGAATGTATTCAGTTCGGCGTACGGAGCTGCACCGTCTACATCCTTACGTAATCGAAGGAGCCGCTCCCAGTCGGGGTGGCTCCTCTTTCTATCTGATATCTGACCAGGTTGGGGTATATATAACCGGTGAACGGCCACTAACCAAGTGTTTTAACAATTTTTGAATAACGTCTTATAATTGTCCTTGCATCGTTGACTTTCCCACAGTTGTATGGTAAAATCTAATTTGTAAAATCAGATTAGGGGATAATTTGTATGAGTTTTAAAGTGATTGTGGATAGCTGCTGCGATCTGACACCCTCCCTGCTCCGGGAAGAGGATTTTCTCAGTGTACCGCTTACCATTCGCGTTGGGGACCATGTAGTCGTGGACGATGCGAGCTTCGATCAAGCGGACCTGCTCTGGAGGATGAAGGAGTGCGAGACTGCGCCTCAAACCTCCTGTCCCGCTCCCGCTCAATATCTGGATGCTTTCGCCTGCGGGGCCGACGATCTGTATGTGATCACGCTCTCAGCTCTTCTTTCCGGCTCTCACAACAGCGCGCAGCAGGCCCGCCAGCTCTGGCTGGAGGAGCACCCTCAGGCTCGTGTCCACATTTTTAACTCCTGCTCCGCCTCTGCGGGCGAGGTGCTTCTGGCGCTGAAGGTCAGAGAGCTGGCCGCCAAAGGACTCCCCTTTCAGACCGTCGTAAGCGAGGCCACCGCTTTTTGTACGGAAATGACCACTATGTTTGTGCTGGAATCGTTGGACAACCTGCGTAAAAATGGGCGTTTGACCGGTCTCCAATCCGTGGTCACCGGTGCCCTGCGTATCAAACTTCTTATGGGCGCAACGCCTGAAGGTGAGATCTATAAACGTGGGCAGGCTATGAGTGTAAAACAGGCCCTGTCCAAAATGGTGGAGATCATGTCCAAGGATGCAGCGCACGCCGGAAAGCTTTTGGCCATTGCCCACTGTAATTGTCTGGAACGCGCCTTTCAGCTCAAGGAGATGGTGCGCAAGTCCTGTCATTTCTCCGACATCCTCATCACCGAGACTGGAGGAATCAGTACGGTTTATGCAAATGACGGCGGCATTGTTGTGGCCTATTGATCCTTTTTCTTTTATAGGTGGCCCGGCGGTTTTCTCCGCCGGGCCGCTTGTTATTTTATCGCCGGAGTGGTATAATGCCGAAAACCATCGTAGGGAGATGTGCTTTATGGAGTATATCATCCGCCCCATCGGGCCGCAGGACGCGGAGGGGATCGCCGCCCTGAGACGGATGCCCGGTGTAATGGAAAACACGCTGGGGCTGCCCTCCTGCCGGGTCGCAGACAGCCGGGCTTTCATTGAAGGCCTGGGCCCCAACGACCACAATTTTGTAGCCGCAGCAGAGGATGAAACCGTAATCGGTGCGGCCGGACTCTGTGTCTGCTCCAACCCGCGTATGCGGCACGTAGGCAGCGTGGGGATCTTTGTGCATACCGACTGGCAGGGACGCGGTGTAGGGACCGCCTTGATGGAGACGCTGCTGGATCTGGCCGACAATTGGCTGATGCTGCTCCGGGTAGAGTTGGAGGTGTATGCCGATAACGAGCGCGCTATCGCCCTGTATGAAAAGATGGGGTTCCAGCGGGAGGGGCTGCGGCGGATGGCTACCGTCCGCCGCGGCAGGTACATCGACGAGTGTTCCATGGCTCGCCTCCGGCCAGGTGCCTGGGAAACAGAAGCATGTCGGTAAGCCGTCTTTTCGAAATCGTCTATCTGCTGCTGGAGAAAAAGCAGATCACCGCCCGAGCGCTGGCGGAACGATTTGAGGTATCCGTGCGTACCATCTACCGAGATGTGGACGCCCTCTCTGCCGCCGGCATTCCCATCTACGCCTCACAAGGGCGGGGCGGCGGCATCTCCCTGACGGACCGCTTCGTACTTGATCGAGCCGCGCTCTCCCCTGAGGAGCAGGCCAGAGTCCTCACCGCACTGAAAAGCCTTCCGGGCGGGGACTCACCGGAGAGCCGCGCCACCCTGACCAAGCTCTCAGGTCTTTTCGGCCGCAGGGAGCCGGATTGGCTCCAGGTAGACCTCACCCCCTGGGGAGCCTCCGGCGGTGGAGCGCGCCGCTTTGACGAGTTGAAGAGAGCGATCCTGGAGCGCCGCGTCACCACCTTCTCCTATGCAGCTTCCTATGGAGGTGCCTCCGTACGCCGCATTCTCCCTGCCCGGCTGGTCTTTAAGGGGCGGGCCTGGTATCTGCAGGGCTTCTGCCTTGCCAACAGGGATTACCGCACCTTCCGCCTCAGCCGCATTTTGGAGCTTACTGTGACAGAGGAGCGGTTCGACCTCTCTCTGTCTCCACCGGCAATCGAGGCCGCCCCCTTGTCTTCCTCCCGCTGCACCCCGCTGCGGCTGCGCTTTTCTCCTCTTGTGGCCTATCGGGTCTATGATGAGTTTGATCTCTCCTGTGTAAAACGGGAAAAGGACGGATCCCTGCTGGTAGCGATAGACTTTCCCGAGGATGGCTGGCTCTACGGATACCTGCTCTCTTTCGGCACCTGTCTGGAGATCCTCTCCCCCGACCAGGTCCGGCTTCAGGTGGGCCTGTTGGGGCGTCAGATCTGGAAAAACTGCGAAAAACCTGACATAAGATGTCGGGTTTTTCGGGCTACAATGGAATCACCCAAACAAAAGGAGGATTCCACGATGGAACGAAAATTCTGCCAGTCCTGCGGTATGCCCCTCGATGATCCGGCCTTTTTCGGTACAGAAGCCGACGGCAGCGAAAGTCGCCATTATTGCAAATACTGTTACCAAGGCGGCGCTTTTACCGCGGATATGACGATGGATCAAATGATCGATTTTTGTGCCCCCATTCTGTCACGGGAACATCCCGGCATGAGTGAGGAGCAGGCAAAGGCGCAGATGCGAGGGTTCTTTCCCAAACTCCTGCGCTGGAAGGACCAGCCTTGACTGATCAGGCTCGGAGGGTGCTTTACACGCTCCGGGCCATTTTTTCTTTTCTTCACTCTGTATCTCGGAATAAAGAATGTGCCGTCTCGGGCCGTCCGAGGTGACAATCTGCCGGAAAGCTGATATACTATCCACAAATAAACTGTTTAGGAGTATTTGTTATGGACCTCTGCGACCTCAACACCATTCGTCTCCTGCTCGGCCGACACGGCTTCCGTTTCTCCAGATCCATGGGGCAGAATTTTCTGATCGAGGGCTGGGTGCCCGACGGCTTGGTGGAGGGGGCTGGCGTATCCCTCCAAAACGGTGTGCTGGAAATCGGCCCCGGCATCGGCCCCCTCACAATGCGCCTCTCCAATGCCGCGACTAAAGTGGTGGCGGTGGAGCTGGACCGCTCTCTCCTGCCCGTGCTCGCCGAAACTCTGGCAGGGCGGAACAATGTGGAGATCATCCCCGGCGATATTTTGAAATTGGATATTGGCGCCTTGGTGGATGAAAAATTTTCCGGTCTTACTCCTATGGCGTGTGCCAATTTGCCCTATAACATCACCACTCCTGTCCTCTCCGCCCTGATTGACTCCAGGCGCTTTGCCCAAATCGCAGTTATGATCCAGAGAGAGGTGGCTCTGCGCATCTGTGCCGCGCCGGGCACTGCCGAATATGGTGCGTTCTCTATCTACTGTCAGTACCATACCGCGCCGGAGCTTTTGTTTGATGTCGGTCCGGAGTGCTTCGTCCCCGCTCCCAAGGTGACCTCATCCGTTGTGCGTATGACACCCCGGCATATGCCCCCTATAGCGGTACAGGACGAAAAGCGTTTTTTCCGTCTGGTCAAGGCGGCCTTCGGTCAGCGCCGGAAAACGCTCCTCAACGCCCTCGCCGCAGGATTGGGCGGTGTGGAGCGAGACTCCATCCGTGCCGCCATTCTCAGTTGTGGTCTGCCCGAGGATATACGGGGAGAGCGCCTCGGTATCCCTGAATTTGCCGCTTTGACCGCTGCTCTGGGTAATTTTTAATCCTATTTCAATGAAAATCCCCCGATTTCCCTATAGAATGGTTTTAAAATCATTCTTTTCTGAAAGGTCGTGCTCCCATGCTCCTCCTCTTGCGGCTCTTGACCACGGCACTTCTCCTGCTGTTGTGCAGCGCACCTCTTTTTTCATGGCTTTCTGCACCTGCTCTCGTGGCTCTGACCGTCTTTTTTCTGCTCTTCAATCTCAGGCCCAGCTGGGAACGCCGCCCTGGTATCCCGCGGCGTTTGAAGATCATGATGGGAGGTTATGAGCTCTTCATGACTTCCGCCTGGCTGAGTGTGGCCATTCTGGGGCTTTACCTGGTCTATCTTCCCCATATCATCTCCACCACAGGCGTGAGCGCGCCACGTGCCCTTTGGAGCATTGCCCTTACGCTGCTCCTCCTCTTTCTTCTTCTGGCCAACGGCTTTTTCCGCATCGTCTTTACCTCCACTCGGCTGCGGCTGGCGCTGCGTGTCCTGCTCATCTGTCTGTGGTGGTGCCCGGTGGTCAACTTTTTTCTCCTTTGGAGGGCCTGCGCTCTGGTGAAGGCAGAGTACCGTTTCGACCTTGCCAAGCAAGAGTGCAATGCGCTGCGGAAAGAAAATGAGGTCTGCGCCACCCGCTATCCTATTCTGTTGGTCCACGGTATTTTCTTTCGGGACTGGCAGCTCATCAACTATTGGGGGCGAATCCCAAAAGAACTCACCCGCAACGGCGCCGTCCTCTATTACGGCGAACAGCAGTCCTCCGCTGCGGTAGCGGAAAGCGCCGCCGAGCTTCGAGACCAGATTCAAAAAATAATCGCCGAGACCGGCTGCGGCAAGGTAAATATCATCGCCCACTCCAAGGGAGGTCTCGATTCCCGTTACGCCATTTCCCATTTGGGCATGGACCGATATGTGGCCTCCCTCACCACCATCAATACCCCGCATCGGGGCTGTGTCTTTGCCCAGGAACTGATGGATCGCCTCCCCGCCTCTCTGGTCCGCTGGATCGGCATACGCTATAACGCCATCTTTCAGAAGCTGGGGGACCTCAGCCCCAATTTCATTGCCGGCGTCACCGATCTGCGTGCAGACGCCTGTGCCCGCTTCAATGAGGACACGCCGGACCGTCCCGGCATCCTCTACCAGAGCGTTATGTCCACTATGAGGAAAGCGGGCAGCGCCCCCTTCCCCCTCAACCTTACTTATCCTCTGGTAAAAAAGTATGACAGGGAGGCCAATGATGGCCTGGTGACCCTTTCCTCAGCAAAGTGGGGGGATTTTCTGGGCAATCAGACCGTCTCCGGCAGGCGAGGCATTTCTCACGGCGATATTATCGACCTGATGCGCGAGGATATCGATGGTTTTGATGTGCGGGAGTTCTATGTTTCCCTGGTGAAGGATCTGAAAGACAGAGGGTATTGACGCCTCTTTTTCGGGCCTGGGTCAATGATTTGACCCAGGCCCTTTTTCTTCTTGACATTATAAATATTAAAACGTTATAATTTTTGTAATGAATAAGGCTTATTTCATAATCGGCAACCTGCCTGGCGGTCAGAGATTTCGGCCCCTGGAAAGCCGCTCGGGGAGTACAGAGCCCGGCGTTTGGGTGGGTCAACGACTTTCAAACACGCCCCGGAGGTGGGAGCATTATGAATCATCCGGTAATCGAACTGAACACAATGCAGGAGCTAAAGGTCTATATGAGTCCAGTCCGCCAGCAGCTGCTGCGTATCCTGGAGCTCTCCGGCAGACCTATGACGCCCAAATCCCTGTCCCTGCGCCTTGGTGTCTCACCTTCCTCCGTCCAGCATCATCTCAAGCAACTCCTTCCGCTGGGCGTGGTCAAGGTGGACCATCAGGAGCGTATTAACGGTATTGTCGCAACCTATTACGCCTGCACCGGGGCCACCGTTTGTATCGGCGCCACTCGGGCAGATCTGCGCAATGACAGAGAAGCTTTGGCTTTTCAGGTGGTCCAAACCGCTGTTCAGGGCTATTTTGAGACCATGCACCGCCTTGGCCCCACCATGCCGGAGGAAGGGGGAGACGCCATGGCCGGCGTTCTCCATCTAACGGAAGCGGATTGGCTTGCCTTTCGCACCCAGGTGAAGGCTTTTTTTGATGCCCATAGTCTGCCTGGCCCAGATACCAGCCCCTGGGAATTCGCACTGCTGGCCTATGACGCTTCTGAATCCTCCGAGGTGTCCCCATGAGCCCCCTTCACAGCGGCATCCTCCTGCTGAGCTATTTCAGCACCGGAATTATTATGCCTGTGCTGAGCTTACTTCTGCTGTCCAGGGGCTGTACCATGCAGACACTGCCTCTGATGCTGGGGCTTTACTCTCTCACCGCCCTGTTTCTTGAGGTCCCCAGCGGTGTTTTCGCCGACTGGCGGGGCCGGAAGCCGACCTGCCTGCTCTCCGTGGCCCTGGTCATGGCCGCATTCATGCTGCTCCTCTCAGCGGGAAGTCTGCCTCTGGTTGCCGCAGCCATGGTACTCTGGGGGGCAAGCCGCGCCTTTTCCTCTGGCAGTCTGGACGCGCTTATCATCGACGCCTGTTTGGAGGAAAAGGGGGCGGAGCGCTTGGCCCCGATAACTGCCCAGCTCACTGTACTCCGGAGCGCCGGGATCGCGTTGGGCGCCCTGGTCGGCGGTCTTTTGCCGGCTGTGAGAGGTTATGCGCTCCACCTGCTCCTGCGGCTGGCACTGCTGATCTGCGAAGGCCTGCTGTGCATCCTTTTTCTCCACGAGCCTCCCCGGGAGGGCACACGCTCCCGTCTGTGCGACCAGCTCTCCGCGAGCGCCGCGCTCCTTCGGGGCAACCGCCCTTTCTGGGCCCTGGCCCTCTGCATGGCCGTTTTGGCCGGAAGCCAAGGTGTGGTAGATGTGTATTGGCAGCCCGCCTTCCAGTCCATGCTCCTTTCCAGGAGCGGCGTATGGCTGGGATTGCTGTGTGTGGGAAGCTATTTGCTGCTCACTGTGGGAGGGCTCGCCTCCGGACGGATCTCTTTCTCCTCGGAGCGCAGCCGCTGGAGAGGCTACTTTTTCCTTCAGTCTCTGTTGGGACTGGCCCTCCTCCTTCTCTCGCGTCAGTTCTCCCCTCTGCGTTTTGCGGGCGCCTATCTTCTCTTTTACACTGTGCTCAGCGTCAGCAACATTCAGGAACAGACCCTTCTCAACGGCCTCAGCGACAGTTCAAATCGGGCGACGGTCCTGAGCCTTGCCTCTCTGGCCTGCCAACTGGGGAACTTGGCCCTCCATGCCGCCAGCGGTGCGCTGGTCCTCCCCCTGGGGGCCAGCGGCCTTTGGGGACTCTCCGGCCTCCTTCTCCTGCTTGTCTGCGGGGGCTCCGCACTGCTTTACCGCAGCGGCAGGCGGTGGTCCTCCTCTGATACTCTACTGTAATCGCCTGTACAAAGCCCCTCTCCGGCCGGAGAGGGGCTTTGTATTTTCATTTTTTCACAACCGGCACATAAATAAAGGCATCCTCACCCAGGTAATATTCAAAGTCGATCTTGGCGGAGTCAAATTGGTATTCGCTCTGGTCAAACCACTCCGAAAAAATGTATTTCCAGGTCTTGCGAACATTTGCCCCGACTTCTTCCACCGACGCCCCTCTTGGAACGAGAAATACCGCATATTCTGCCGACGGGATGTCCAGCGGCACCATACCATCCGGGATAAAGCTTTTCTCCTTTACTTGAGGCCCAAAAAAGTAATAAAACTCTCCTGCCACCTGATCCGGGTGCATCCACGCGCCGATCTCCGCATATCCCGGATAGGTGAGCTTGGCGTAATCCGCCCTGCTGACGGAGGAAAAGTCCTTTCCGAGCCAATACGCGCTGGCATCTAAGACATCAAATTCTCCCTCCGGAGGAGCCAGGCAATACCCCACTGCCGAAAAGCCCTCCACATACTTGATTTCCGGTGTCATCACATCTATCTCTCCTTTCTTGCTCTTGTATTCCGTGGGGGCCATTCCATAGTGCCTGCGGAACGCTTTTGAAAAACCGGACGGGGTCTCAAAACCACTTTTTGTCGAGATCTCCGTAATGCTTCCCCCCTGGAGGATCTCCCCTGCCGCCAGTTCCAGGCGCCGGCGTCGAAGATATGCGCCCACCGACAGCCCCATATCGATGGCAAACAAGTGGCAAAAATGATAAAAAGAGTACCCGGATACCCGCGCCAGTTCCTCCGCTGTCAGGCCTCGAGAGATGTGCTCATCAATATACCGCAGCACATCTTCCATCGTCTCCGTATGCCGCATGCCCCTGCCCCCCTTCCTCTCCAAGTATAACAGGACGCGGCCAACTCCGCATTTCCAAACTTGCGGACTTTTTCCGCCGCACGGCCCTCCTCGCCCTTTTTACACCGTCCGTCTGTCTCCATTTTAAAAAAGCCGGCATAGGATAGGACACCAAAGGAGGTATCTCTATGCCTATCATCTACCTCTCTCCTTCCACACAGGAGAACAATTTTTATGTAAGTGGCGGCAGTGAAGAGTATTGGATGAACCGTCTGGCCGACGCTATGGTCCCCTATCTGAACGCCAGTGGGATCCAATACGTCCGCAATACGCCGGAAATGACGGCCGCCTCCTCTATCCTCGCCTCCAACAGCGGAAATTTTGATCTTCATCTGGCCCTCCACTCCAATGGAGTGCCGGAGGGGCAGTATGGACAAATACGCGGCGTACTGGTATTTTATTATCCAGGAAGTGCGGAAGGACGCCGTGCAGCAGAAATTGTGGCTGAAAATCTCAAAAAAATCTATCCCCTTCCCTCCAAGGTCCGTACAGAGCCGACCACTACCATAGGGGAGGTCCGCAAGGTCCGCGCACCCTCTGTTTTTTTGGAGCTGGGATATCACGACAATCCGGATGATGCCGCTTGGGTCCAAAACAATCTGGATGCCATCGCCCGCAATCTTGTGGAGTCTCTCTGCCAGTACTTTGGTATCCCCTTCCTGGAACCCCGCCCCGCCCGGCAGGCCGTGGTGGATGTGGAATGGGGCGCCCTGAACATCCGTTCCAGACCTGACCGGAGCGCCCCCATCGTGGCCCGTGCCTATGACGGCGCCAGACTCACTGTGCTCAACCAGTGGCAGGGCTGGTATCTGGTGCGCTTTGACGGCGTGGTGGGCTATGCCAGTTCTGAGTATATCACGCTGGTATGATCGATGGAAATTTATGTTGTACAGCCTGGTGACAATCTGTTTGGCATCGCCCAGGCATTCGGCGTGCCTATGTCCCAGATTATGGAGGACAACCGCCTCCCCAACCCTTCGCTTCTGGTCGTAGGGCAGACTTTGGTGATCCGTTTTCCGGAAGAGGTCTATACGGTGCAGCCAGGGGATACACTCGTCTCTGTCGCGCTTCAGTCAGGCCTCAGTCTCCGGCAGCTCTATCGGAACAATCCCATTCTGGAGGGCCAGCCCACCCTTTACCCCGGTCAGACTCTGGTACTCCGCTATCAGGGGAGTCCCGGGCCGTCTGTTACCGTAAATAGCTATGCCTATCCTTTTATCAATCAAAGCCTGCTGCAGCGGACCCTGCCTTTTCTTACCTATCTCACCCCCTTCACCTATGGCATACAGGAGGATGGGGAATTGGTATCGCTGGACGACGAGCCGCTGATCGCCATGGGCCGTGCGGTAGGCACAGCGGCGCTGATGCATCTGTCTACCCTGACTGAATCAGGAAATTTTTCCAATGACTTGGCCAACTTGGTGCTCAATGACCTTTCCCTTCAGGAGGTTCTTATTGACAACGTGCTCACCACACTCCAGACAAAAGGTTATTCCGGGCTGGATGTGGATTTTGAGTTTGTCTTCCCGCAGGACGCCCTCCCCTATGCCGCTTTTATCCGTCGTCTGCGGGATCGTCTCAACCCCCTGGGTTATCCTGTCATTGTTGCCCTGGCCCCCAAAACCTCCAGCGACCAGCCGGGCCTTTTATATGAGGGGCACAGCTACCGTGACCTTGGCGAGGCCGCCAACCGTGTATTCCTCATGACATATGAGTGGGGTTATACTTATGGCCCGCCCATGGCCGTGGCCCCGCTTCCCAATGTTCGGGCCGTCGTAGAATATGCGCTTACCGAAATACCGGCGGAGAAGCTATGGCTTGGAGTGCCAAACTACGGCTACGACTGGCCGCTTCCCTTTCTCCAGGGGGAAACGCGGGCCACCTCTATCTCGCCACAGTATGCTGTCAGTCTGGCCGCCCGTTATCGCTCCTCCATTTCCTATGATGAAACTGCGCAGGCCCCTTGGTTCCGCTATACCGACGAAAACGGCACCGAACATGAGGTCTGGTTCGAGGATGCCCGCAGCATCCGCGCCAAGCTTTCCCTGATCCCCGAATACGGCCTTGACGGGGCCGGCTACTGGAATCTCATGCGCCCCTTTCCCCAGAACTGGCTGGTGCTGGATAGTCTCTTTACCATCCGGGAGACGCCCCTGCCTGCCGGCCTCCTGCGTTCATAAAAAGTTCACATCAAGTTATAAAACTGTCCATCAATTCCCAACTCGATGTGATATCCTATATTTGCAAAGACTCAAACAACCAATTCCAACCTCCTCCCTCTCTCTTTGCAACATCGCTGTACTCCCTGGAGGGGCAGTCGCTCCTCCAGGGAGGCAGACCAAATTTTCCGCCGGCAGCTTTTGGCTGACCGGCGTTTTTTAGTCCCATTCGGGCCATACTATGGGTGAGGTGATCGATAATGTCTTATGTCTCTCCGCATATCAAAGAAAAATTTGAATCTATGCCCCTCGACCTGAAAAACGCCATCCTGGCCCGTAACGTCCATCTGGAAAATATGAACGACCTGATGTCCGTTCTGGAGCAGATCATCGCGGAGGGGGAAGGCCGTGGTTGACCCCTCCTCCCTTCCAGCGGATGCCCGCAGGTACTTTGACAGCCTCCCCAAAGAGGAGCAACTGACAATGCTAAAAAGCAATCTTTCGCTGCAAAGTCTGAAGGAGCTTCAGGAATTCTGCGCCCGGATGTCGCCCCGATCCGGCGATGTGCTCTATCAGGTCCTGCCGGAGCCCGCAGTCCCCTCTAATCAGCTTTTGGATGAGCTGGACTCAGAATGACCGTCGGAAACAGCAAAAAGGAATGACCTTCTATCGCTACAACGTTCAAAAACAGTTCCGGACCACAAGGCTGTAGAATCTCTTCTCCTTTTGTTTCTGTCGACTCTCTATGCCCAAAAGCATATTCTGCCGCTAAAACGCATGGTGTCTCTATATAGAGACACCATGCGTTTTAAATTTAGCATTTTACCTGCCCCACACGGCTTTCTCTCTCCTCCGGTTTCTTCTTTTCCCGTGGGCTCCACCGCCCTTCATTTCTCAATATTTTACGCACCCACACTCTGCCGGACCCCTTCTTGTTAAAATCCCGATTTATCTTGTGACAAAGGGCTTTTTTCTTTCGTCTCCAAACGGAGACATAATTCTTTGTTTGGAGACGCACCCTCTTACATATTTCCACTGATTATTCCAAGATATTGGCCATTTTCCTTTCCAAGGAGGCCATTTTATGCCTAAATCACGAATTGGCATTCGGATTGCTTATACCAAAATCGTCTGACGGGACTGGACGGCGTTGCCGGCGCGACGTCTATTCTCTTGAGAAATCAAAGGAGGTCATTTTTATGAGCGAGACATTCCAGCAGGTAGCAGAGCGTTTAACGAACATCAGGGCAGAACTGGACGGCGCCATCGCCATTCTGACCATGAACCGTCCCAAGGCCCTCAACGCCCTTAATGATCAAACTTTGGAGGAACTGGACCGTATCTTCACTTGTCTGGAACGTGAGGAAAGCATTCTGGGCGTCATTATTACAGGCGAGGGAAAAGGCTTCGTGGCCGGGGCCGATATCTCTCAGATGCAGTCCTACAAGAGCGAAGAGGGCCGCAATTACGCCAACCGGGCCCAGGCTCTGTTTAACAAAATCGAGGCCTTGGAGAAGCCTGTCATCGCCGCAGTCAACGGATACGCTCTCGGCGGCGGTTGCGAGCTGTCCATGAGCTGTGATATTCGCATCGCCTCCGAAAAGGCTGTCTTCGGTCAACCCGAGGCCAATCTGGGGGTGATCCCCTGTTTTGGCGGTACACAGCGTCTGCCCCGGCTGGTGGGCACGGGTATCGCCAAAGAACTCATCTATACCGGTCGTCAGGTAAAAGCAGAGGAGGCCAAGAGCATTGGCCTGGTCAACAAAGTCGTCCCGGCCGAGTCTCTTCTGGACGAGGCCAAGTCTATGCTGCGCACCATTCTCGAAAAGGCCCCCATGGCCATTCGCTACTCCAAGGTCGCCATTAACCGCGGCATGGACGTCGACATGCGCGCCGGTCTAGAGCTGGAGAAAGACTTGGCCGCCATCACCTTTGGAACCGAGGATAAGCAGGAAGGCATGGACGCTTTCCTGGGCAAGCGTCCCGCCGTGTTCCATAATCGGTAAGTATCTCCCGATCCTAATGGAGAGACAGATATGACTTAAGGAGGAGAACCTATGACCGCTCTGGGTATCATCGGCATCATCCTGGCGTTCGCCCTATTGATGTACATGATCATGAAAGGCTTCAATATTTATCTGACGGTGTTCGTCTGTACGCTGGTTGTAGCTGTCACGAGCCAGATGAATATCTATGACGCCTACAAAGTCCACTTCATGACCGGCTTTACCACCTTTTTCAAAAACAACTATCTGATCTTCCTCACGGGTACTTTGATGGCCAAGGCGATGGACATCACCGGCGCGGCCAAGTCCATCGCCAAGACTATCATCAAAGTTATGGGTACCGAGTGGGCCTTTATCTCCGTTCCCGTTGCCTGCGGCGTGCTTTGTTACGGCGGCGTGTCCGCCTTCGTGTGCTCCTTTGCCGTTTTTCCTATTGCCTTGCAGGTCTTCCGCGCCGCCGACCTGCCTCGGCGCGGCATCCCCGGCGCCCTGTGCTTCGGCTGCTCCACCTTTGCCATGATCGCGCCCGGCGCCGTACAGATCCACAACAATGTACCCGCTACCGAGTTGGGTACTTCTTATATGGCAGGCGCCGTCAACGGATTTATGGCCTGTGGCTTTATGCTAGTGGCCGGTATCATCTATCTCCACTTCTGGCTCAGCAAAGCCAAAAAGAACGGTGAGCATTTTATTGCCAAAGAGGGTGATGACTTTGGCGAGGAGGGCGACAGCCATCTGCCCAACTTTTTGGTCTCTCTGCTGCCCCTGGTCATCACCATCGTACTGGTCAATGTCAAATTCAACGGTGTGGCTATTGCCCCTGTGGAGGCCGGCGTTTTGGCCGGAGCGGTGTCCGCCGTGGTGTTGATGATCAAGTACATCAATCCCAAAGAGCTCCCCAAGCACTTTGCCGATGGCGCTGCCATGGCCCTTCTCTCCATCACCAACACCTGCGCCGTTAACGGCTTCGGCGGCGTCGCCTCCAACAGCCCCGTTTTTGGCGACATCGTAAGCGCCATGGTCAACCTCCCCGGTCCCAAACTGCTGGGACTGGTGATCGGCACCACTGTGATTGCTGGCATCTGCGGTTCCGCCTCCGGCGGTCTGGGCATCGCAGTACCCATCCTCGGCCCAGTCTATACCCAGCTTGGCATTGCTCCCAGCATTGTCCACCGCGTCATGGCCCTCTCCTCCTCTGCTCTGGATTCTCTTCCACACAACGGCTATATCGTTACTGTCACCAACGGCCTGTGCCGCGAGACGCATAAGGATTCTTACGGCCTCACCTTTGCGCTTACCGTTATCATTCCCTTTATTGGTTCCCTGGTTGGTGTGGCGCTCTTTACCCTCTTCCCCAACCTGCCTTGATGGCTTAGCCGCAAATATAAGCTGCTCCAGTATTTCTGCATCGGTGCGGCATTCCTGCCGCGCCGCCCACAAATCCCTTATTATTGAAAGGAGTATGGAATCCTATGTTCAAACCGTTGGATGGTGTTAAGGTCATCGATCTGACCTATTTTGTCGCCGGCCCCGGCGCCGCCCGTATTCTCGCCGACTGGGGCGCCGATGTCATCAAAGTGGAGCCCAGTTTCGGCGACCCCGGCCGCGGCACCGGAGCAACTATGTCTTGCCCTACCGTAAAGGACTGCAACCCATTTTATACCGCCTATAATGCCAACAAGCGCGGTCTTTCCCTCAATCTGAAGAGTGACGAAGGGAAGGCTGTTTTGTATAAGCTGCTCGAGAGCGCCGATGTCTTTGTCTCCAGCTACCGTACTGGCGCCCTCAGGCGGCTGGGGCTGGACTATGACTCTCTGAGCAAAAAGTTCCCCCACCTCATCTGGGCCCAGATCAACGGCTTCGGAGATTTTGGCCCTGCCAAGGACAACGCCGGTTTTGATACCGTGGCCTTCTGGGCCCGTTCCGGCGCTATGATCGATATCACTGAGAAGGATACTTCCCCGGTTAATCCCCTCATCGGTTTCGGCGACGCCACCACCTCCTGCTCCCTCTCCGGCGGCATCTGCGCCGCCCTCTATCAGAAAGCCAAAACCGGTAAGGGCTGCAAGGTCATGGTCTCCCTCTTTGCCCAAGCCATCTGGAGTGAAAGCGCAGGCATGGTCTCCACCCAGTACGGCGACGAGTACCCCAAGACCCGCCTGAACCCCGGCTCCCCCGTCATGGACACGTTTAAGAGTGCTGACGACAAGTGGTTCTACATGAGCATTCTGGAACCCGACCGCTACAACGATGCGCTTATGAAGGAGCTAGGTCGCAATGACCTGGTTGGCGATCCACGGTACTGCACCGCCGCCGCTGCCAAGGCACACAGTTCCGAGCTGGTGGAGATTCTCAGCGCAGAGTTTGCCAAGCACACCATGGACGAGATCGCCGCCATGTTTGCTCGGGCCGATATCGCCTATGACCGAGTTCAGCACATCAAGGAGGTTCTGGATGACCCCCAGGCGCTGGAGAACATGTATATCATTCCCGTAGAAAACCGGGATGGCACTGTGACCAAGCAGCCGATGACTCCCATTCGGTTTGCCACCACCGAACCCGCCCGCATCGAGGACATCGCCCCCACCATGGAACGGCAGGCCCCCTTAGTCGGCGAGCACTCTGCTGAAATCCTGAAGGAGCACGGATATACCGATGAGGACATTCAGAAGCTTGTCGATTCCAAAGTAGTTTACATCGAAAAGCTGTAAGCCAGCGGAAAGGAATATAGCCATGACATTTCATCTGACAGAAGATCAAGCCACCATCCAGCAGCTGGCCCGGGACTTTGCCCAGAGTGAGCTGGCCCCTATCGCCGCGAAAATCGACCAGGAGGAGCGTATTCCCAAGGAGATCATCGAGAAAATGGCGGAAATCGGTTTCACCGCCCTCAATGTCCCCGAGGCCTACGGCGGTCCCGAACTGGATACCGTGTGCAAGGTGCTGGTGGTCAGCGAACTGGCCAAGCAGTGCGCCAGCACCGCAGAGGTCATTGCCGTTCACACTTTGGTAAATGACATCTTTCTGGAACACGGCAGCGAAGCGCAGAAGCAAAAGTACCTCACCGCCGCTGTGGAGGGAAAAATCGGCGCCTTCGCACTCACGGAGCCCGGAGCCGGCTCTGATGCCGCCGCCGCCAAAACCAAAGCTGTAGTGGATGGCGACGACTATATCATCAATGGCAATAAGTGCTTTATTTCCAACATGGGCCCCACCGAGGGCGATTATGTCGTGGTAATTGCTCTTACCGAGCCCGAGAAGGGCACCAAGGGTATGTCCGCCATCGTGGTGGACCGTGGCACCCCCGGCTTCACCATTGGCAAGCGGGAAGAGAAGCTTGGCATCCGCGGTGCTGACATTTCCGAGCTCATCTTTGAAGACTGCCGGGTCCCCCGCGCTAATCTCATCGGCAAGGAGGGCGACGGGTTCAGGATTGCCATGAAGGCTCTGGACGGCGGCCGCATCGGCATGGCCGCTCAGGGGCTTGGCATCGCTGATGCGGCGATCGAGGCCACCATCAAATACATGGGTGAGCGCGTCCAGTTTGGCAAGCCCATCGCCAAGCTCCAGGGCCTTCAGTGGTATCTGGCCGACATGGCCACCCGCACTGAAGCCGCACGCGCGCTGGTCTTTGAGGCCGCTTGTGCCGCCGACAGCGGAGAGCCACTCTCCAAGCTGGCCGCCATGTGCAAGTATTATGCCTCTGAAAACGCTGTATGGGTAACGAATAAGGCGCTTCAGATCCATGGCGGCTACGGCTATATGCGTGACTACCCCATCGAACGCATGTACCGCGACGCCCGTATCGTCCCCATCTACGAGGGAACCTCTGAGATCCAGAAGGTTGTCATCGCACGCGAGCTGCTAAAATAAGTCCAACGGGCAAAGCTTACGAAAAACAGAACGAAAACCGCCGGTTCAGAAAATTAATTATCTGAACCGGCGGTTTCCCCACGTTTTTATGATACAATGTATTTCTCGGAAAGGAAGTTCCATGTTGGAAAGGAGAGAGCCGGTATGCCGGAACAGGGCATCGCGCGCTATAAATACATCTTTGATGAAATTCTCCGGATGACTGACGACGGCTTTATCGTTGTGGACCGAGACGGCATCGTGACAGATATCAACGACCAATACTGTGACTTTCTGGGAAAACCCAGAGATGAGATCGTAGGCTACCCGATCCAAAAAACCATCAGCAATTCCAAAATGGTCGATATCGTAAATCGTCGATATCGCGAGGAACTGGCCCTCCACAAGTTTTTACCCGGGGAGAGCAAAGAAAATGACAACAATTTTCTCTTGGTCAGCCGCTCCTGTGTATGTGACAGCGAGGACCGGGCAGTGGCCGGTGTGGCCCAGGTAAAATTTCGGCTCCAAACGCTGGACTCCGCCAAGCGCCTCATGAGCGAATACGCAGAGTTGGAATTTTATAAAGAGGAATACCGAAAAGCAGGTAACTGCAAAATCAGCTTTGACTCCATCGTCGGGACCAGTGAAGCCTTTCTGGAGAAAAAACGATTAGGCCTGAAGGCCGCCTGGACGGATTTTGCTGTTTTGCTCACCGGGGAGACGGGTACAGGCAAAGAGCTTTTTGCCCGCGCCATTCACAACGCCAGCAATCGTGCGGATAAGCCCATGGTCAGTATCAACTGTGCCGCGATCCCCAGTGAGCTTCTGGAATCCGAGCTGTTTGGCTATGCGGACGGAGCCTTTACTGGTGCGCGGAAAGGCGGGAAGTCCGGTAAATTCCAACTGGCCAATGGCGGCACTCTCTTTCTGGATGAGATCGGAGATATGCCTCTTAATATGCAGGCCAAAATCCTCCGCACCCTTCAGGAGAGTGAAGTGGAGCCCGTAGGGGGATCCGGTCCTGTTCCTGTGGATGTGCGGGTCATCTCCGCCACAAGACAAAACCTTCCCAAGCTCATCGAGTCAGGCGATTTCCGTGAAGACCTCTATTATCGCCTCAACGTCATCAACATCGAAATACCTTCTCTGCGTGAACGCCGGGGAGATATTCTGGATCTGTCCAACCATTTTCTCTCTCAGCTCAACCAGGAATTTCAGCGTACAACCGTTCTCTCCCCGGAGGTGAAGCGTTGCTTTGTCAGCTACCAGTGGCCCGGCAACGTGCGCGAGCTTGATAACGTGATCAAAGGCGCCTATGCTACCTGTGATGGCTTCACCATTGACTTAACAGATCTGCCCGGTAAAATGTCCCTGCCGAAAGACTCCCTGCTCATGGATTCCAGGAAGCAGTTGGCCGAGTTGATGAATGACTATGAACGTGAAGTCATTCTAGCCGTTTTACGCGATAAAGGAGGCAACTGCCAGCGCACAGCGGAAGAACTGGGAATCCACCGCAGCGCACTCTATAAAAAAATGAACAAGCTGGGCATCGATCCGGCGGCAATCCCCCACAGGCAGACTTCCAAACTGCTCCCGGAGTGACTCGATTCGTTCCCCACCCGCCTGCCTGCCGTGTCCGACCTTCTGCCGGCTATTGTGATGCAGGGGCATTTCTGCATGATTTCACCGCCAGGGGAAACAGCGCGGAGCAAGTACTATCACACCTGCTCCGGCCTGTTCTGCCCTGCCAAAAAAGAGACAGGTGCCCAGGTCCACTCCCAAGCCAAACCGGAGCCCAGCGCAGCGGGCTCTGCTGGGCGAAGAGGACTCGTAAGCGGCAAAACGAATGCGTGCTCGGCTTTCCCATGATATAAAACAGCTCGTCGCAAGCGTTATGTCGCTTGTGACGAGCTGTTTTGTGACGACAAAAAGGATGCGCGCCCCAAGGGCCTGCGGCGAAACGTTTTCCGGTCCTGCCGCTTTTTTCTTGCGTTTTCGCGATAAAGAAAAAGTAATTTGCCTCCGAATGGTTTGTTAAAAATGCACTACACATATATGTGTCAAACTTTATGCAAAAAGTGCTTTGAACAGTTTACAAGACTGTGTTATACTTTGATAAATCTAATAGGCAATTGACGACACATGCAGCGCATTTGCGCGTAAGTCTGATTACGGTACGGATGCGCAGCGTGTTGTTAGTTGTTTACTTACAGCACATGCGTTTGCGTGTGCTGTTTTTTTGCCTAAACCAAGGAGGTCATCATGGAAAACAGTAATTATCTTGGAACAGAAAAAGTAGGAACCCTTTTGCGAAAATTCGCAATCCCGTGTATCTGTTCCCCCATGATCTCATGCCTTTACAATATCGTGGATCAGATATTTGTTGGAAACGGCGTTGGGTATCTTGGCAACGCCGCTACTGGCGTAATTTCCCTAATTACGGTAATCGGCTGGGGCCTGAGCCTATTCTTTGGTGATGGAGCCGCCGCTGCTCTGAGTGTTTCTCTGGGGCGTGGTGAGACAAAAGAAATTCACAGAAGCGCTGGCGGAGCTATTTTAAGTTCCTTTCTTTCCGGCTTGGCCGTGATTGCCATTGCCTACCTGTGGGGAGATGGATTGCTCCGGCTGATTGGCGCAACAGATGCCAATATTCAAATGGCTCATGACTATGGAATGATTATTTTTGCTATGATGCCCCTTGCTATGACGCAGAATACTCTTGCGTCCATAATCCGGACAGATGGCAGCCCCAAATATGCTATGGCGGCGATGCTCACCGGCGCGATCATCAATATTATTGGTGATCCTTTGGCAATTTTTGTGCTGGACATGGGCATCAAGGGCGCAGCATGGGCAACTATCCTCGGCCAGTTTATCAGTTTCCTTATCTGTGCTGCATATTTGAGGCACCCAAAGACCTTTAAAATGAGTGCTGCCAGCTTTAAGCCGAAGGCGTCCCTTTTGAGGTCGGTCATGGCGCTGGGAACATCCAGCCTTTTGGCCCAGTTGTCCATTGTGATCATCACAGTAGTGAATAATATCCTATTGGTAAAATATGGCGCTCAATCGATCTACGGTGCGGATATTCCTCTGGCGGCATTTGTTGTCATTATGAAACTTTTCCAGATCGTGCTGAATATTGCGATTGGTATTGCTGCCGGCGCACAGCCGATAGTCGGTTATAACTACGGCGCGAAAAATTACGACCGTGTACGGCAACTGTTGAAATTGATGATAAAGTGGACCGCCATTGTTGGTCTGATCTTCACCGCGCTGTTCGAACTTCTCCCCGGCGTGTTTATCCGTATGTTTGGGGCGGCAAATGACCCGGCCTATTTCGAGTTTGCCGTGCTGTGTCTAAGAATTTATCTGGCCCTAATCCTGTTTACCTGTGTCCAGAAAGTATGCGCTATCTTCCTGCAATCCATCGGCAAAGCCAAAGCTGCTGCTCCGCTGTCTATTTTGCGTGATGCGCTGCTGATCGTACTATCCCTGTTGATCCCGGTTGCTTTGGGCGTTACAGGCATCTTTTGGGCTGCGCCCATTGCCGATATACTGGCTATTTTGGTCACTGCTACTGTCATGGTCCATGTGTGGAAAGAACTGTCACACGAAAGCAGGAAGAAAGAGTCTGTGGCGGAAATCCAGTTCTCCCGTCGGGGGGTGATCATCACGATTGCCAGGGAACACGGCTCTGCTGGAAAGCAGATCGGTCAACTGGTCGCTAAAAAGCTGAATGTTCCGTGTTATTATAAAGAGCTTGTGGCGATTGCCGCCCAAGAAAGTGGCTTGGCAAGGGAATTTATCTCCGGGATCAATTCGGATGAAAATGTCGTGATGCGCGAACTTTACCTCTCGTCCGATCCTGTTGAGCGTGCGATTTCGGCACAGGGCAAGGCGATCCGCCAGATTGCAGACGCGGGGGCCTGTGTTATTATTGGTCGTTCGGCGGATTATGTGTTACGGAATTATCAGAATGTAGTGCGCGTCTTTATCTATGCCCCCAAGGATTACCGTGCAAATAAAGTAATGGAAATGTACGGAGACAGCCCAGACGCTGCGCGAAAAAGCATCGTTCGCTCTGACAATGCCAGGGCTTCCTATTATAAAAGTGTTTCCGGTCAGGAATGGGGAGACCCGCACGGCTACGAATTGTGCATTGATGCCTCGATTGGTGAGGACGCTGCCGCAAATTTGATTTGTGACTATATCAATCGGATGGGTACGTATTAAAGCTTCATTATAAATATTAAAGATACGCCCAGAAGTGGGCGTATCTTTTGCTTTACACATATTTTAGATTTGAATGGATGACAACAGGAACTCCAGCCCAAACCCATCGATCGCTCAAGCGACAAACTACCTTGATAAACTGCACAAAAGGGATGCGAACCACCTCGTGCGTGTTGCCTGGATGCGAACCGGGCGGGGAGCCTTTTTGCAAAATGGCGCGGAAACGGGTGAGCTGCGGCCCCGCTAACTTTCTAAAGAGATTATAAAAAAGCCGTGAAACCAATGATTTCACGGCTTTTTGTGGTACGGCTGAAGGGATTCGAACCCCCGACCTACTGGTTCGTAGCCAGTCACTCTATCCAGCTGAGCTACAGCCGCATACTGTTTTGGACTCTTTGTATTCCTGACAGCTAGATTATATTACCACATTCGCGTAAAGAATGCAAGAACTTTTTTTGAAACCTCGTATTTTTTCGAAAGAGGGCGGGACACAAGTCCCGCCCTCTTTCCGCTCTATGGTATGTCCCGGCTCAGCAAGCGTTACAGCCACAGCCGCCGTTACAACCGCAGCCGCTGTTGCAGCCACAGCCATTATTGCAACCGCTGCCCCAATTGCCGCCCCAGCCGCCGCAGCAGCAGCACAGGACAATAATGATGACGAGAATCCACAGGCAGCTACCGCCGCCCCAGCCACAACCGTTATTGCACCCCATAACGAAGTACCTCCTGATTAAAAATGGTGGACCGGTTGTTTTCCGGCCTCACCCCATCTTATGCATCAGGAGATAGTTGGTTCAGGCGCGCCTATAAATTAGGTGAGGCGTGATACGTCTATGCCTCCACGCACCGCCGCAACGTCGGCGGCATCCAAGACGCCGCTGGTGGTCAACTGCGTCTGCAAGGTCTCCGCACGGTCCTTGTAGGTATGCTCCAGCGCAAAGTAAGAAAGATAGGCCACCTGTGCCCGCAGGAACGGCTCTTCCATCAACATTTTGTATTCTCCGGCCGTCAGAATCCCCAAGTCCATTCCCCGCTGCAAGGCAGTATCCCACGTAAAGTCGGGGGTGTCTCCGGAGTCCTGATAGCCCAACGCCCGGAGGATAAAGGTGACATACTGTCCCGCTGTCACGTAATCTGCCGTTCCAAAAAGCATGGCCGCGTCATCCACCCCTTTTGTGAGACCCTGTTCATAGGCATAGGCCACATAAGGCTGGCACCAGGCGGGCACATCGGTAAACGGGCAGGCAGCGGTCGTGGAGAGCGCCGCCTGCTCCTCTCCAATGAGACGCAAGAACATGATAAGCGCTTGGATGCGAGTGGGTTTGGCCTCCAAATCATAGCCGAAGCCGTATCCTGTATCACTGCCTTTGAAAAGTCCCAGCGCTTTGAGCCCGTCCGCCAAGGCGTTATAATCGGTGGCGCTGCTCTCCGTAAGCGTATAATACCCCTCCAGTGATAGAACCGCCGTAGGTGAGGTTACCGTGAGGACCGCCACTGTATCCTCCACCACCAGATAGCGCCGTCCGGCTGTTAGCGCGCCGTTTCCCTTCTCCCAGCCGTTAGAGAGATCTATGGTCTTGTTTCCAGTACAGCTCAGCTCCACATCTCCCGCCAAGAGCAAGAATCCGGAGCCCGTCTCGATTCGGACCGTATCTCCCTCCTTTACCCGTAGATCAGAGAATGCCGCCTGATAAGTCCCATCTCCTGTAACCAGCCCCCCACGGGTCAGGTAATCATCATTTTTGGCCTTCAGTGTTTCCTCGGCGCTCTGATACAGCGTGTCGTGGCGCAACGTGATCTTCTCTTCCGCCTTGGAAATCGTTTGAACTGTATACGCCCCATCGATATAGCTTTTTGACAGCATCGGGTCCCCAGCAGTCCCCCCTACGGCGATCGTCACCGCCGTACACAACGTAACGGCGGAGGCCGCCACCACCGCAATGACTCTTTTTTTCATAACAAGCTCCTTATCTTGGGTTCCGTGTGGAATAGTATATCAAATTACCGCATTTCTTGCAATCCTTCCTTCTCATTTGCATAAACTGGATTATCAGAAGGAGGAATCGCCGTGGCAGAACAAGGAACCGTCGTCGTCCGGGCCTATACGTCCCGGGCACAGATCCCCGTCACCGGAGCCACCGTTGCCGTCACCCATCCCTCCGCAGGTGGGAAGCATCTGCTTGTCGCCCTGCGGGTCACCGATGAGAGCGGTCATACCCAGCCCGTTACACTCCCCACGCCTCCTGCCGCAGAGAGTGAGCATCCGGGCACCGCAGCGCCCTATACCCTATGCGACCTCTGGGTGGAGCATCCTGATTTTCAGATGCTGCATATGGAGAACGTCCAAATTTTTTCCGGCGTGGAGACCTTGCAGGATGCCGAGCTGCTCCCGTTGCCCGAGTTCCCGGAACAGCGGGATATGACCCGCATTGTCCACCTTACCTCCCAGCCGCTGTAAAGGAGAACTATCATGCCCGTTACGATCACCCCTTATATCCCCAGATATATCACCGTCCATTTGGGCGCGCCCGGGCAGAATGCGGAAAACGTCACCGTCACCTTCCCGGACTATATCAAAAATGTGGCCTCCAGTGAAATCTACCCCACATGGGAACCATCCGCGCTCCGGGCCAATATTTTAGCCCAGGTCTCGTTCGCCCTGAATCGGGTCTATACCGAATACTACCCCAGCCGCGGCTATCCCTTTCAGATTACCTCAACAACTGCTATGGATCAAAAATTTATCCGGGGCAGAAATATTTTTGAGAACATTGAACGCATCGTGGATGAGCTTTTCGACGACTACATCCGCCGCCAGGGCTATGCAGAACCTCTGTCGGCCAAATTCTGCAACGGGACCACTACCACCTGTGACGGCCTCTCCCAATGGGGCAGCCAGGAGCTCGCCCTCCAGGGGCTGGACAGCGTATCCATTCTGCGCCGTTATTACGGAGACGATATCGAGCTTGTCATGGATGCCCCGGTACAAGATGTCCGTACCTCTTACCCGGGTACTCCGCTCCGCCTGGGCTCGCGGGGCCCTGAGGTCGGCGTAATCCAAGCTGAACTCAACCGCATCAGCCAAAATTATCCCGCTATTCCCAAGATCTCTCCGGTGGATGCCATTTTCGGTCCCCAGACGGAACGTGCTGTCCGGCAGTTTCAGCAGATTTTCAACCTTCCGGTGGACGGTGTGGTGGGGAAGGTCACTTGGTATAAGTTGGTGTTCCTCTATGTGGGTGTATCCGGGCTCTCTGAACTGGTCAGCGAGGGGCAGCGGTTCTTTGGATTCAACTTTTCGGTTGATGGCGCTGATGCCAACGGACCCGGAGGAGAATCCGTTCTGCTTTTGCAATACCTTCTCTCCATTTTGGCCCAGTTTGATTCTTCCATTCCATTTTTAACTTTGGATGGCATTTTCGGCCCCCAGACAGAGCAGGCTGTCCAGGCGTTCCAGGTCTCTCAGGGGTTGCCTGCCACGGGTCGGGTGAATGCTGAGACCTGGAACAGTCTCTACAATGCCTATGACGGGATCGACACCACTGTCCTATCCCAGGATATCCTGTTTCCCGCCGAGCTTCAGGGGTTGGGAAACGCCCCGGAAGTCTTCGCCCTAAGTACCCGCCAGACCCAATATCCCGGTCGTGAGTTGGGGCTGGGCGACCGGGATACGGAGAGGAGTGATCGCTGATGCGTCCGGAACGAGATTATCTGGGGCTCCCGATTCGGAGCCTTCAAACCATGCTGCGGACGCTTTCCCGCTGTGCGCCCGGCCTCCCCTGCCCCATCCCGGACGGTGTTTTCGGTGAAGTGACCTTGGAAGCGGTCATGCGCTTCCAACAGTCCGCCGGGATGCCCATCACAGGTCGGGTGGACAACGACACATGGGATGCCATTGCCGCCGCCTACCGGAGCGCACTCCCCTCCGTCATGCCGCCACGGCCCGTCCGCGCTTTCCGGGAGCAGGCCTTTGAAGTGCGGGCAGGCCAGTGCTGTGTCCACATGTGTCTCGTTCAGGCCATGTTCTTGGCGCTTTCCCAAGTGATTGAAGAGATCGAGCCCGCCCCTGTCAACGCGCTGCACACAGGGGCTTCTGTCCGCAATGTGATATGGCTCCAAGGGCGCGCGGGCCTTCCGGAGACCGGCACGATGGAAAAACAGACTTGGAACGCGCTCACACGGCTCTACGATGTTTTTCTCTACCGCGATATTCACGGAGCACTGTGTCCCACAGCCCCTCAGACGCCCTCAGGCGGTTCCGTCATCCCCCGGGGCGGCTTCCCCTGGGAACCCTTCGAACCGGGAGGCTCCTGTTTATAAATAAGAAGACAGCCGGACGGCAACGCCCGGCTGTCTTCTTATTCATAAGGCCTCAGATCTCTATCCAGCACTTGCTTGCGGTGATAGCTGACATAATCGGGCGCCATTTCCGGGCATTGTTCCCGGATCGCCGCCACAATCAACGCCGGATTTAGTCCCGGATTCTGGGCGCGCAGAATGGTGTCCAGCACGATGGAATCCCGTCGCCCCTCGTAATCCACCCGCTGAATCAGCGGAATGAGGTCCACCTGTGTCTGCCCGCTCTTGGCCTTCTTGGATTTTTTGCTGACCACCAGGCTCTCTCGGCCCAGCAGCGCCCGGATCGTGTTTTCCGCCCCCACCGGAGCGCCGGCATCATACTCCAGAGTGATGATATAGTTGACATAACACAATTCCTTGTAGGGTCGCTCCGCGTCATAACATTTAGTGACCGTAATTCCCTCCGGAAGCACCCTGGTGAGCCGCCAAGGCACCGCCTCCATGTCCGCCCCCTCCGGAAGCCCGAACTCCAGAATCTCACACTGGCTGGAAAAGCCCACGGAGAGCGGAAGTGGAATGGATACATATGCGTGCGGGTTGAAGCCCTCCGTATGGCGGATATGGATTCCCGCCCGCAGGAAAGCCCGCTGGAAGGTCCGCATCAGGTCCAGGTGAGAAATATAGCAGGCCCGCCCCGTTTTGACAAACTGAATCCGCTGGTCAGGCATCGCACACCCTCCCCTTCTCCAACAGAAGATTTGCCCCGCAGCCGGTGCACTGCCTGCGGCAATCCGGGGTGATCACGGCCTGATAAGCCGCCTCCCTCTCCTTCCACAGGAACTCTGGACGCACACCGGTGGAGACCCGTGACCAGGGCAGCACCTCATCCTTCTCCCGCGCGCGATTTGCATAGAACGCCGGGTCCAGACCGCAGGCCTCAAAGGCACACATCCAGCGGTCCAAGGAGAAGTACTCGCTCCAGGAGTCAAATTTAGCCCCATCCCGCCATGCCGCTTCCAGTGCGTCGGCCAGCCTGCGGTCCCCCCGGGAGAAAACCGCCTCCAGAAAGGAGGTGTCCGGGTCATGCCAGTGATAGACGATGGATTTGTCCCGCATATTGTCCCGAAGAAGCTTCACCCGACGGAGGTATTCCTCCCGTGTCACCTGGGGTTCCCACTGAAAAGCAGTATGAGGTTTGGGCACGAAGCAGGCCGTGGACACAGTAATCCGGCAGCCCCTGCGCTTGTCGGGCGCCGTTTCACGCCAGAGCTGGAGCACTTTTTTTGCCAGCTCCGCGATCCCCAGCACATCCTCGTCCGTCTCGGTGGGGAGTCCAAGCATAAAGTACAGCTTTACCGAGTTCCAGCCGCCGGAAAACGCCGTCCGGCAGGATTTTATCAGATCCGCCTCTGTGACATTTTTGTTGATGGCGTCCCGCAGGCGCTGTGTGCCCGCCTCCGGCGCGAAGGTGAGACCACTCTTGCGGACATGCTGGAGCCGCTCCATGAGCCCCATAGAAAAATTGTCCGCCCGCAGAGAGGGGAGCGACATCGAAACCAAGTTGGGTTCACACCATTCCAGAAGGCCGTCGCAGAGGCGTTCCAAGGGGCGATAATCACTGGTGGACAGGCTTGAAAGCGTCATCTCCTGATAGCCTGAATCCTTACAGGCCGCGATCCCCTGCTCCACCAGAAGCGCGGGGTCCTTTGACCGTACAGGCCGGTACGCATACCCCGCTTGGCAGAACCGGCAGCCCCGGATACAGCCCCGAAACACCTCCAGCATCACCCTGTCGTGTACGATCTCCGTAGAGGGGACAATGGTTTTGACTGGAAAATAGGATTGGTTCAGATCCTGGACGATCCGTTTGGTGACCAGCTCCGGCGCGCCTTCCAGCGGCGTAACGGACGACACCGCGCCGTCCTCCCGATAGGTGACGCGATAAAGGGAGGGGACGTAGAGGCCCGGAATCCGTGCAGCGGCTGCCAGGAGCTCACAGCGCTGCCAGCCCTCGCGGCGTGCCCGCCGTGAGAGGGCGATGAGCTCCACGGTCACATCTTCCCCCTCTCCCAGGGAAAAGATATCGACAAAGGGAGCCAGCGGCTCCGGATTATAGGCGCATGTCCCTCCCGCTATAATCAGGGGCATGTCCTCGTCTCTGTCCTCAGACCGCAGAGGCAGCCCAGCCAAGTCCAACATATTGAGGACATTGGTATAGGCCATCTCATAGCCCAGTGAAAAACCAATGACGTCGAAGTCTGCGATGGGATCTCCGCTCTCCAGGCCATAGAGCGGCAGCCCTTCGCGGCGCATCTCATCCTCCATGTCCCCCCATGGGGCGAACACTCGCTCACACCAGACGCCCTCCAGTTCATTCATCAGGCCATAGAGAATCCGTATCCCCAGATTGGACATACCGATCTCATAGGTGTCCGGGAAGCAGAGCGCTACACGGGTATCAACCTGTTTGCGGTCCTTTACCACCGCATTGTACTCCCCCCCGGTATAGCGTGCAGGCTTCTGCACCCGGGAAAGGATCATCTCCATCGTCCGGTCCATTCCAATCCTCCGCTCACTTCGCGCGTTCACTCTCATTATGTGCAGTCTAATATTTTAACCTCTGCGCGAAGGATTGGCAAGCCCAAATTCTCTTAAAACAGTCCTTTTCCGATTTTTGGCGGAATATCTCCCTCAGGAACGGCGAAAATCCTCAACCACATCCATTAAATGGACCGGGGAGAGCCGGCACCGGTTGCAGGTCTGGGCCAGTCGGTACACCTCCTGATAGTCCGTGGATATTCCTCTGGCGTGGGTGCCGTCCCCACACCGGATTCCGAACATGGGGATACCGGCGGCACTCTCTTGGCATACGCGGAAGCTCGGATTCATCCTCTTCAACTTTCTCTCTCTCCTTTTACTAAAAACGTCTTGCTCATTACTTATTTTGGCGTAAGCAAACACAGTCTCTCATAAATGTGCTATACTTTAGATAAGTGATAAGTGAGTCCGGCTCTCGTATTGCAATACGTTTTACAGCACTGGGACCCTCTATTTTGTGGATCTCGTTGCCGCTCCCCCAATATGCTGTATTTTTATTTGTTTGTCAAGAAAATAGAAAGGATTTACACTTTTTATCGTGTATTTTACCATCTCTGGTCAATTCCCATTGAATCAGGTGACAGAATGTCTTTGTCAAAAAAGTTGAGCTACCTTAAGCATAAAGAAAAACTTACGACTTTAGAGATCGCCCAGCGTACCAGCCTTCCGGTAGGGACCTTGAATAAGATCTTTTCCGGCCAGACGCTGAGTCCCTCTCTGAAAATCATTGATCGGCTCAGTACATTGTTTCATGTGCCTTCCCACTATCTGATCGACGACGAGATCCCTGTCGGCTGCAGCATAGGCGCTTATGTGGAATCGCAGGGACTTTTGATGCTGTCCGAGCGCGAGGGCGAGCTTTTTGATCTTTTTCGCCAACTTGACGAGCATAATAAGCAGACAATCGAATGGATCACACGTGCGCTTGCCCGCCAGTCCTCCAAGCAGAAAAACTCCCTGCTCGAGCGGAGGCTGCTGTGTTATACGCCTGTGGCCTGGGGTGAACGCGGCTTTTATATGGACAGTCTCTCCTTCCGCACCCTATCTGCGCCTGTCTGTACCATCACACGAGAGGCCGACTATGTGATCACGGTGGTGGATACCGCTCTGGAGCCCGCCTATTCCCCAGGTACCCTCTTGGCCGTAACGCACAAAGCCGCAGAGCAGAATCAGCTCGGCGTCTTCTCTCTGAATCAGGAGGGTTTTCTCCGGAAGTTCTGCTGCAGGCGGGGCACGTGTAAACTGATGTCTCTGAATACGGAGTTCAAAACACTCACAGTTGGGGCACATGACGAGTTTTTGTGCCTTGGAACGATCCTGGGTGCGGTCCGGAACTACCGCTGGGAATAGGCTTCTTCTGGCTGTCTGATATCCAAGCGTTGCGATTCGTCTGATTTGTGCTATACTGCTCTCGAAAGTCCAATGGTATGAAGTCAAGTAGGTGATGCAAGAAAATTTTAAGCGAAACAGAGTAAAAAGCACTGTGTAGAC